>JBDHAS010000024.1:0-47850 GCA_039588015.1 Gemmatimonadota bacterium | reverse complement strand
ACAGCCAATAATCGATTCACGAGTTTTCTTCGATTATCGACGCACGATGCACGGTATACGGCGCTCGATGTTCGGCATCCGGAGCGAACATTGGGTAATCGTGCATTGAACTGTCGGCGATCGAGCCTCGAGAAGAAGCTGTAATTCGGCAGTCGAATATCGAATGTTGAGTATTCAATCCAGCCAGCTTTAGCTACCACACGACACAGCCCGCCTGGCCGAACACCGCACTGAGCGGTTCAGAACAGCTGCAGTTGAGGAGAACGCACGGCCGAGGCCAGGTTTGTGACATCGAGCCCAGCCAGAGGCTCGTCCTGCGCCGCGACCCGGAGCAGCCCCTCATAGCCCTTCTTGCCCAGCGCGCTGCCCACCACGTCTAGCGCCAGCGCCGGATCGTTGCACTCCTGGCTGAGGTGAGCCAACACGACGCCACCGAGTCCGGGATGGTGCAGTTCGACCCCGAGTTGTGCAGCCGCCCGGTTCGACAGGTGCCCGTGGCGGCCGGCGATTCGGCTCTTCACCGACCACGGGTAGGGGCTATTGCGGAGCATTAGATCGTCGTGGTTTGCCTCGAGGATGAGCAGGTCGCACTGCCTCAGCGCATGCCGGACCGACAAGGTCGGGGTCCCGAGATCCGTCGCGATACCGACCTTGAGAGCGCTCGGTCGCTGGCGCACCGTGACCCCGATCGGGTCGATGGCGTCGTGGCACGTCAGAAACGGCTCGACCCGTAGGTCGCCGACGTCGATAGCCTGGCCTGCTCGGTAGAAGCGAAGCTCTTCATCGCCGTTCAGCAGCGCCGAGCAAGACTTCGCTGTGGCCCGAGCGATGTAGATGGGAATATCCCAGCGTCGAGCGAAGACGCCCATGCCTTGGGTGTGATCGCGATGCTCGTGTGTGATGACCAGCGCGCCGACGCTTTCGGGTGGGATGTCAACGGCCTCGAGGCGCCGCTCGATCTGGCGCCCGCTGAACCCGGCGTCGACGAGGAGACATGTTTCTGAGCCTTCGATGAGAATGGAGTTGCCGCGACTGCCGCTCCCCAGTACGTGAACCTTGAAGATCATCCACCCCGCCCTTTGTGCCAGCAACTTTCCAGATATCGCCGGCCACGTTCGTCCAAGTAAACGCCCCGCCTGCCCATCGCCTTGGCTGCCGTGTCGAGGAACGCGGACAGCCGGTACTCACCCAGATCACTGCCCTCGCCCCAACTGAACGGCTGCACGTACTTAGGCGGCATCGTGCTGCCGTATAGCATAGCTCCGGCCCCGATCACGATGCCAGTGGTCAACAGCAGACCGATCCCGGTCTTCACGTGGTCGCCGATCAGGCTGCCCATCTTCATGTGACCGGTGTCCTGCATGCCCGCAGGCGTCCAGACTTTGATGGGACCGTAGTTGTTCTTCAGATCGCTGTTCGTCGTGAACGCTCCGAGGTTCACCCAGCGGCCTATGTAGGCGTGACCGATGTGGCCGTCGTGGGCTTTGTTCGTGTAACCCAGGACCACGGTCTCCGCGACCTCGCCTCGCAGGTACGAGTAGGGACCGGTAGAAATCTGCTCGTAGGATCCCCCTAGCAGCCGCGACCGGGACCCCACGAACGCCGGGCCGGCCAACCGCGTGAACGACCGCACCTGCACTTCGTCCTCGATGCGAATCGGGCCTTCGCGAGCGTCGAAGACCGTTCCCGGCTCGAAGCGGACATCTCGGCCAACGCTCACCGGGTAATCACCCAGCTTGTGCACGCCTGCGGGCAGGCTCCCCTGGTCTGCACTTGCCAAGTGCTCGAGGTCACGGCCCACCTGCTCCGGTGACTCCAACATCAGGTCCCACACCCAATGCACGACTCGTCCTTCGATCACTACCTCGGCTCCGTGACTCCCGGGCAGCTCGAGCTGCTTCAGGAAGCTCGGATCCGGCCTATCACCGGCGCTGACCAGTATTCCGACGGGCTGACCGTCAATCAGGTAGGTGGTCGGGCCATCCGGAACGGCGATCTCTTGTCCAAGTGACGGCACCGCTCTCGAGCACCAGAAGATCAGGTTACGGTCCTTGGGCAGGTCCTCGAAGCCGAGAACGGGGCGTGCGCCGACGTCATCGAAATCCGCCAGGTGCTCCGCCGTCAGATAGCCGACGCATTCGAGTCCCGTTGCGCGCTCCGCGCGATCCACCAGCTTCGAGGTGCCGAACAGCAGTTCGCCCGCCGGGCGTGTCATAGCGAAAGGCTCCCAGCTACGAGCCCTCTCATCATCGAATAGAACGAGTCCAGCTTGAGCCATGCTCAGTCGGCTCCTTTCTGAAGATTGTCGGGTAGCTCGGCCAGTAGCTTCTTGAGTTCGACGGCGCGCTCTCTGGCTGTGACGAAGGTTATGCCGGACGCGCGCACGATCACGACGTCGGACAGTCCGAACGCGACGACCGGCCCGTCCTCGGCCCAGAGCAGGCTGTCCCGGCACTCGAAGGCGTGCCCTTCGCCGACCAGCAGGTTGCCGGCGGAATCCAGTTCTCGCACGCGCATGAGGGCGGCCCATGCGCCGACATCGTCCCATTCGAACTCGGACTGCACGACGGCGATATTCGAGCTCCGTTCCATGAGACCGTGATCGATGGTCAAAGTCGTTACCGAGGAAAAGAAGCCCGGTACGTCCCCGCCACTTAGCAGCCGCAGGTGGTTGGCGATTTCCGGCGTGTGGGTGGCTAACTCCGCCAGCAGGACCTGTGGTCGCCAGACGAACATCCCCGAGTTCCAAACGTACCCGCCATCGTCTACGTAGCTCTGCGCCGTTTCTGGGTCCGGCTTCTCGACGAATCGCTCCACGTTGTAGACGCCGGCCTCCAGCGGTTCGCCCATCTCGATGTACCCGTAGCCGGTCTCCGGCCGCGTCGGTCGAATGCCCACGGTAACCAGCCGGTTCTGGCTGCCGGCCGCAGCGATGGCGCTTCCCAGCGTGGTCAGAAAGTCGTCCAACGGCCGGATGACATGGTCGGAGTGCAACGAGACCATAACCACAGCTTTGGGATCACGTGCCCGCGTGATGATCTCGTGTGCCGCCCAAGCCAGGGCGGGCGCCGTTCCTCGCGCCTGTGGCTCCAGCAGGAGTTGGTCGGACGGTAAGTCCGGCAGATGCTCGCGAATGCGGGGCTCGAGCCGCTCACCGGCGACGATCAGTACGTTCGCTGCGGGGGCGAGCGCCTTGGCACGGTCAATAGTGTCAACAATCAGCGGCTGGGTCGTGGCGAGCGGGAGAAATTGCTTCGGCCGTGACGGCGTGCTCGCCGGCCAAAACCTCGAGCCGATTCCACCTGCGAGCACGACGATCCAGCGTTCGAATCCAGCGCTGTCCTTCACCGCAGGGCTGTTCTCATCCATTGATCCTCGATGGGGTTCTGGACAGAAAGACGATCCGGAACCGGGGCCAACGCCCAGCCGCCCGCCTTCGGGCCGAACGGTCTCCGCCCTGTTGGAGCCGGAGCGTGGCCCTAGACGAGCCTGGAAATCTGCTCGCGATTGTGCCGGAGCTCGTACAGCAGAGCGCCGAACGGGACACCCGGCCGCACGAAGGTCACGAGGATCATCTCCGGCGGGGCGTCGGTCACGATCGCCACACCGTCGTTGAACTCGACTACGGCTGTGATCAAGCCGTCGTGGCCTGCGGCGGCACCTAGCTCGCGAGCATTCTGCAGGATATTGGGCGCCATGGCGGCGACCGCCTCCGCATCGCTCTCCTGCGGTGCCATCTGGTCTATGAGCAGCCCATCTTGGCCCACGATGTAGACCGCTTCTACCTCTGAGCGACTCGACAGACGAGCGAGAAGATCCTTGAGTGTCGGCATTTGGCTCCTACGGGCTGGTGGGTAGCGAGAGCGAAGTTATCCTAACCCGTTTGGGCGTGGCAAGTCAAGCACATCCGGGCCGTTCGTCGCTTGACAGTTGAACTTGGCCCAGATAAGGTTGGCCGGTCAACTATGATACTCTCGAACCTCCTCAAAGGCTGCCGGATCGCCGTTCTGGCTCTCACGTTAGGCGGGGCGACCGCCTGCGGGAGCGACATCAACACCGAGTGGCCAAGGCCGAGCGAACCGCGCGAGATCTCGCTCTACGACCTGGTCTCGGGCCCGATCGATCGGTCCAGCGCCTTGAACGTGGTGTCCGGAAGGAGTAGAGGCATTCCGACCTCTATCCGCGTGGATTTGATCGGGACCTGGGACATCGCCTTCGCGGTCCTCGATGGCGAGCCGGTCTGGCTGCCTCGCGGTTTCTTTGAGGGTTTCGAACCGTCGAGCGGCATCCTTGAAACGAACCGCGACTTCGATGACTTGACGGAGGCGCCGGAGGACAAGGAGCTGTACGAGGCCGAGAACCCGCTGCCTGTGAAAGAGGGGTTCACGTATTTCATCCGCAGTCGCTCCGATCCTACTCTTTCTTTGCCCTGTCGCATCTATGCCAAGGTACGTGTGGACGCCATCCTCGAGGATCCGGCTCGGATCGACTTCGTGATCCTCTGGAATCCGAACTGCGACAATCGCAATCTCACACCTTCACCGTCGCAGTAGCTGAAGGTCGAGGATTGGGAGATGCTCGACCTCAAGCAGATTCGATTCGAGCCTAACGCGGTCAAGGAACTGCTGGCCAAGCGTGCCGATTCGGACACGGTGGCCGCTATCGACGACGTCATCCGGCTTGACGAGCAGCGGCGCCGGCTGATCCAGAGCGTAGAGCTGCTCAAGGCGCGCCGCAATGACGCGTCGAAGGAGATCGCGCAGCGAAAGCAGGCGGGCGAGGACGCCTCCGAGCTGATCAACGAGATGAAGGATGTGGCGAGCAAGATCTCTGAGTACGACCAGGAATTGCAGGTTGCGAAAGGCCAGATCGAAGACCTTCTGCTCGGCATCCCGAACATTCCGCACCCGACGGCACCAGCCGGCGACGAATCGGCCAACGCGATCGTCCGGTCGTGGGGCGAGCCCACGCAGCGCGAAGAATGGCACAAGCCGCACTGGGACCTGGGCGTGTCGCTGGGCATTCTGGATCTCGAGCGAGGTGCTCGTTTGTCTGGTTCGGGTTTCCCGGTCTATGTCGGCGCCGGTGCCCGGCTCCAACGGGCCCTGATCAACTTCATGCTCGAAGTCCACCTGGAGGAGCATGGGTATCTCGAGATTCAGCCGCCGTATATGGTGAGGAGCGAGACGATGCGGGGGACGGGTCAGTTGCCCAAGCTCGCTGACGACGCCTACCACGTCGAGCGGGATGATCTCTGGTTGATACCCACGGCCGAAGTTCCCCTCACCAATCTGCACGGTGGTGAGGTCCTGAGCCCTGAAGATATGCCGCGTCGATACGTCGCCTATACAGCCTGTTTCCGCCGCGAGGCCGGTGCCGCGGGCCGCGACACGCGGGGCGTCATCCGGATACACCAGTTCGACAAAGTCGAGATGGTGCGGTTCGAGCGGCCGGAGGACTCCGAGCGAGCGTTGGAGGACCTGACCGGCCAGGCCGAGAAGATCTTACAACGCCTCGGGCTGCCATACCGGGTCGTACTGCTCGCCGCAGGTGATATGGCACAGTCGAGCTCCATGACCTACGATCTTGAGGTTTGGTCCCCCGGGGTCGATCGCTGGCTGGAAGTGTCGTCTTGTTCGAATTGCACCGACTACCAGGCTCGACGCGCAGGCATTCGATTTCGCCGTGAGCGCGGCGCGAAGCCTGAGTTCGTGCACACGCTGAACGGCTCCGGCCTGGCTCTTCCGCGTACGATTATCGCGTTGCTCGAGAATTATCAGCTTGAAGACGGAAGCGTCGAGCTCCCGGAGGCCCTACAGCCCTACCTCGGCTCCACGAGAATAGCAGCGTCGTGAAAGCACGCCTCCTGTCCGTAGGTCTCGCGATACTCTTCGGGGTCGTCCTGGCCTGGTACCTCTACTACACGCGCCAGCTGGTGAGCGCCGTGAACGCGGATGCGACGGCGCTGACCCGCATGTACGCGCGTGTTGCTCAAGGTCTAAACAGCCCGGAAGAGAGCGAGCTGATCGTCCTCCTCGACCTCGTGGATGAGATCAAGCAGCTCGGCATGCCGATGATCGTCACCAGCGCGGACGATGAGCCGACCGCGGCCGAGAACCTGCCGTTTGATGCCAACCTGAGCGATCCGCAAGGTCGCGCGCGGGTTCTGGCCTATGCCGCCAGGCTCGATATGCGCAATCCACCGATCGAACAGCCCGGCGTCGGCGCGATCCACTTCGGCATGCCGGCCGTAGTCGAACGCTTGCGCTGGGTGCCGTTGATCCAGGCCGCGACGCTGATCGTCATCGTGCTCACCGCCATCTGGATCTTCCGCTCCACGGTTTCGGCTGAGCAGGAACGTGTCTGGTCGACGATGGCGAGAGAGTCGGCGCACCAACTCGGCACGCCTCTGAGCTCGCTGTCCGGATGGGTCGAGATTCTGCGCATGGCGCCCGGCGAGCGTAGCGAAGTCGCTCCTGACGAACGCATCGCCCACGAGGTGGAAGTAGACGTCGAGCGGCTGAACAAGGTCGCACAACGCTTCGAGCTTATCGGTCGCCCGCCCAGGCTTCAGCGCGTTGACTTGAGCGAGCTTTTCCGACGACTCGAAGCGTACATCGGTACGCGCCTGCCGAGGATGGATCGCTCGATCCAACTGGACGTCGATGTACCGGCCGGGTTGGCGCCGGTCGCCGGCAATCCGGTGCTTCTCGAGTGGGCGTTCGAAAACATCATCAAGAACTCCATCGACGTCCTAGCCGGGCGCGGCGGCCGCATCGAGGTCAAGGCGGATCTCGCCGAGGACGGCCGCGTCAGGATTCGGTTCATCGACGACGGCCCGGGCGTACCGCCGGAGCTGCGCAGGACGCTTTTCGAGCCGGGCGTGTCGGGTAAGGAGAGCGGCTGGGGCGTCGGCCTTTCCCTGACGCGCAGGATCGTCCAGAAGACACATGGCGGCGCGATCGAGCTCGGCCGTACACACGACGGAGCGGAATTCATCGTCAAGCTTCCGGTGATGCCACCAGGTCAGGCGGTCTGAGCGGTGGCCGCGGGAAACTTGAAAGTCGGCGGATATCTCGAGTCGCTGAACCCGGAGCAGCGCCTGGCCGTCGAGCATTTCGAGGGCCCGCTGCTGGTTCTCGCCGGAGCTGGGTCCGGCAAGACGCGCGTGCTCACCAGCCGTATCGCCCATCTGATCGAGCACCACGGAGTTGACCCCACTCTCATCATGTCGGTGACCTTCACCAACAAGGCTGCCGAGGAGATGCGCAGCCGGGTACGCGGTCTGTTGGGTGCGGAACCCGCCGGCATGTGGATCGGCACGTTCCACTCGATCGGTGCCCGTATCCTGCGTCGTAACGCCACCCGCCTGGGCTTCGGCCCCGACTTCACGATCCTGGATGCGGACGACAGCCTGCGCGCGATCAGGCACGTGATGGAGGATCTCAACGCCCCCAAGCGCTGGCGACCGCAGGGCGTGCAGGAGGCCATCTCGTCCGCCAAGAACCAACTGGTGACGCCGGAAGAGTACGCGGAGGCGGCCTACGACCCCTTTTCCAGGCTGGTCGCGGAGGTCTTCCCCGCCTATCAGGCCAGGCTACGCCAGTCGAACGGGTTCGACTTCGACGATCTATTGGTGAAGCCCGTCGAGCTGTTCGAGGCATCGGCGGCCATCCTCGAGCGCTTTCGCGGGCGTTTCCGCTTCGTACTCGTGGACGAGTACCAGGACACGAACCACGCCCAATACCGCTTGCTCGAACTGCTGGCCAGAGAGCACGGCAATCTGTGTGTCGTCGGCGACGACGATCAGTCAATATACGGTTGGCGCGGGGCCGACATCCGGAACATTCTCGAATTCGAGAGGGATTTCTCCGAGGCACGCACGATCCGACTGGAGCGCAACTATCGATCCACGCAGGTTATCCTGCGGGCGGGCAACGCCGTCATCGCCGAGAACGTGAAGCGAAAAGGAAAAACGCTCTTCACGGAGAATGACGTCGGTGCTCCGATCACGTTGGTGAAGGCCGTTGACGAGGTGGACGAAGCGGAATGGGCCGCCTCTGAGATCGCGAGCCGGCTGCCCCAGTCCCCCGAGCTGGAGCATCGCAGCTTCGTGATACTGTACCGAACGAACGCTCAGAGCCGTGCCCTCGAGGAAGCGTTCCGCGATGCCGACCTTCCGTATCGTATCATCGGAGGCGTGCGGTTCTACGAGCGGCGCGAGATCAGGGATGTGCTCGCGTACCTGAAGCTCATCTCCAACCCGAAGGACAACAGCTCCCTCCTGCGAATCGTCAACTATCCGCGAAGGGGAATCGGCGACACCACGCTCACGGCCCTGTTGGAAACTGCTAGAGCAGCGAGGATCACTCCGTTGGAGGCTGCCCGAACGGCGGGGGGAATCGGTGGAATACGGCCGGCCGGAGCTGTGGCGCTGGAATCTTTCGCTCAGATGATCGATCGCTACGGCGAGTTGGCGCATCACATGCCAGTTCATGAGTTGCTGACCGAGCTGATCGTGGAACTGCGGCTGCTGGAACGCCTGCGGGAAGAAGGTCACGAAGGCATCGACCGGGCTCAGAACGTCGAGGAGCTCGTGGCGGCCGCGTCCGATTTCGAGTCCCGATCTGTCATCGAGGAGGAGGACCTGGAGGAGATAGGGGAGATCACTGACCTGGATCTCTTCCTGCAGAAAGTCTCGCTGGTTGCCGATGTGGATAATCTCGACCCTGAGGCCGATGCGGTGACTCTGATGACCGTCCATAACGCGAAGGGACTGGAATTCCCGGTGGTCGTGATAGCCGGCATGGAGGAGGGCCTGTTTCCGCTCGCCCGTTCGTACGATAGCCTGGAGGAGTTGGAGGAGGAGCGGCGGCTGTTTTACGTCGGGATTACCCGGGCTCAGAGGAAGCTGTACGCGACGCACGTGCAGACGCGGCGCCGCGCCGGCGACTGGATCGCGTCGAGCCCGTCGTCATTCTTACGCCCGTTGCGCGATGAGCTGGTCGAGCATGTGGAGACGGATCGCTACTTCGAGCGTGTCTCGAGTCGTCGTCGGTATGGGGAACGGCCAGAGTGGCACGCGTTACGGGGCCTGGGTCGGCTGCCCGGCGAGTTCACCTACGACTACTCGGACTCGCAGGAAACGCAGGCGCTTCCGCAATTGGAAGAAGGAAGCCGTGTTCGCCATCCGCGATTCGGTACCGGCTTGGTGGCGGAGCTCGATGGACACGGCCCCGACCTCAAAGTGGTGATCGATTTCGAAACGGTCGGTAGGAAGAAGGTCGTGGTGCGACACGCGAACCTCGAGCTCGATTGACGGCCATGGCGATCGAGCGGTCTCAGCTGGAGAAGATTGCGGAGCTCGCGCGACTCGAGCTGAGCGAGGAAGAGGCCACGCGGTTGACCCGCGATTGCCAGGCGATCCTAGAGTACTTTGAGGCGATTCGTCAAATAGACCCGGATGCGGACGCGGCGGAATCCGCCGAACGCTCAACGGCTTTGCGCCAGGATCGGGTGGACTGCGATCCGCTGGAAGGACCACTCAGCGACCTGGCTCCGCTCTGGCGCGACGGCTACTTCGTACTCCCGCGGTTGCCGGCGATGGATGCCGATGACTTCGAGGACGAGTCGTAAGGCTGGATCGTCGTGGTGACGATGCCGGGAAGGCCTGATCGACCGACGGTGAGCGAGCTGCGCGAGGGCTTGCGCTCGCGCCGGCTAAAAGCCGTCGATCTACTACAGTCGACGCTGGCGGCGATCGGTGCGTCCGAGACGGAGGAGCGCTCGCTCAACGCGTTTCTCTCCCACGGCGGCGAACATCTCGCCGAGCGGGCGGACTCCGTGGACCGGTCGCTCGACGCCGGTGACGAGCTTGGCCCGCTCGCCGGGATCCCGGTAGCCGTCAAGGACAACATCTGCGCGCGCGGCTTTCCTACGACATGTGGTTCGAAGATCCTGCAGGGCTACCGCTCGCCCTACGAGGCCTCCGCCGTGCGATCGCTGCGCGCCAGCGGCGCGCTGATCGTGGGCAAGACGAACCTCGACGAGTTCGCGATGGGTTCGTCGACTGAGAACAGCGGCTTCGGCCCGTCGCGAAATCCGTGGGACAGAGAACGCGTTCCGGGCGGCAGCTCGGGTGGATCGGCGGCCGCGGTGGCCGCGGGTTTGGTGCCCGTCGCGCTAGGTTCGGATACCGGCGGCTCGGTACGGCAGCCGGCTTCGTTCTGCGGCGTTGTCGGGTTGAAGCCGACGTATGGGCGGGTCAGCCGTTATGGTCTGGTGGCCTTCGCCTCCAGCCTAGACCAGATCGGTCCCATCGCCGGGTGCGTCGAGGACGCGACGCTGATGCTGAGCGCGATCGCCGGCGCAGACCGCTACGACTCGACGTCGCTCGATGCACGGGTGCCCCGGCTGGAGGAGTGTTTGGAGCGAGGCGTCAGCGACCTGGTCGTCGGCGTCCCCGAGGAGTACTTCCCGGCCGACCTCGACGAAGGGATCGCCGCGCTTTGCCGGGCGGCGCTGGAGCGCCTGGAACGATTGGGAGCGGAACTTCGAGAGATCTCCCTGCCACACACCCCGTTCGCTGTGCCGGCGTACTATCTGGTCGCCAACGCGGAGGCCTCGAGCAACCTGGCCAGATATGACGGCGTGCGGTACGGCCAGCGGGCCGTCGGAGCGAAAAGCACGGCTGCCGTCTATCGCAAGAGCCGCGGCGCTGGGTTTGGCCGGGAGGTCAAGCGGCGGATCATGCTGGGGACGTACGGACTCTCAGCCGGCTACTACGACGCCTACTACGGGCAGGGCCAGCGGGCTCGCCGGCTGATCGGTCGCGACTTCGAGAGCGCCTTCGCCTCGGGAATCGACGTCGTCTTCACGCCGACATCGCCGACGGTTGCGTTTCGTCTGGGTGAACGAGTCAATGATCCGATCCAGATGTACCTGTCCGACGTGTTCACCGTGACGGCGAACCTGGCCGGGTTGCCCGCGGTGTCGCTCCCGATCGGGACCTTGGACGGCCTACCGGTCGGCGGCCAGTTCATCGCGCCTCGACTCGACGAGCCGACGATGTTGTGCGCCGCGCACGAGTTGGAGCTGTCCGTCGCCGCGGATCCATTGACGGCTGGCGAACGATGAACGGCACGCGCGGCACTGCGGGGTATGAGGCGGTCATCGGGCTCGAGATTCATGTCCAGCTGAAAACAGAGAGCAAGATGTTCTGCGGCTGCCGTGTCGAGTTCGGCGCGGAGCCGAATACGCACGTGTGCCCGGTGTGCCTTGGCCTGCCGGGCGCGCTGCCGGTAGTCAACGAGCGCGCTATCGAGCTGGCGATCTTGGCGGCTGTGGCGCTCAACTGCCGGGTGCACGCGCGATCCGTCTTTGCCCGCAAGAACTACTTCTATCCCGACTTGCCGAAGGGGTATCAGATTAGCCAGTACGATCGTCCGCTGGCTACCGACGGGTGGCTGGACGCGAGCCACGGAGAAGAAGCCGCTCCGAACCGCGTGCGCGTTCGCCGTCTGCACGTCGAGGAAGATTCGGGGAAATCGCTTCACGATCGTTTTCCCGGCCAGACTGCAGTCGATTTGAATAGAGCGGGCGTACCATTGGCTGAGATCGTGACCGAGCCGGACCTGCGCTCGCCGGCCGAAGCTCGAGCTTTCCTGGGCCGGCTGAAGCAGTTGCTCGAGTACCTGGAAGTGAGCGACTGCAACATGGAGGAAGGTAGCCTGCGAGTGGATGCGAACGTCTCCGTTCGGCGAGTCGGTAGCGAGGACATGCAGACGAAGACTGAGCTCAAAAACATGAATTCGTTCAGCCAGTTGGAAAAGGCGCTCTTGTACGAGGCTGAGCGACACGTCGCGACAATCGCTTCCGGCGGCCAGGTCGAGCATCAGACGATGCTCTGGGACCCGGCGCGTAACGAGGCGCGGCCGATGCGGGGTAAGGAGGAGGTGCACGACTACCGGTACTTCCCGGAACCCGACCTGCCTGCGCTTCAGATTTCCGAGCAGACCGTGGAGCGGATCGACGCGCAAATCCCGGAGCTTCCGTGGGAGAAAGTGGACAGGCTGGCCAGTCGGTACGGGTTACCGCGTTCCGACGCCGAGGTCCTCGCATCGAGCCGTTCTCTCGCCGACTACTTCGAATCCGTCGCGGAAACGGCGGCCGACCCCAAAGCGGCCGCCAAGTGGGTGATGGTGGAAGTGCTCGCCATCGCGAATGAGGCCGGCAAACCGGTAACCCAGTTGGGGCTGGAGCCGCCGCGGCTGGCCGATCTCATCGGATTCGTTCAGTCCGGGACGCTGTCTCACGGGCTTGGCAGACAGGTGCTGCAGAGAATGGTCCAATCGGGAAAGACGGCCGAAGAAGTCATGGACCAGGAGGGTCTGCGGAAGATCAGCGACAGCGACCAACTAGAGAACTGGGTGTCGGAGGTGGTAAGCGAAAACCCGGGCGAGGTGGAACGGTATCGAGGCGGGGAAGAGAAGCTTTTGGCTTTCTTCATGGGCCGAGCGATGCGGAAGGCGCAGGGCAAGGCCGACCCGGATCGACTGCGGCAGAAGTTGGTGGAGATGCTGGAACAGGGGCGCTAGGCGGTGTCTTTCGATAGCCGATATCCGACAGCCAGTGGCCGATTTACAAGTTCTTCTCGACTATCGACTCTCGATGTCCGATATCCGGCAAACTATGAGCGACCTCTCGGGCGTCGCGCATCCGGGCGTCGAGCGTTGACACTCGAGCATCGAAAAGACTTTGAAAATCGGATGTCGAATATTGGCTGTTGGATAGATGTTCTAAACACTACCCTCCGCGACTAGCCCGCCCGGCCGGCAGACATCCTATTGGATCTGGCTCTGCCTCGAAACCTTCTTCTTGCGCCCCAGCAGCCGCTTCCTTGGCCGGATGAGATGCGCCTTCAGATGGACTAGGTCGATCCACATGCCCTCGGCGCTCAGCCGCTTGTCCCACCACTCGAGCTTCGGCGGCAACGCGAACCTCTCTTCGGCCAGCTCGGCCGCTTCGTCCTGGCGACGCGTCTTCCTCATGCCGACCTGCCGGTTCAGCATCTTGGCTTCGCCCAGCGCGCGCTCGCCTGTCGGATCGAGGAAGGTGGCTGTTGATTCTTTTCGCTTGATCAGGTAATCGGCGGAGTAGTCGAAGGTGTAGCGGATCCACGTCGCGACCTGGTGGTCATCAACGTCCCAGCGAGAGTAGTCGAGCACGCGGTCGAACATCGCTTTCCACGTGTTGTGGTCCGCCAGCCTGATCATTCCTTCAAAGATGCGGCGATTCATCTGGAAGCTGAGGACGGTGCGGTCGAGAATACGGTCCATCAGCGCGTCGTTCTGCGTCTGATCGAAGTCGGTGATGAGGTGAAACGCGGCGCGCAGGTAGGCCTGGCCCAGGTGGACATCCATTCGATGTTCCCAATAGGAATGGCCTATGGCCTGGGTATTGGCCGATGTGACCAGCTTGCGCGGCAGGAAGTAGTTGTGCGCGATCGTGTCGCCGGCCAGGTGGGTCAAGTAGCCGAAGGCGCAGGCTCGCTTCGCGTCAGAGTCGGCCGCTGCGAATAATTCCTCACCAACGTGCCAGTGGTGGCAATTTCGCCCGACCGGCGCGTACTTCTTGCCGAAGCTGATGTCGGCCGAGATGCATCCGTAGAGGAAATCGTACGGATGACGGCGCAGGATGCCGGCCACTGCGGCGGGCAACAGGCCCAGCGCGGCGAGGATCTCGGTTCCCACGAGTATGTGCATGCCCGGGCCCCAAGCCCAGGCTGGCTCCGGCATCAGCAGTACGGCGAGTACCGCCAAGCCGACGATCTTGAGCCAGCGCATCGAGTTCGTCAGCGTCCGAGCCTCTTTCGCTCCCGTTCCACCGCCTTTCGTACGTTATTGACCTGCTGGCGGGTCATGTCACCGAGCTCCTCGCGGGCGGCCTCGAGACTCGTGGCGAGTTCCTCGCGGAAATCGCTGACCAGCCGACGACCAGTGTTCCGCACCCGTCGGTAGCCTTCGCCGACCCCCGCCTGCAGGCGCTTGCGCCGCTTCTCGGGAATCCAGGTGGCGGCCAGGCCTAGCCCCACCAGAGCCCCGATCACGAACGCCAGCAGGTAGCCATTGCGATGGCTGCTCTCTTCCTTCTCGAACGGATGCACGATGCGTCTGAAGCGCGTGGCCATACCTCTACTCCTAGCCTTTTGCGTCCTTGTCTTCCGAGTTTTCGCGTCGGCGCCTCAACATCTTTGCCCCCGTACGAATACCTCGGAGAGTGGAGGTGGCGGTCAAGACGGTGCCCTCCACCTCTCCCTGGACGACGTCGATCAGTGCGCTCAGCTCTTGAACCCTTTCCTCCGCCGCCACGATCGCATCCTCCAGACGCTCGTTGGCGAAGGATATCGTCTCACCGACCTGGTCGACTTCTTTACGCACTGACATGGCGATGAAGTTCAGGTTCTCGCCTATAGCGCGCGCGCGATCGAGTACGGGCCTGGCATCGCGGCCGATGGTGTCTAGCACCGCTTCCACCTTGTTCAGGCTTCGCATTATCCGCATGATGGCCCGGGCCAGCAGGATCATGCCGAGCCCGAGCACGAGCACGGCGATTACGCCCACGACACGAATCGTAATGGTCAGCCACACCCATTCTTCCACGAGCTGTCCCTCCAGTCTCTAACTGTCACCCGCGGTCGCGGCGTGTGCGGCCCGCTAATCAAGCTCTCCGGCGCGCACGAGCACGTCCCGAACCAGGAAGGGTCCCATTAGGTCGCTGATGCCGACAGCGATGACGACGGTGGCGAAGAACACGTTCAGCGCCACGTTATCGGACCCTGTTTCAACGTAGATAAGGACGAACGAAATGGCCATGGCCAGCGAAAGACCGCCCTGCGGCGTGAGGGCGAGTCCGAAGCTGCCCGGTAGGCGGACTCCCTCCGGACGCAGGCGGCTTGCCAGCAGGCCGCCGAACCACTTCGCCACGATACGGATCGCCACGTACGCCAGGACCAGTGGCGCGATCCACCAGGTCGGGAATTGCAGAAGCGCTCCGGCGAGCACCAGCGTCATGATGTAGATCGGCTTCTCCCACTCGGCCAAGGCGGCATACACGCGCCTGCGCATAGGCGACAGGTTGCCGATCACGACGCCAGTGATCAGGCAGACGAATAGCGGCGACAGCGACAGCGCGAATGCTGTTCCAGCCGCGAAAAGGACCAGGCCAATCAGAAGGAGGAAGAGTTCCTGAGTCCGCGGACGGATGCGCGTGAGCGAAAGGAACACGACACCGAAGAACGCGCCGAGCAGAACCGATATCAGGAACCACTCGACGAGCGACAGCGCCGCGCTCAAGCCGAACCTGTCTTGCTGGTAGGCTGCGTGTATCAAACCCAGCGCTACGATGCCGACGGCTGCATCGAGGCTGGCGACGTAAAAGAGCAGGCGCGTGACCTGTCCACGCGTCTTATAAGTGTTCGAGATCATCGCGATGGCCGCAGGAGTAGAGACGCAGGCCGTGGCCGCGGCGGCTAGAAGCACTGCCCCCAGGCTGAGTGAGAGCCAGGTGTCGATGAGCAGATACCCGATCAGAAAGACCAGGGCGAATGCGATCACCGCCTGAAGCATCGCAAGCGTCAGATATCGGCGCGGGAATTGACGGAGGTGATCGCGATCGAGCTGTAGCCCGAACAGGATACCGATCCAGCCGAGCCCCAATGCCAGCATCGGCGTTAGCTGCGCGATCGTCTCCTGCGACAGCACTCGCAGCAGGTGTGGGCCGAGTATGAAGCCGAGGAAGAGGAAAGGGCCGCCGATGGCTACGAATATGCGAGGGCCGAGCGGGACCTCGCGCCGCGAGAAGCTCAGCTGAGCCCCGGCTAACGCTATGAGTGCGAGGAGGAGTACAACGAGTATGGGATTCACAGCTTGGAATCTTCGCCCAACTCGGGAGCAACGCCTTCGGCTCGCGTGACCGGGATGGCAAACACGATGCCCGTCCCCGGTTCCGCCATGCTGCCGCAGACGTCCTGAATCACATCGAACGCCGCATCCACCTTCTCGTCGTCATCGATCACGCTGAAAATCGTGTAGTTCTGCGCGCGCGAGCGCGAGATCAGTGTCTGGATTCCGGCGAACAAGGGGATGTCATGCGTCAGAACGCGGGCCATCCCCTCGCTGTTGATGATCGTGGCGCCAGTGATCCCCAGTTCGAGAAATCCCGACAGGACATCGTCGATCGCTTCCGGTTGGTTGACCACGGCCACGAGTAGTTGCATGAGCGGCATCACCTCGCCGTGACCTACGGGTGCTGCTCGTCAAACTGCTGGATCCGCTCTATCACTTCGTCAGCATCGGCCGCGTTCATCAGTTGATCGAGGAAGTCCGGCTGACGCATGAGCCTCGCGATACGGGCTAGCAGTTTGATGTGCGTGCTGCTGGCAGCGGGTGGCGAAAGCAGCAGGAACAACGTATGGACCGCCTGCTCGTCCAGTGCCTTGAAATCGATGCCTCTCTTTGACGTGGCCAGCTCGATGATCGTAGAGGAGAGCTGGGCGTAGACTGCATGGGGGATTGCGACACCACCACCGATCCCGGTCGATTGCGCCGCCTCTCGCTCCAGAAGCGCGTCGAGTACCGGCTGCTCGTTCTCGACCAGTCCCTGCTCCACCAGGTTGTGCACCATTTCGCGCAGCGTCTGTTCGACACCCTCCGACTGGATGTCAAGCATGACTAGGCCGGGGCGCAGGTAATGATGGAGTTTCATGTCGCCTCACCGGTAACAGGACCGCCTTTCAGATAGCCCCTCGCGGGCAGCAGTGTCAAGCTGTTGTGGGCACAGCAGAGCCGTGTGTTACCGTGCCGATCCCGATTGACGGCCCCGAGTGTCTACGCCTATGTTGGCGGCTGATGAGCAAGTTCATCGTAGATGGCGGAAGGACGCTGGACGGCCACATAAAACCGGCAGGGAACAAGAATGCGGCCCTGCCGATGATGGCTGCCGCGCTGCTCACGGACGAGCCCGTGGAGCTGGTGAACGTGCCGAGCATTCGGGACGTGCACACCATGCTCGAGCTTCTCGGTGAGGTCGGGGTGGAGTACGAATGGACCGGACCCGGCACCCTATCGCTCCAGGCCGCCGACGTCCACTCGGCCGCGCTCGAGCCCGAGCTGGCTGCCCGTATCCGCGCCTCGATCCTCTTGGCGGGACCGATGCTCGCGCGCACGCACCAGCTTCGCCTCCCGCCGCCCGGCGGCGACGTGATCGGTCGGCGACGTCTCGATACCCACTTCGAGGCGCTGCAGAAGTTGGGCGCCGAGGTGGAGCTCGGCGACGCGTTCATCCTTCGGGGCAAGCTCAAGGGCGCCGAGATTTTCTTGGACGAACCCAGCGTGACCGGGACGGAGAACGCCATCATGGCTGCCTGCCTGGCGGATGGAACGACCGTGTTGCGCAACGCTGCGTCCGAACCTCACGTCCAGGATCTCTGCCGTCTGCTCAACGCCATGGGGGCAGGCATCAGTGGCGTCGGCGGCTGCGAACTGACGATCGAAGGCGTGGATCGCCTGCGAGGAGCACGGGCGGAGGTCAGTCCCGATCACATCGAGGTGGGGTCCTTCATCGGTTTGGCCGCTGTCACGCGCAGCGACCTGACCATAGGAGATATCGAGCCCGCTCACCTGCCGAGCATTCGGATCATGTTCGAGAGGCTCGGTGTGCTGTGCCGGGTGGATGGGCGGACTCTACGCGTACCGGCGGATCAGTCGATGGAGGTCTGCATGGACATCGGCCAGCAGATTCCCAAGATCGATGACGGCCCGTGGCCCCAGTTCCCGGCGGATTTGATCAGTATCGCGCTCGTAGTCGCGACGCAGTGCCGCGGGACGGTTCTGATCCACGAGAAGATGTTCGAGTCGCGAATGTTCTTTGCTGACAAGCTGACCGCCATGGGCGCGCGCCTGGTCATCTGCGATCCCCATCGCGCCGTGGTGGCGGGCCCGGCGAAGCTTCGAGGGTCGGTAGTCGAGAGCCCGGATATCCGTGCCGGCATGGCCATCCTCATCGCGGCTCTCGGGGCGGAGGGCCGAAGTCACATCCACAACATCGGGCAGATAGAGCGGGGATACGAGCGGATCGACGAGCGCCTGCGATCGCTTGGGGCTGCGATCGAGCGCGCTGAATGAACGCCTTCGAGCAAGAAATCTGGCTCGATGACCTGAGGCTTTTCAGACATACAGGGTGGGCGAAACGGTTTCCCACGCTAGAGCAGGGGATCACCGGGCGTGCCCGCGGGCTCGATTTCAGCACGAGCGCCGAGCCCGACGGGCCGAGCAATGGCGAGCCTGCCCCCGAGCCCGGCGAGTCGGCCGGGTGGCAACAGCTGCTGTCGGCTACCGGTGTTCCGGCGATCGTTCGCTGTCGCCAGGTCCACGGCGCTAGGGTCGAGGTTCACCACGAGGCGAGCCCGCCCGGCGTACACGTGCTGGGTGAGGCGGACGCGCTCGTGACCGGAGGGAGCGGCGTCTTGCTGGTGGCGACGGTCGCCGATTGCGTTCCCGTGTACCTCCTGGACGCGGAAGGGCTGTGGCTCGGTCTGGCCCACGCGGGATGGCGCGGCACGGCTGCCGGGGTGGTCGAGGCGACACTCGGGGCGCTGCAGGACCGCGGCGCCGACTTGAACTCGCTGTACGTTCATCTGGGGCCCGCGATATGTGGGAAATGTTACGAAGTTGGCCGAGAGGTCATCGAGGCCTTGGGCGGCGATGCCACCGGCCCAAGAACCGTCGACCTCAGGCGGCACATTGCCGACGTAGTCGTAGCCTCAGGCGTCGATCCCCAACGGCTGACCGTGTCGGGCGCCTGCACTCGCTGCCATTCTGAGCGATTTCTCTCCTATCGGGGAGGCGATAGAGGGCGCCGGATGTGTGCTTTTCTGGGCTGGCGCGCCAGTTGATTTCCGCGAAACGCCTGTCTATATTTACGACCGCGAAGGGTTGAGGTCGCGAAACTACTGGCCGCAAGGCCTCTTACGAGTAGTGGGGACGCTGTTTTACCCCACTTTTTTATTGCTGGGATCGCGGCTTCCGCCGGGCAGGTGAGGCGACCGGATTTGAGTGGACTGAACGAGTTGGAGCGGATCGTCGAGCCGCTGCTCGAGCGCATGGGATACGAACTGGTCGATTTGGAGCAGGCCGGGCGTGGAACTCGGCCGATACTCCGATTGAGGATCGATCGGAGCGATTCCGAGCCGGGATCAGGTGTGACCGTTGACGAGTGCGCGAGGGTGAGCCGAGCGCTGGAAGAGGTTCTGGATGATCGGGAGGACTTGGCAGCGAGCTATATCCTCGAGGTCTCGTCGCCCGGTGTCGACCGGCCGCTCAGGAACCGACGCGATTTTGAGCGCAGCCTGGGCAAAGAGATCTCTTTGCGTGGCTTCGCAAGGCTGGCCGGGTCGTCCAAGCGCGTAGAGGGAGTGCTGCTCGGAATCGAGGGCTCAGGCGAGGCCGAGCTACTGCGTATTCGCACGGCGAGCGGCTCCGAGTTGGAGATCCGTCGCTCGGCGGTCGCCAAGGCCAGCTTGGTGTTCAAGTGGGAGGAGTTCGAGTTCGGGAAGTCTCAGGAAAGCGAGAGCTGAGCTGAGCCGTCGTTAGGAGGAAACCCCGGCGCGCCGGGGAGCAGTCAAGATCGAGGGAGTATCAAACGGATGGGAAACGCTGCACAGGTACTGGAAGCCTTCAGGGTGATGACGGCCCATAAGTCGTTATCTCGTGACGAGTTACACGATTTGATCAGAGACGGGCGGGCGAGATCGAGATCATCGTCCTCAAAGAGGTCGTCGATGACGTGGTAGACTCTTCCCGCGAGGTGAGCGTCACCGAAGCGCGGTGGGACGATCCCGACTTCCAGGTCGGTGACCTGCTCGAGATCCCCGTTGAGTTCGCCGATTTTGGCCGGACGGCGGTGCTCGCGGCCAAACAGCGCATCATTCAGCGGGTCCGCGAGGGAGAGCGCAATCGTGTGCGTGAGGAGTTCGCCGACAAGCTCGGCGAGCTGCTGTCCGGCGAGGTCCAGGCGATCGAGCGCGGCAAGCTGGTCGTCATGCTCAACATGCTGCGCGAGGCCGAAGCGATCATTCCGTGGCGCGAGCAAAACCCGAGGGAGCGCTTCCGTCAGGGCGAGCCCATCCGCGCGGTGCTCAAGAAGCTAGAAGAGACTCCCAAGGGTCCTCGTCTGATTCTGTCGCGGGCGGATCCCGAGTTCGTAGCGGCGCTTTTCAAGCTAGAAGTCCCGGAGATCTACCAGGGGGTCGTGAAGATCGTCGATATCGCGCGAGAGGCGGGCGGCCGGACCAAGATAGCGGTCGTCTCAAACGATGATTCGATCGATCCGGTGGGCGCCTGCGTCGGCCTGAAAGGCTCGCGCGTCCAGGCCGTGGTGTCCGAGATGAGCGGCGAGCGGATCGACATCGTGCCGTGGCATCCGGATCCGGAGGTCTATGCCAAGCGTTCGTTGGCGCCGGCCAAGGTTGCCAAAGTGATCTCTGACACGGATCGCAAGGTTGTCACCGCCATCGTCGACGAGGATCAGCTATCGCTCGCCATTGGACGCAACGGACAGAATGTTCGTTTGGCTTCACAGCTCATCGGCTGGCAGATCGACCTGTACTCCAGTCGCGAGTGGATGGAGCGGGGCGCCCAGACGGCTCTGTTCGGTGGTACCGGCGAGGATGAGGAGGTGTCGACCGACTTCTCTCTCAAAGAGCTGGATATACCCCCGGCGATTCTAGCGGCGCTTGAGGCGGCTGGATACGAGACGTTCCTGCACATCATCGATCTCGAGCGCGATGACTTCCTGCGAATTCCAGGCGTCGGCGGCGAGGAGACCGATGCGCTGGTCAAGTTGATAGAGGAGCTGACCATCGTCGAGGAGCCAGCGGAGCTGTCAGCGGTGGCTCCCCTCGATGCTACGCCTGTCGCGAGCGGCGAGCCGGTCGCTCCCGATGAGGAAGATGAAGAGGCGGAGGCCGTTGCCGACGCCGTCTTGGAGGCGGCGCCCAACCCGGCACCGCCGATGGATGGGGCGGACGACGCGCCCGACGTAGGCGATGAGCCCGAGGTGGAGACGGTGGCGGCGGCCGCGGTCGAGTCCGCCGAGGAGTCGCAAGAGGTATCAGCGCCGGAGGAAGGCAGCGTTCCGGAGGCGAACGCCCTTGCGGACAGTGAAGCGTCCGAGCGGAAAGAGTGACGCTGCAGAGCGCTTGCTGAAAGGGCTTGGGCTGGCGGCTCGGGCCGGCTGTTTGCGGATTGGCACGGAAGCGGCTTCGCGGGCGGTGAAGAAAGGGCAGGCGGTGGTGCTAGTGATCGCCGGAGATGCTCCAGACTACGTGCACATACGGCTCGCTGGTCTGGCGAGCGGACGGTCACTACCGCACCGGACAATTCTGGATGGTGATGCGCTGGGTGGCGCCGTTGGCCGCGCGCGTGTCGTAGCGTTGGCGATCACCGACGAGTCGTTGGGTCGCCGGGTACTGGAGCTGGCTGAAGCAGTGCAGGGCTAAGCGACAGGAGGAGTTGGCACAGTTGGCGAAAATGCGCGTCTACGAGCTGGCTAGGGAATTCGAGACGACGAGCGAGGGCGTGATTTTGATGCTCCGCAAGATGGACATCCCGGTCCGTAGCCACATGTCGACGCTGGACGAGGGGCAAGTCGCCCGGGCTCGCACGCGCCTCGAGCGTGAGAAGCGGAAGGTGACGGCCAAGTCGGCGAAGGGTGACGCCGCGACCCGTCGTCGTCGTCGTCGTCGCGTGGTCGAGAAGCCTCTCGAAGGCGTCGAAGTGGCCACCGAAGCACCGGACGAAGCCGTCGTGACTCTGGTCGGCCCCGAGGAGCCGGCAGGGCTGGAGGCCGAGCCGGTGACCGAGGTAGCGCCGGAACAGGAACTGGCGCCCGCCGCGCTGGCGGAGCCCGTCGCGGAGGAGGCTGCACCGCTCGAGCCAGATTTCGAAGCCGTGCCGGAGGTCGAACCGATCGCGGCTGAGGCGACACCTGTCGAGGTGACGCCGGAAGCGGAGGAGGTGGCAGAGGCGGTCGCAGAGGAAGCTGCGAGCGTCGAGGCGCCGGCTGCCGCTCCTGAGGAGGTGCCTACGTTCGCCGAGGAGATGGAGGAGGTGGTCGCCGAGGCGATCGAGGAGATCGCCGAGAAGGTCGCGCCGAAGCCGCTACCGGTTCCAGTGGTTCCGGTCGGTGCCAAGGAGGCCGAAACACCTCCGCCCACGTCCAAGACACCCGCGGGCGTGGTTCGAATCCAGGCGGAAGGTTACACGCTCGACGGAAGACGCCGGCGCCGGGCTCGCAAGAAGAAGAAGCGTACGCGGGTCGATCAGCAGGCCGTGCAGGCGAATATCCGTCGTACGCTTGTCAAGATGGAGGGTGGTGGGCCGGCGCGGCGCAGGCGTCGCGACGCTTCCGAGGAGCGCGAGCGGGAGGCAGCTGAGGCCTTGCGGCTGGCGGAGGAGGAGCGCACCACGGTCCGCGTGGCCGAATTCCTGACCGTCGCCGAGTTGGCCGACCTCGTCGGAGCCGCCGTCAGCGAGATCATTACCTCGGCGTTCAAGAACCTTGGGATGATGGTCACCATCAATCAGCGGCTCGACTTCGATCAGATCGATCTGATCACGGAAGAGCTCGGCTTCAAAGCGGTCCGCGAGGACGAATACGACGCCGATGTGGCCGAGGACGTGCAGGAGGCCGATCCCGATCGTCTGGCTCCGCGCCCGCCGGTCGTAACGGTCATGGGTCATGTCGATCATGGCAAGACGTCATTGCTCGACTACGTTCGCAAGACGAACGTGATCGCCGGCGAGGCCGGCGGCATCACCCAGCACGTGGGCGCCTACCTGGTCGATGTAGGCGACGATCGCAGCATCACGTTCCTTGACACGCCAGGTCACGCCGCGTTCACCGCGATGCGCGCTCGAGGCGCTGACGTGACCGACATTGTGATTCTGGTCGTCGCGGCGGACGACGGCGTGATGCCTCAGACGAAGGAGGCGATCAGCCACGCCAAAAACGCCGGCAAACCGCTCATCGTTGCTGTGAACAAGATCGATCTGCCGACCGCTAATCCGACTCGTGTCAAGCAAGAGCTGCTGGAGCACGAGGTTGTGATCGAGGACTTCGGCGGCGAAGTGCTGAGCGCCGAGATCTCGGCCAAGTCCGGTCAGGGTATTCAAGATCTGCTCGATAAGGTCCTGCTGCAGGCAGAAATGCTCGAGCTGGAGGCCGACCCGGATGTGCAGGCTAGAGGCAGCGTCATCGAAGCTGAGCTCGACCGCGGAATGGGCCCGGTTGCCACCGTCCTGATCACGGATGGGACGCTGTCGGTTGGGAACGGTTTCGTCTGTGGCGTTTACTCCGGCCGGGTCCGGGCGTTGCTCGACGAACGTGGGCACATCGTCGAGTTCGCCGAGCCGGGGATGCCGGTTCGGGTTCTCGGTTTTGAGGGCGTTCCGCAGGCTGGCGACAACATGATCGTCCTGGACTACGAGCGCGCCCGGGAAATCACCGGCAAGCGGCAGCAGATCGAGCGCGAGAAGGAAATCCGCCGCAGGAGTCAGCTGAGTCGGCTGGAGGACGTGTTCCAGGCGGTCCAGGCCGGTACGACCCAGCTCAAGCTCATCATTAAGGGTGATACCGACGGCTCGGTCCAGGCCCTTGGCGACGAGCTGGAAGGTTTGTCAACCGACGAGGTCGAAGTGAAGGTCATCCACCGCCAGGTGGGTGCCGTCAACGAGACCGATGTCCTGCTCGCGCAGACTTCTGAGGCGATCATCATCGGCTTCCACGTCAGGCCCGATCGAAAAGCCCGCGAGATGGCGGAACGCGAAGGGGTGGATATCCGCTCCTACCGGGTCATCTACGAGGCGGCCGAAGAAGTTAGAGCGGCGCTGGAAGGGATGTTGGCGCCGGAAGAGAGGGAGATCATCCTCGGCGCGGCCGAGGTGCGGCAGCTGTTCAAGGTGCCCAAAGTCGGTACGGTGGCCGGTTGCTACGTGTCCGAGGGTACGATCGAGAGGAACGCGCCGATCCGCGTGCTACGGGATCACGTCGTGATCTACGAGGGCAGGCTCGCCAACCTGAAGCGATTCAAGGAAGATGTGAAGGAAGTCAAGGCGGGCTACGAGTGCGGCATGTCGGTCGAGAACTTTAGCGACGTCAAGGTGGGTGATATTCTCGAAGCGTTCCGGGTAGAACAGATCGCTCGCACGCTCGACGGAGGAGTCGGGGCGCAGGCTGGCGTCGGAGGTGACAGCTAGCCCAGAGGCTGAGCGTTTAACCTCGGCCGGCCCGATCACTGTTGTTGGACCTTGACTAGTCGCTCACGAGATCTTCCGACATGGTAGTTGGCGTGATCGTTTGGGAGTTGCACTTGGCCGGGTGCGCCTCCTTGAAGGAGAAGCGGGCGATACTCAGGAGCCTGAAGGATCGTCTGCGAGGCCGTCACAACATCTCCGTCGCGGAGACCGACCATCAGAACACGTGGCAACGCGCTGAATTGAGCGTCGCAATCGTGTCGTCGGACCGACGCCGGGCGCAGGAGGTGTTGAGCCGGGTCGATTCAGTCGTCGAGTCAGATGCCCGCGTCCGCATCATCGACAGCACGACGATCTTCTACTGACCGAGCCGCCCGTAAGGGCCGGCAACGATAAGATATCGCGACTCCATCGTTTTACGGCGCCTGTCGCAAGATTGTCAACAGAGAATGTCAAAAGAGTACGCGCGAACACAAAGAGTCGCGCAACTGCTGAAAGAAGAGATCGCCCGCTTGCTCCAGCGGGAAGTGAAAGACGTCCGGATCGGTTCTGTGACGGTGACCGACGTTGAAGTCACATCCGATCTGAAGTACGCCGATGTGTACGTCTATGTGCTCGGCGACGAGGATCGCCGGGCAGAAGCGCTTGAAGGCCTGAGAAGCGCGGCGGGATTCATGCGGTCGCGCCTGGGTCGCGAGTTGCGGATTCGTCGCTCACCGGAACTCCGCTTCGCCGTGGACCGCACGCAGGACCAGGCAGCTCGCATTCATCAACTTCTCTCTGAGGTGGGTCCTATCGAGCAACCCGACGAGGGCGAGGATGAGCAGTGACCCCGCCGGTCTGCTCTTGATAGACAAACCGGAAGGCCCGACGTCGCACGACGTGGTCGATTCGGTGCGGCGGTCTGTCGGGATTCGGCGCGTCGGTCACACCGGCACGTTGGATCCTTTCGCGAGTGGTCTCTTGCTTCTCTGTGTCGGCTGGGCCACACGACTGGCCGAGTACCTGACAGCGCTTCCCAAGGTCTACCGCGGCGTGATACGGCTTGGTGTGCGTACGGACACGGACGACCGGACTGGAACGGTCATCGAGACCAGCGACGGCTGGCGGCAGCTCGATCGCGCCCGGATCAGCTTAGCCCTCGAAGCGCAGGTCGGCGAGGTCGAGCAGGTCCCACCGGCCTTCTCTGCGAAGAAGGTCGCCGGCCAGCGCGCCTACTCGGTGACGCGCAGCGGCGGCACACCGGCCCTCCGGCCGCAAAGCGTCGCGATCCGGCAGTTGAGCCTCCGGGACCTTTCGCCGCCCGATTTGACCGTAGAGCTCGAGTGCACAAGCGGCACGTACGTGAGGGCCGTGGCGCGTGACGTGGGCTCAGCGCTGGGCGTCGGTGGTCACCTGAAAAGCTTGCGACGCCTGCGCGTCGGCGCCTTCAGCGTCGAGCGGGCGCTGCAGCCGGATTCGGATGCGAAGGAGTTCGTTCGGAATCTTCAGCCCCCGGAGACGGCCGTGGCTCATCTCCGCCGCGTCGATCTCGATCGCGACGCGGCGTGGGCTTGCGCCGACGGTCGGCCCATCGATTGTCAGGTTGAGGACGCCTCGGGCCCGGTGGCCGCCCATCTGGATGGGAGACTTGTGGCCATCGGCGAGAGCCGGGACGGCCAGTTGTGGCCGAGGAAGGTCTTCCCCGCATCGCTCGGCCTGCGGAACGAGACGAAATGAGTGGTCCGCAGCAGAGCGCTCACCTTCACGGCCTGTCACCGCGAGCGAACGGTTCCTGTATCACAGTCGGCACCTTCGACGGGGTCCACCGCGGCCACTGGGCCGTGCTGAGCCGGCTGCGCGATGTGGCAGAGGCGCAAGGCCTTTCAAGCCTCCTGGTGACCTTTGACCCTCACCCGCTGAAGATTCTGCGCCCGGAGGCGGCTCCACCGCTTTTGACCACGTCCAACGAGAAGAAGGAAATCCTCACGCTCTCCGGACTCGACTACGCCGTCTTCCTGAACTTCACTCGATCGCTGTCGCTCTACCTGCCTGAAGAGTTCGTGCGCGATGTCTTGGTGGAGCGGTTCGGGCTGAAGTACCTGGTCGTCGGCTACGACCACGGGTTTGGGCGTGGCAGGAGAGGTGATGCGGAGATGATGAGGGCGATCGGAGAGCGCTACGGCTTTGAGGTCGAAGTGGTCGGGCCGGTCCTGATGAACGGCGATGAGATCTCTTCCAGCCGCCTGCGGCGTGCGCTACAGCAGGGCGACGTGGAACGGGCGTCGCGCGGCTTGGGGCGACCATATTCCTTGACCGGCGTCGTCGTCCACGGGGAAGGGCGCGGCCGGACGCTCGGCTTCGCGACCGCCAACGTGAGCACTGGGCAGGGCGACAAACTCCTGCCGCGCGAGGGGATCTATGCGGTCCGTGCCGCGCTGAGATCACATCAGGGACCGGGCCTACTCCATCTGGGACCACGGCCGACCTTCCGTGGTTCGCCGCCGTCAGTCGAGCTGCACCTGCTCGACTTCCAGGCCGATCTTTACGGTGAACTGGTGAGGGTCGAGTTCCTGACCCGGCTGAGGGACATCAAGCCGTTCGGCTCCGCCGCGGAACTGGTGGAGCAGATGAAGCGGGACCGCGAGGCCGCCGTGGAGTACTTCGGCCGGGAGTAAGCGCCTCGCCTTTACACGGGGGACGGCTCGAAATAAATTTCGAGTCTTTGCAAATACACGATTCAGCCGTATTGGAGCAAGCCAGAGAGTGGCGACGGAATGGTAATGTCGACGGAAGACCGAGAAGCGCTCATAGCGAAGTATCAGATACACCCCAGCGACCGCGGGTCCACGGCCGTGCAGATTGCCCTGCTCACGCGACGGATCGCCGACCTGACGGAGCATCTGCGCGTGCACCCGAAGGACCACCACAGTCGGCAGGGATTGCTCAAATGGGTGGGGAAGCGCCGGCGACTACTACGATACCTGAGCAGAACGAAGCCCGAAGTCTACCGGCAAGTCACCAAAGACCTCAAGCTTCGAGGATGACCCTGTGGCCCCCGACGATGTGCGTACGGGGGTTCTTCCCTTACATCACTACTATCACGAGCTACGTAAGCAGTAGGAAACTATGGCAACTTTGATTGAAAAAGAATTCGCTGGTCGGACCCTGATGATGGAGACCGGCCGTATGGCTCGGCAGGCGGACGGCGCCGTCCTTGCTCAGTTCGGCGAGACGGCTGTGCTTTGTGCCGTCGTCGTTGACGACAAACCGAACAAGCTTCCGTTCTTCCCGCTCATGGTCGAGTACCGCGAGAAGAGCTACGCCGCGGGGAAGATCCCCGGCGGCTTCTTCAAGCGGGAGGGACGGCCGGGCGAGAAAGAGATACTCTCCGCCCGCCAGATCGATCGCGCCATCCGACCTCTGTTCCCCAAAGATTTCAGTCACGAGGTGCAGGTCGTCATCTACATCCTTTCGGCCGACCAGGAGAACGACGCGGATGTTCTCGGTCTACTCGCCGCCTCGGCGGCTCTGAACCTCTCGGGCGCGCCGTTTGCTTACCCGATCGCCGCAGTTCGTGTAGGCCGGCTCGACGGCGAATGGGTTCTGAATCCGACGTTCCAGCAGCTCGAGTTCTCCGACGTGGACGTCGTAGTAGCGGGTTCCCAGGACTCCATCGTCATGGTGGAGGGCGGAGCGCTAGAGATCTCCGAAGAGGAGTTCATCTCCGCGCTCGAATTCGCGCACGACGGGATCCGCGAGCTGGTGGCCATCCAGCGGGAACTCATCGAGCCGCACGCCAAACCGACTATGGAGTGGTCACCGCCCGAGCTGGACGCTGATCTGGCGGCGCGGGTCAATAGCTTGGCCGCGATGCGTGTGGACGAGGCGTTGAATCTGCCGAACAAGGAGGAGCGCAATGCCGCTCTCTCCGAGCTGCGTAAGGACATGGTCGGAGAGGTCGCGGAGGAGTTCAAGGCCGAGATAGAGAACTACGAGGACCAGGTCAACAGCGTCATCGACAGCATCGAGTACGAGACCCTGCGGGCCCAGATTCTGGACAAAGGGGAACGGATAGATGGACGTGCTCCGGACGAAGTCCGGTCAATCAGCTGCGAGGTCGGCCTGCTCCCGCGAACGCACGGTTCAGCGCTCTTCACTCGTGGCAGCACGCAGTCCTTGGCTATCGTGACCTTGGGAACCAGCCGAGACGAGCAACGTATCGACACGATCGATGTATCTCAGGAGACATCGAAGTCGTTCATGTTGCATTACAACTTTCCGCCGTTCTCGGTCGGTGAGGTCCGTCCATTCCGCGGGCCGTCCCGCCGCGACATCGGTCACGGTGCGCTGGCGGAGCGGGCTCTGCAGCCGTTGCTGCCGCCGTACGACGAATTCCCGTACACGATTCGGGTCGTGAGCGACATCCTCGAGTCGAACGGTTCGTCGTCGATGGCTACCGTGTGTGGCGGCTCGCTGGCGCTGATGCAGGCGGGGGTACCGGTGCGTTCGCCATGTGCCGGTATCGCCATGGGGCTCATCAAGGAAGGCGATCGGTCGGCGATCCTGACGGACATCATGGGCATCGAGGATCACCTCGGAGACATGGACTTCAAGGTGGCCGGCACACGCGACGGAATCACGTCGGTGCAGATGGACATCAAGATCGAGGGCTTGTCCACAGAGCTGATGCGTGAAGCGATGGCGCGGGCGCGCGCCGCGCGACTGCACATTCTCGACATCATGAGCAAGACCCTCGCCGAACCTCGCTCGAGCTTGTCGCCCATGGCGCCTCGGATCATCACTCTGCAGATCAACCCCGAGAAGATCGGTGAGATCATCGGCCCGAAGGGTAAGACGATTCGCGGCATCGAGGAGCAAACGGGCGCCGAGGTCAACATTGAGGACGGCGGGCTCGTCACGATCTCGTCGGTGAGCGGCGAAGCGGGTGAGCGCGCGCGCGAAATCGTCGAGGCGATCGTGCAGGAGCCGGAGGTCGGCAAGATCTACGAGGGCGTCGTCAAGAACACGACGACCTTCGGCGCTTTCGTTGAAATTCTTCCCGGCGTTGAGGCATTGTGCCACATTTCCGAGCTCGAGGAAGGACGCGTCGCCAAGACCGAAGATGTCGTCAAGAGCGGTGATGTGGTGAAGGTAAAGCTCATCTCGATCGACGAGCGCGGCCGGATGCGTTTGTCCCGGCGGGCGGCCATGTCGGCCGAACAGGAAACGGCCAAGTCATCGTGAAACTGAACGCCTTGCAGTACAAGCCTGTCCCGCGGACGTGCGGGACGGGCTTTTTTGTCCCTTTCGCGACGACGCGTGACTGAATGCCGATATCCGATTCCCCCGATACCGTACAACTAGACGAACGGGTCTTCAGGACCGGGCTGAAAGGTGGCCCGCTGGTCCTCTCGGAGAATATTCCGGGCGTGCGATCGGTGGCGGTGGGCGTATGGATCCGTTGGGGTGCCAGTCACGATCCCGACGAGAAGATGGGCGGATCCCACCTGCTCGAGCACATGATCTTCAAGGGTACCGAGACACGCTCGGCTCGAGAGATCGCGCTTGGCATAGAAGGGATCGGCGGCGCGCTTGATGCCTACACGTCCCGCGAGCACACGGCGTGTCACGCGCGGGTGCTGGACGAACACCTGCCGATAGCGGTGGATATCCTCACCGATCTAATGTTTAGGCCGCTGCTGCGAGAGAGCGATCTCGAGGTCGAGCGCAACGTGATTCTCGAGGAGATCGCCGGAGTTCTCGACGCACCGGAGGAACTCGTTTTCGACCTCCATGCCCGGTCTCTGTGGGGCGAGCATCCGTACGGATACCCGGTGTTGGGCACGAAGGACACGGTGAAAGCGATGACGCGGGACGATGTGCTCGCCCTCTGGAGAGCGTCCTATAAGCCCGCCTCGTGCGTGGTGGCGTCCGCCGGTAGCGTCCAGCACGAGGAGTTCTTGGACCTGATCCACCAGTACTTCCCGACAGACGCTGGCCGCGCCGTGGCGCCGAACTTGCGAAAGCCTTCCGGCGCGGAACCCAGCCAGGACATTCATGAGCGGGAAAGCGCCCAGGTGCACACGTGTGTGGGCGCGACTACGTTTCCTAGGAGCGACCCGCGTAGATATGCGTCGATTCTGGTGTCGACGGCGCTGGGCGGTGGGATGAGCAGCCGGCTCTTCCAGCGTGTACGGGAGGAGTTGGGTTTGGCGTACACCGTGTACTCCTTCCAGTCATTCTATGCCTTGGGCGGGCTGGCTGGCGTGTACATGGCCACGCGGCCGGACACCGCGGATCAGGCCGTCGAGGAGGTTTGTGCGGAACTGGGTTCGCTGGCCGGCTCCGGCCTCGACCGGGACGAGCTCAACTCGGTGAAGAATCAGACCAAGGGGCAGGTGATCCTGTCGCTGGAGTCGACCTCGGCCCGTTTGCAGCGATTGGCGGGTATCGCGCTGTACGACGAACCGTACTTGACGCTGGATGAGATATGTGCGCGGATTGACGCGGTCACTGAGCACACGGTGGCCGAAGTCTGCAGAGAATACTATGCTCCCGATCGGCAAACCATCGTTCGCCTGGGCCCAGGCGTACAGACGCCCTAGGGCCGGCGCATGTCAAAGCTAGATCCCGTGCGGTTAGAGCAGTCTGGCCACTAGCGAGTGAGGCTACAGAGATGATCGTTGGGGTACCGAAGGAGATCAAACCTGGTGAGAACCGAGTGGCCATGGTGCCGGCCAGTGCCGAGAGCCTGGTCCGGAACGGCCACGACGTCCTCGTGGAGAAGGGCAGTGGGCTGGGAAGCGGATTCGAGGACAAGGCGTACGTGGATGTTGGTGCGACCATCATCGATACAGCAGACGAGGTCTGGGCGCAGTCGGAGATGATCGTGAAGGTCAAGGAGCCGATCGAGGTGGAGTACCCGCGCATCAAGCCGGACCACGTGATCTTCACCTATTTCCACTTCGCGGCATCTGAGGAGCTCACCCTGGCGCTCCGAGACAGTGGCGCGGTCTCGATCGCTTACGAGACGGTGCAGCTTCCGACCGGAGAGCTTCCTCTCCTCACGCCGATGAGCGAAGTGGCCGGCCGCATGGCCATCCAGGAGGGAGCCAAGTACCTGGAGAAGAACTTCGGTGGGCGCGGGATCTTGCTGGGCGGTGTGCCGGGCGTGCCGTCGGCCGAAGTCGTGGTTCTGGGCGGAGGCGTGGTCGGAACGAATGCCGCGAAGATGGCGGCGGGCTTAGGAGCGCGGGTCGTGATCCTCGACCTCAATCTCGAGCGGCTTCGCTACCTGGATGACGTGATGCCCGCGAACGTCGATCTGGTCTATTCAAACCGGCCGAACATTCTGGAGGCGATCGCGCGGGCCGACCTCGTGGTAGGCGCGGTCCTTCTGGTGGGAGCCAAGGCGCCGTATCTGGTCCTGCGGGAGGACCTGAAGCACATGAAGGACGGTTCCGTGATCGCGGATGTCGCGGTGGATCAAGGCGGCTGTTTCGAGACTACGAAACCGACGACGCACGAGCACCCCACGTACGTGGTGGACGGCGTCATTCACTATTGTGTGGCGAACATGCCGGGCGGTGTGCCCCGCACGTCGACGCTCGCTCTCACGAACGCGACCTTCCCGTACACTATGACCTTGGCCAACGACGGCTGGGAGAAGGCCTGTCGTGAAGATCCCGCTTTGGCGTTGGGAGTGAACACGGTCGAGCGCAAGGTGACGTGCTTGGGTGTAGCGGAGGCCTTCGAGCTCGACTATACGCCGATCGAGGAGGTACTGGGTTAGCCGGCGATCGGCAGCCGCAAGCGGCAAGGTCAGCGGTCCATCGACGGGCGGGAGATTGCGTTGTCCCGCCCGTTCTATCTACTATTCTCAGCTAGCTGGGTGTTCCTGTCCGCCCGGCACAGGTGGGACGGCTCGGAATGCGGTATGTCCCCCCGCCGGCCGCTGCAAGGAGTGTGACTGATCCAAATGAGCTTCAACTGGCTCAATTCTGGTAGACTGCTCCCAGTCAACGACATCGCCGTTGACCTGGGAACGGCCAACACGCTGGTGTATGTGAAGGGTGAGGGCATAGTCCTGAACGAGCCCTCCGTGGTAGCTGTCGACAGGTCGAACGGCAAGCTGGTGGGTGTCGGGCTGGCGGCCAAGAACATGCTTGGCCGAACGCCCGGAGGCATCGAGGCGATAAGACCGCTGAAAGACGGCGTCATCGCTGATGTCGATATCAGCGAAGTGATGCTTCGGCACTTCCTCAAGACGGTCACCGCCAAGCGTATCTTCCGCCTGAAGCCGCGGGTGGTGATCGGGGTTCCGTCGGGGATCACCGAGCTCGAGCGCAGGGCCGTGAGGGCCGGCGCGCAATCTGCGGGCGCCAAAGAGGTCTACATGGTGGCGGAGCCGATGGCCGCCGCCATCGGTGTCGGGCTCCCCGTCGAGACGCCCACTGGCAACATGGTCATCGACATCGGCGGAGGCACGACCGAGATAGCGGTTATCGCGCTGGGCGGCATCGTGTCTGACATGTCGATCCGCGTCGGTGGAGACGAGATCGACGTGGCGCTCGTTTCGTTCCTCCGTAAGAACTACAATCTGCTAGTTGGAGAGCCTACGGCTGAGGCGATCAAGATTCAGATCGGATCGGCAAGCCCGGTCGGCGAAGAACGCGAGATGGATGTGAAGGGGAGGGACCTGGTTTCGGGCATCCCGAAGACGGTCCGCATTCACTCCGAGGAAGTCCGGGAGCACATCCAGGAGCCGATCCAACAGATCGTCGAGGCAGTCCGCCGGGCTCTCGAGATCACGCCACCCGAACTCGCCAGCGATATCGTCGACCGCGGAATCGTGATGACGGGCGGCGGTTCGCTGATCCGTGGCCTCGACCGCCTGCTTCAGGAAGAGACGAATCTGCCCATACACGTAGACGAGGAACCGCTAACTTGCGTGGTCCGTGGCGCCGGAAGAATCCTCGACGATCTTCCCAGGTATCGAGGAGTTCTGTCTACCTGAATCGTCTGAGCGGCAAACCGGACACTGGCGCGAAACGACTTGCGGGTCACGGCCTTTCTTCGCTGGTGTTCTGGGTACTGGCCGCGGTCGTCTTGATCGCTCTACCTCACCGGCATCAGCTCGCCTTGGCGACGGCGATCCAATCCACGGCTCTGGCGCCCGTGTTCTGGCTCCAGGGCAGCTTCTCTGACGTCAGAGAGATGCGCCGTCAGGTAGAGGCGATTCGCGCCGAACGCGATTCCCTCGCAGCGCAGCTGCTCGAGCGGCAAAACGTCCGGGAGGAGAACCAGCGACTTCGCGCGCTGCAAGGACTTGCCGAGCGGGGCCGAGGGCGTTGGGTCCCGGCCAATCTCTATCCCGCCGGCCGCGCGGGTGAGCTGGTGAAGCGCTCCTTCGTCATCGATGTGGGCTCGAGTTCAGGGATCCAGCCCGATGCCCCGGTAGTCGCTCCTGCCGGTATGGTCGGCGTCATACGAGTGGTGTCTCCAGGACAATCGACGGGCGACTTCTGGACGCATCGAGATTTCCGCGCCAGCGCGATGACGGCCGACGGCAGCGTCTTCGGGATCATCCGGTCTTCCGGCGAGCGACCTCAGCTCATGAGGCTCGACGGTGTCCCGTTTCAGGCAGAGCTCGCGGCCGGCACCGAGATCGTCACGTCGGGGATGGGTGGCGTGTTCCCCAGGGGTATGCCGATCGGACAGGTCGCCGAGCTCACCCAGACCGAGGCAGGTTGGTCGCGCAGCTACCTGATACGGCCGCTCGTGTATCCCGATGCGGTTCGCGAAGTGATGGTGCTCGTCGGCCGCGAAGAGAACGATGACGTGGCCGACATCTGGGGTCGGTCAGGAACGGACAGCATCCAGTGATCATGACCGAACGATCGCCGAGTCGCGCGGCGCTTGCGCTCGCGGTCGCAGGTCTTGCCTTTTTGCACTTCGCGTTGCGTCCGGTCTTCGACTCGTGGTACGTCAGCCCCAATCTGGTGGTCTGCGCCGTTCTCATCGCTGCGCGAGCGCTGAGACCAAGCGCTGCAGCTACAGTCGGCTTCATGCTCGGGGTCTTGGAAGACTCGATGGCCGTGAGCCACTTCGGCTTGGCCACGCTACTGCTCGTGCTGCTTGCCTATCTTGGGTCGCAGACGCGCGACGTCTTCCTGGCGGAAGAGCGTACGTTCATCGGTACGTATCTGTTGGTCGGGACCTGGTTGTACGAAACGGCAGGCTACTTGATCGTAGGTGGTGGTGGGAATCCTCTCTCGTACATCTTCCTACGGGTCCCGCTGGACGGACTTTTGACGGGCGTCGTCGGCTACTTGGTCATGCCGATGACGAGAGTTAGGTGAGTACGGCCCACCGCCAGCGACGACTTCAGCTACGCTCTCGTGCCAGGCTGGCCCGCTGGTTGCTGGCGATAGTACTTCTGCTGCTCACAGCTCAGTTCTTCCGCATCCAGATCCTGAAGTACACGACCTACGCGTTGCGGTCGGATGAGAACCGCATCCGAGAGCTCCCGATCCCCGCCGCGAGGGGTACCGTCTACGATCGTGATGGCAAGGTCGTCGCCGAGAACGTGCCGGGTTACGCTATCGTGGTGTTGCCTTCCTCCACAGACTCGCTCCGCGTCGTTCTCAGAGAGCTCGCCGCGATCCTCGGCCACTCGACCGAGACGAACGATCGCTTGATCGCGAGCTACAGGCAGCATCCTAACCGACCGGTCGTCGTCGATACCGACGCCAGTTTCGCCGAGGTGTCCGCCATCGAAGAGCGTCGCGCACACCTGCCGGGCGGGATCGTCATCGAGGCGGCCCCGAAACGCTACTACACGACGGGACCCTTGCTTGCCCACACGGTGGGCTATGTCGGTGAGATCAGCGAGGCCTGGCTCAAGCTGCCCGAGTTCCAGGGCTACGAGCCTGGCTGGCTCGTGGGCCAGACCGGCATCGAGCGTGTGTATGAGGGAGTGCTCTCCGGTACGCCTGGCATACGCTATGTCGAGGTCAACGCCTTGGGCCGCATCGTGGGCGAGTTCCGCGGCCGCGAAGCGCTGCCAGCGATTCCGGGGCGCGACCTCTATTTGAACATCGACCTCGACTTACAGCAGCGCGTCGCAGAGCTGTTCCCGGATACGATGGCGGGCGCCGTCGTGGCTCTGGAACCAGCAAGCGGCGCGGTGTTGGCCATGTACAGCGCTCCGAACTTCGACCCGAACTTGTTGGTCGGAAAGGTCGATCCGGATGAGTGGATGGCGCTCAACTCGGATCCGGGACGTCCCCTGTTCAATCGTGTCGTATCGGCCGCCTACGCTCCGGGCTCGACGTTCAAGCTGGCTGTGGCCGGTCTCGCGATGAAGTTGGGGGACGCGACCATGGAGACGGAGATGCGCATCCCGTGCAGGGGCGCGTTGCGGTATGGCAACCGTGTCTTCCACGACTGGACCCCGACAGGCCACGGAACGCTCGACCTCGAGGGCGCGATTCGTGAGAGCTGCGACGTGTACTTCTATCAGCTCGGCCTGAAGGTGGGTGTTGATCGCCTGTTGGCGGGCGTACCGGAGTTTGGTTTCGGTCGTCCGAGCGGCATCGATCTCCCGTCCGAGGTTTCGGGAATCTTCCCACCTGACACCGCCTGGTACACTCGCCGCTACGGCCGCAGGGGCTGGACGAACTCGGTGGCCCTCAACCTGGCCATTGGGCAGGGCGAGAATTCTCAGAGCCCGTTGAAGCTGGCGCAATTCTTCGCGGCTCTCGCAACGGACGGCACGATGCGGACACCCAGAGTCGCGAGGACAGGTCCGGTTGCCGAGCCGCCGGGGCGATTGCCGCTCGACGGCGAGCAGTTGGCCGGGCTGCGGGCGGCGCTCGTGGCGGTAGTCAACGAGGCTGGCGGGACGGCGCGCGGCTCGAGGCTGCGAGACTGGACGCTGGCGGGAAAGACGGGGACGGCGCAGAACCCGCATGGCGAAGACCATGCCTGGTTCGTGGGCTTCGCGCCGGCCGAAGACCCGGCCATCGTCGTGGCCGTGATCGTCGAGGGCGGCGGACATGGTTCGTCGGCGGCAGCCCCGATCGTCTCTAGGCTCGTACAGTTCTACCTCGAGAAACGGTTTCCCGAGGGCCCGGACGCGGTGGCCAGTCGATGAAGCAGAAAGCTCAGTTCGCCGTCGGCGATCCGTTGGTCCTCATCCTCGTTCTCGGGCTGGCCGTCTTCGGCATCGCCATGATCTATTCCGCCGGCGAGCTCGAGATCCCCTCGTCGGTAACAGGGATCTGGCAGAAGCAGGCGATGTGGTTGGTCATAGCGCTGGTGGCGTTCGCCATCACTATGCGAATCGAGTTTCGCTGGCTCGAGTGGGTTACGCCCGCCGCGTACGTGCTCACGATCATCGCCATGATAGCCGTCCTGGTCATCGGTACCGGTGACGGACCGCGTAGTTGGATACGCTTCGGCGCTATCGGCTTCCAGCCGTCAGAGCTGGCGAAGTTTGCCACGATTCTGGTACTGGCCAAGCTGATCACCGCGCGCGAGCGGCCGCCCGACGGTCTCTGGGACCTCTGGCCGTTCGTCGCCGTCGTGTTCGTGCCGTTCGCTTTGACCATGGCCCAGCCCGACATGGGGACAGCAGCCGTCTTCGTCGCCATCCTTCTGGCGGCGCTGTACTGGTCCGGGCTGTCGATGCCCAAACTGATTCTGGCCGTCAGTCCAATAGTCAGTCTGGCGCTGGCTTTTTCGACTCCGTTGTGGGGCGTGTGGTTCCTATTCGTCATCGCCTTCCTCTACTGGACCCGAGCGTACCTGAGCGAGTCTCTGGTCGTGATCTTTGCCAACGTCGCGATGGGCGTGTTGGTGCTTCCGGCCTGGCGGAGCCTCGCTCCCTACCAACAGGTACGAATTCTCGCGTTCATCCAGCCTGAGGCCGATCCACGCGGCGCGGGGTGGCACTTGATCCAGTCGCAGGTCGCGATCGGCTCGGGTGGTTGGCTGGGCAAGGGCTTCGCCACGGGTACGCAGAAGCGTCTGGCTTTCCTGCCGGAACAACACACCGACTTCATCATCTCGGTGGTCGGCGAGGAGCTGGGATTCGTAGGCATCTTCGTGGTGCTTTCCTGTTTCGCCGTGATTCTCTGGCGCCTGCTGCTGACGGCGGAGCGCGCGAGCGATCCGTTCACCTCCACCGCGGTATTCCTCGTCGCGGCGCTGTGGTTCGCGCACCTGGTGGCAAACGTCGGCATGACAGTCGGCTTGCTGCCCATTACCGGGCTGCCTCTCCCGTTCCTGAGCTACGGCGGCAGCTTCCTTCTCGTCTCCTTCGTCATGCTCGCCGTGGTCCAGCGGGTGGCGGCCGAACGCGATGTGGGAGCCTGACGCTCCCACATCGACAGGCCCATTGCGGCAATCAGCGAACCTGCCGATCTTTTCCTCCCACACCTAACGGTTGGCAAAATGCGGTTTCTGTAGTCTTTCGTACTGACAAGCTAGGATTACATGGCCTGGTTCCGAAAAGAGAAGAAGAAGCTGGTCGGGCAGAAGCGCGAGCTTCCACCCGATGTATGGGCGAAGTGTGACGGCTGCGGAGAGATTGTCTATCGCGAGAAATTGGCGGAGAACCTCAACGTCTGCCTGAAGTGCGGGTTCCACTTCCGCATCTCCGCCAGCCAGTACGCTGCCGTTCTCCTGGACAACGGCTTGGAAGAGGAGTACGACCCCAACCTCAGCTCTGTCGATCCGCTCACGTTCGTGGGTCCCACACCGTACGCGGAACGCTACGAGCGAGCGGTGAAGAAGGGCGGTACGAAAGAAGCAGTCCTGACCGGGTGCGGGCACATCGACGGGGCCGATGTCAAGTTCGGCGTCATGGACTTCAGCTTCATCGGTGGGTCGATGGGATCCGTCGTAGGTGAGAAGATCGCGCGTGTAGCCGAGCGCGCTCTCGGCGACAGCCACCCGCTAATCATCGTGTCAGCGTCCGGCGGTGCCCGCATGATGGAGGGGGTCCTTTCGCTGATGCAGATGGCGAAGACCTCGAGCGCGCTCGGGCGTATGCACAAGTCCAGCCTGCCGTACATCTCGATACTCACCGACCCGACGACCGGCGGCGTTACCGCGTCGTTCGCCATGCTCGGTGACGTGATCATCGCGGAGCCGGGAGCGCTGATAGGCTTTGCCGGACCTCGCGTGATAGAGCAAACGATCGGCCAGGAACTGCCCGAGGGGTTTCAGCGCTCGGAGTTCCTGCTCGAGCACGGGATGGTGGACGTCGTTGTCCCGCGACCGGAGCTGAAGACCACCGTTTCCAGGTTGTTGGGGCACATGACCGATGGCCATAGCGGCTAGGCGCCGTCCGGCCTTTGGGCCTCTAGCCTGAAGGCCGCCTAAACCCTACCGGTTACCTGACTCTCCCTTATTATTAGGCGCCATGTACAAGACGAGTGCGCCTTCCTGGGCGGCGGTTCGCCGCCGCTGCGGCTGAGGGGTCCGTGAGCACGGCGGTGCTTTCGGAGCTTCTCGGGCTCCAACCGACGGGTGAGATCCGCTGGGGGCTGCGGCGAGTTCGGACCCTGCTCGAGAGCGTGGGCCGGCCACACATGGCATATCGCTCGATCCAGGTGGGAGGAACGAACGGGAAGGGCTCGGTCGCGGCGATGATCGCCAGTATCCTGGGCCAGGCCGGGCATCGCGCGGGCCTCTACACGTCGCCGCACCTGATCGATTTCGGCGAGCGAATTCGCGTGGCCGGCTACCCGGTCGAAGAAGAGCTGTTGTTCGAGGGAGCCGTCCGGCTTCGACCGCTGGCCGAGGAGCTGGGGGCCACGTTCTTCGAGGCGACGACGGCGCTCGCTTTCCTGTGTTTCGCGGAGTCCGATGTCGACTTCGTCGTGGCGGAGGTCGGTTTGGGAGGGCGGCTGGACGCCACGAACGTTCTGCTGCCGGAGGTAACCGCGATCACGAACGTAGCGTGGGATCACGCGGACTACCTAGGACACACGCTCGCGCAGATCGCCGGCGAAAAGGCCGGCATCGCCAAGCCCGGTGTGCCGATGGTGCTCGGGCGGCTGGACCCGGAGGCGGGCCGAATCGTGCGCGAAGCAGCGGCTAGCGCGGGAGCGCCCTTGCAGCAGCTCGGATACGATGCGGCGGTCAGGCGCATACGAATACAACGGGACCACACGGAGCTCGAGTACGTCGGGCCGGATTCGGACGTCTTGCGCCTCCGCTGCCCGCTGCTGGGAGCCCACCAGGCCTGGAATGCCGGGCTCGCGGCGCTGGCCGTGCAGAGCCTGCCGGAGGTGTCGCGCCCTGGGTCGGCCGAAATAGAGGCGGGGATAGAGGATGTTCGGTGGCCTGGTCGATTACAGGTTGAAGAGCGCAGGGGTCGTACCTGGGTGCTCGACGTGGCACACAACGCTGTCGCGGTGGATGCACTGGCTCATGGGCTGACCAGCCTCAGTCTCGCGGAGCCGCTCGCGCTGGTGGTGGCGATCATGGGCGACAAGCCGTGGCCCGAGATGTTGCCGCCGTTGCTAGCGCTTGCAGACACTTCGGTGTTCACAATCGCGCCCAGTTCGCCGCCGGAACGTCGCTGGAACGCGGCGGAGGTGGCGGCGACGATCTCGAGTTACTCCGTCGAGGTGATAGAAGACTTCTCGGCGGCGCTCGAAAGGGCGATGGATGTAGGGAAGACGATCGTGGTGACGGGCTCGAATCATACTGTCGGAGATGCAATGCGCTACCTCGACCTCCCTGTCGGGTTGCTGCGTGAAAACAGCGTCGGATAGATTCGAATGGTGGAAATAAAGGGACTGCCGGGCTTCAGGGACTTCTACCCTGACGAACTCGCTGCGCGCGCCTACGTCATGGGCGTATGGCGTGAGGTCGCGCGCCGGTACGGGTTCGAGGAGTACGATGGTCCGCCGCTCGAGCCGCTGGAGATCTACACCAGGAAATCCGGCGAGGAGATCGTCCAGCAGCTGTACGAGTTCGAGGACAAGGGTGGGCGCCGTGTCGCGCTGCGCCCGGAGATGACGCCCACTCTCGCTCGTATGGTTGGTGCCCGCGCGAGAGCGCTGAGGAAACCGGTCCGCTGGTTCTCGGCACCGCAGCTCTTCCGCTACGAGCGCAAGCAGCGGGGCCGCACGCGCGAGCACTTCCAGCTGAATCTGGATATCCTGGGCGAGACGGACGTTCTAGCCGATGCCGAGCTTCTGGCTGCCGGTATCGACATCATGCGCACGGCCGGGCTGAACGCGAGCCAGGTACGAGCGCGGGTGTCTGACCGCAGAGTGTTGGGCGCGATCTTCCGGCACCTGGGCGTGAGAGAAGTCGAGCTCGAGGCGGTCTATCAGGTGGTGGACAGGCTGGAGCGCGAACCGCGGCAAAGCGTGGAAGCTCGTCTGGAGGAAGTCGGTCTCCGAACGGAGGCGATCGACAACATATTCGCCGTTACGCAGCTCCGTGGCATAGGTGGGCTGAACGCCGAGTTCGGCAACATCGCGAGCGTATCTGACACCATAGCGCAGCTTTCCACGTACCTAGAGCATCTGGACGGGCTGGGCGTTGCCGATTACGTCGATGTCGACCTCTCCGTCGTGCGTGGGCTCGCATACTATACCGGCATCGTGTTCGAGCTGTGGGACGCTCGCCGAGAGTTGCGCGCCATTTGCGGGGGCGGCCGCTACGACGACCTTCTGGGACTTATCGCTGGCATCGAGATGCCGGCCCTCGGCTTCGGGATGGGAGATGTCGTCCTTACCGAGCTTCTGCGGGACCACGAGTTGTTGCCGAAGCCCTCGGCGAAGATAGACTGTTTTGTCGCTTGGCTGGGTGCCGAGGGCAGGCGCGAGGCGCTACGTACCGCTCAAACGCTAAGATCGGCTGGCCTGTCGACGGTGTACGAGTTCCGCGAGCGACGCCTGGGTAACCAACTCAAAAGCGCCGACCAGATTGGTGCGCGGTGGGCGGTGATCTTGGGCCCAGACGAAGTCCAGGCACGGCAAGCGCGTCTTAAGGAGATGGCATCGGGTTCAGAGCGGGCCGTCGCTCTGGATCGACTTGCGCAAGAGCTTCTGAGAACGAAGGGAGATGGTCAGAAGACGGATGAGAGCAATGGTTGACGACGGTGCCTACCGAGCGTTCTTCCTGGCTGTATCGTTGGCAGCCCTTTCGGCCTGTGTCGGCAGCGAGGGGGGCGAGAGGGCAACGAGTGGGGCATCCGGCCGGGAGCGTAGCACCGCGGCCGCGCCGCGGAACGAGCGCGAGGCGGGCGCTGTCTACGCGGATACTGTCACACCCGCTCAGTATCAGCTGTTTAAGGTGGATACCGAGAGCGAGGAGCCAAAGAAGGTCGTCTACAGGATGATGGTGCTCGAACGGGCAAGGGCCGCCGCTTTGAGCAAGAGCGTGCGGCTCGCGCTCGACTCGCTCAGCCGGTCCGACACCTCGCTCGTCGCGGCGCGGGCGATAATGTACGTCTTCGTTCCGAAGGACCGTTCCGGCGGAAGGCTGGTGCCCGTCGTGTGGGGAGAGTGGGTGCCACCCGAAGGTTGGGACAAGGGTACGACGCGTGCGAGGGAGCGGGTTCACCGCTCCTACATATATTCCGTCGATCCCGGCTGGTCTAGTGAGCCGGTCGAAGAGGAGTGAATCACCCGTGAGCGAGAAACCGGCACCGGCCCCTCAAGGACCGCTGGAACGGAGCGTCTCGCCCATCTGGAAGCGGCTCGCCCCGCTAAGCGTTGGGGCAGCGGCGAGCAGCGCCGTGATCGTCGGAGCGAGCGCTGTGCTGCGACGGGCGCTTGGCCCCAGGGCACGCGTCCTCGGCTGGGCAAGCACGGTGGCGCTCCTGCCCCTGGGCCTATGGCTGCTCGCTCGAACCGAGCGGGAGCCGGAACCGGAAGGGAAAGCGCAGCCGGGTGAGCTGACGCCCGAAGAATCGAAGCCGTTGGTGGAATCGTAAACCTAGAGGATCGTAGATGGCCGAAGAGAAAGCGCTGACTCCGCGGAGCGAAGACTTCTCCGCCTGGTACAACGGTGTCGTCCAGCGAGGCGAGCTCGCAGGGCATTCCCCGGTGCGTGGGTGCATGGTGATTCGACCGCACGGCTACGCGATCTGGGAACTCATGCAGTCGACGCTGGATGGGATGTTCAAGGAGACGGGACACCAGAACGCGTACTTCCCGCTTTTCATCCCTGAAAGCTACCTCAAGAAGGAAGCCGAGCACGTCGAAGGGTTCGCTCCGGAGACGGCTATGGTGACGCACGGTGGGGGAAAGGAGCTCGAGGAACCGCTGGTTGTGCGACCGACCTCCGAAGCGATCATCTGGCCGATCATGGCCAACTGGATCCAGAGCTATCGCGACCTGCCGATGCTGATCAACCAGTGGGCGAACGTGGTCCGCTGGGAAATGCGGACGCGGCCCTTCCTGCGCACGCTCGAGTTCCTCTGGCAGGAGGGCCATACGGCGCACGCGACCGCGGATGAAGCCGAGGAAGAGGCGCTACTGATCCTCGACATCTACCGGAAGTTCATGGACGATTGGATGGCCATGCCTCCGGTGACCGGCGTGAAAGTGGAGTGGGACAAGTTCGCCGGCGCGGTCCGCACGTATGCGTGCGAGGCTATGATGCAGGACAACTGGGCGCTGCAGGCCGGGACGACGCATAATCTCGGGCAGAACTTCGCTCGGGCGTTCGACGTGAAGTACCAGACTGAGAGCGGAGGCCACGACTACATCTGGAGCACGTCGTGGGGCGTGTCCACTCGACTTGTCGGCGGCCTGGTAATGACGCACAGCGATGACATCGGGCTCGTGCTTCCTCCGAGATTGGCTCCCATCCAGGTCGTGATCGTACCGATCTGGAAGTCGGATGAGCAGAAGGCTCAGGTGCTCGAGGCGTCCGAACGCCTCAAGCGGGGACTGGAACAGGTCGTCCGGGTCAAGCTGGACGACCGCGAGACGCTGAACCCGGGCGCCAAGTACTACGAATGGGAAGGCAAAGGTGTACCGATCCGGGTCGAGATCGGCCCCAAAGACGTAGCCAACGAGCAAGTGATGGTGGTACGCCGCTTCGTGTCGGAATCGGGCGCGCGCAAGACTCCGATAGCTGAAGTAGAAGCGCTCGCTAGCTTGCCGGGCATCCTCGATACGATGCAGAACGATCTCTTGGAGGCAGCTCTCAAACGGCGCGAAGACAACTCGTACCGTAACGTCTCCGACTACGAGGAGTTCAAGAGGATCATCAACACGACTGGTGGGTTCGTTTACACGGGCTACTGCGGCGCGGAATCCTGCGAGCAGCGGGTCAAGGATGACACCAAGGCAACGATTCGCCTGATTCCTGGCGACGCTTTCCGCAGCGAGCAGATGCCCGACAACTGCATCTGTGGCGGCAAGTCGCAATACGAAGTTGTCTGGGCGAGAGCATACTAGCGAGCGGCGTGACCGGAAAAGGCCAACCGATAAACCGCGTTCTGATCCTCGATTACGGGTCTCAATACACCCAGCTGATCGCTCGTAGGATCCGCGAGGAACGCGTGTATTGCGAGATCCACCCGCCGACGTGTACGCTCGATTGGATCCGGGAGTGGACGCCGAGCGGGATCGTGCTTTCGGGCGGCCCGGCGAGCGTCTACGATGCCGACGTTCCGCGTCTGCAGGCCGAACTCCTCGACATGGACATCCCGGTGCTGGGCATCTGCTACGGGATGCAGCTCATCGCACGTTTGAGTGGCGGTAAAGTGCAGAGCGCGGCCAAACGCGAATATGGGCGTGCCGAGCTTGAGATCGTGGAACCTGACGACCTGTTCGACGGCTTCGAGCGCACGGAGCGCACGACGGTCTGGATGAGCCACGGCGACCGCGTTGAGTCGCCGCCGCACGGGTTCGAGGTCTTGGGCGCCACCGGTACCGTTCCGGTGGCCGCGTTTCGGGCGGTGGGGCGGCCGATATTCGGCGTGCAGTTCCATCCGGAGGTCGCACACACGGCGCGGGGCGGTGAGATCATATCCAACTTCCTGTTTCGCGTCTGCGGGTGCGATCCCAGTTGGACGGCGGGGTCTTTCATCGAAAGTCAGGTAGAGGCGATCCAACGGCGAGTGGATGACCGTGGCCGTGTCATTTCGGCGCTTTCGGGCGGAGTCGACTCGTCGGTGGCGACCGCGCTCGTGCACCGAGCGGTTGGCGACCGCTTGACCTGCATATTCGTCGACACGGGCCTTCTGCGAAAAGGCGAACGCGATTGGGTCGCGCGCACGTTCCGCCAGCATCTCGGAATTGATCTCCGGCTAGTGGACGCCGCGGACCAATTTCTCGACCGACTTGCAGGTGTCGAGGATCCGGAGGAAAAGCGTCGCATCATCGGTCACACGTTCATCGATGTGTTCGAGAAGGAAGCGGTGTCGATCGGCGATGACGTCGAGTTCCTGGTCCAGGGTACGCTCTACCCGGATGTCATCGAGTCGCTCTCGGTGCGGGGGCCGTCCGACACGATCAAGACGCACCACAACGTCGGCGGACTGCGGCCCGACCTGCCGTTCGAGCTGATCGAGCCGCTGCGCGAGCTGTTCAAGGACGAGGTCCGTCAGGTGGGCAGGGAGCTGGGTTTGCCCGAGGAACTCGTGGGCCGGCACCCATTCCCGGGCCCAGGCCTGGCCGTTCGTGTCCTGGGCGACGTGACGCGCGAGCGACTCGCCGTGCTCCGCGAATCCGACGCGATCTACCTGGAGGAGATCCGTGCGGCCGGGCTCTACGACGAGATTTGGCAGGCTTTCGCGGTCCTGCTGCCGGTGCATACCGTCGGTGTGATGGGCGATGGTCGGACCTACGAGAACGTGATCGCGCTGCGGGCCGTGACCAGCCGCGACGGCATGACGGCGGACTGGTTTCAGTTCCCCCACGAGGTACTCGCGTCGATCGCGACTCGCATCATCAACGAGGTCGTCGGCATCAATCGAGTCTGCTACGATGTGAGCTCGAAGCCGCCGGCCACCATCGAGTGGGAGTGAACGTGGCCGCCATCGACCTGCACGAGCTCGTCGCGTACCTGGATGAGTACCTCGACATAGCGAACGTCCCCGACTACCCCGGCGCGGCCAACGGGCTCCAGGTCGAGAACAGCGGTACGGTACGCAGGGTCGCAGCCTGCACAGACGCCTGCCAAGCGACGATCGATGCGGCCGCCGCCAAGCAGGCTGACCTGCTGCTCGTACACCATGGCCTGTTCTGGGGTGGAGGCCTGAAGCCGCTGACCGGTCGAAACTACAAGCGCGTGAGTCAATTGCTCTCCCGTGATATCGCGGTCTACTCGGCGCACGTACCGCTCGACGCTCACCCAGAGATAGGAAACAACGTTGAATTGGCCCGCGGCATCGGTTTGGCTGTCCTCGATCGCTTCGGGCTGTTCGACGGCCATGCCGTCGGCGTGTCGGGCCAGCTAGGTATCTCGCGCGACGAGGTGGCTGGCAGGCTGGAACGTTTGCTCGGAAGCGAGCCGTTCGTCATTCCCGGTGGTCCCGACCGCGTGGACCGCGTCGGCATCATCACGGGTGGGGGCAGCGGCTACATCGCGGAGGCCCGAGACGCGGGGCTTGATGCACTCATCACGGGTGAGGGACCTCACCACACCTACTTCGACGCGCAGGAGTGGGCTATCAACGTTTTCTACGCCGGCCACTACGCTACGGAGACCCTTGGCGTGAAAGCGCTGGCACGTCACGTCAGCGAGAAGTTCGGCTGTGAGTGGGAGTTCCTGGATCACCCGACGGGGCTGTAACGTCAATTCTCGATATCTGGGGGATCGTCGGCTTCCGGCTCGGTTGTCGCGGTCGAGTCGGGCTCTTCCGGATTCCTCAGTCTATCTTCGATCTCCGACCATAACTCGACCAGATACTCCGCGTCTTCGGCATGGTTGCGGGCGAAGGTGAGCAGGTCATCCTCGGTCACACCGTGGTCTTCCAGAATCTCACGTGCGCTCTCCGTTGCGGCGACCGAGTCGGGCTCCTCGGCTGCCGCCTGCAGGATCTGCACGTAGATGTCGATGTATTCCTCGCGGCTGATCGGGTCGGCGAGCGAGCCCTGCTTGCAGGCGGAAACGAGCGGCAGGATACCCAGCGCCGTTACGACCCCGAGCACCCTGCCTAGACTGGAAACGCTCATACTACTCGGCCTTACATCGAACGCGCCTCGGCGTTCGAGAATCGGTAGAAGAACCACAGCACCAGCGGGAACACCAGCAAGCCGAGGACGCCCTGCCAGATCGGGTTGCTCACGAGCATCGGTAGTGTGAAGCCGGTCTGCTGTGACGCAACGATCAGCCCAGCAATCGCGACGCCCATCAGTGCCTCGCCGGCGACGAAGCCGGACGCCACCAGGATTCCGGTGTTGTTTGCCCTATCCAGCTGCGCATCCGAATACCGCTTGCGGGCGATGAGTCCATCCACGACCCACTTGAAGACACCACCCACGAAGATCGCGAAGGTGCTGAAAATCGGCAGGTACATGCCGACGGCCACAAGCATGGGAGACGGCGCCCTGACGAGGATGAGCATGAGTCCGAACAGCATCCCCGCCAGGAAGAGCGGCCAGACCATCTCGCCGCCAACGATCCCCTGACTCACCAACGCCATCAGTCCAGCCTGGGGCGCCGGCAGCGCCGTCGCGGGGTCAGCGCCCGGTGCGCCTGCGAACCCGTAAGCCTTGCCTAACAGTAGGAGCGCTCCGGCCAGGGCCGGCGCGGCGAAGATCACGCCGATCAGTTCGCCTTTCTGCATCGAGGCAGGAGTCCCGCCCAGGATGTGACCGACCTTCAGGTCCTGCATCATGTCACCGGCGATGCCCATGGCACAGCAGACCACCGCGGCGACGCCCAGCACGGCCATGACACCGCGGTCGCCCGTTAGACCGATGGCCACCATGAGCAGCGCCGCGAGGATCAAAGTGGTCAGTGTCAGTCCGCTGATCGGGTTGTTGCTGCTGCCAATGACACCGACCAGGTAGCCGGCGACGGCAGCGAAGAGGATGCCGGCAACTATCATCACGATCGCCGCCAGCAGCGAGCCGCCGAAGCTGCTGCTGAAGTAGTAGTAGAGACCCCAGATTGGGAAGATCAGCGCGATGATACCCCATACGATGTAGCGGTACCGGAGGTCCAACTCGGTCCGACTGGCCGTTTCCACGGCTTTCACCTGCTTCATGTCCGCCAGGACTCGCCCCATACCCGTTGCCAGGCTCTTGCGCATGCTCCAGAGCGTCCAGACGGCACCCACGACCATGGTCCCTACCGCTAGTGGACGAACCATCGTCTGCCAAACCACGTTGACCGAGACGGCGCTCCAGCCCTGGCTTTCCACGAGCGCCAGTAGGTCTCGGTTGACGAACGCCATGACCGGCGCCAGGCACCACCAGCCGAGCACGCCACCCGCGAACACCACCGCCGCCAGTCGCGGGCCGATGATGTAGCCGACGCCCAGCAACGCCGGGGATGCCGAGGGAGTGGATAGGTAGATACCGCCGGTATAGGACTCCGAAAGCGCGGCGCCCTGGCCGAC
>JBDHAS010000023.1:0-72140 GCA_039588015.1 Gemmatimonadota bacterium | reverse complement strand
CGTTGACCCAAGAATGCTGATAGTCATCGAACCCGCGATAGAGCGATGCCTGCCCAGTGTCCGGATTGTAGTGCTCGTAGCAGTTCGGACGCTTCGGGTCGCCATCGTGGAACAACATGTAGATGAACTTGCGGATGAAACTCGCAGCTACAGGACGCAGGCTCGAGTCGTGCTCGATGGCCGCGCTCGCAAGAGCCTCCGCGACGTGCGAGTTCGCCATCGGCCACACGCGCCCGTTCCAGGGGCAGTTGTGGCGTTTCCCCTTCCATTCCGCATCAGGGCTGTATAGAGGATCGTCGGCGGAGGTTGAGGGAACCGGGTACTCCGTCCAGAACTCCCCCGGATTCAAGAGGTGCTTCCGCAACCCATCTATGTGTTCACGCGTCACGAGATCCGTGAAGTACGGGTAGAAGCATACGGCTGCTTTGACGCCGGTTCGCTCTAGCGTTACGGGATCGACGTCGGAGAACATGCCGAGATTATCGTCCCACATCAGGCGAGAGATCGCGTCGGCAGTTCGGTCGGCTGCCGCGATCTATAGGCGTAAACCGTGGCATCGATGCCCTTGAGTCTGATCAGGTTTCCCCAATCCTCGCGGTCGGCTTCCGAGCTAACCGCCATGTAGCGGCTCATGAACTCCTGGCCGGTCTCGGAATGGTTGACCACGTCGACGAGGCCCGTCTCGTCCGCATCGCGCTCCCTGTCCAGCCACTCGGCATATTGAACGAGCGGTTTGTAGACAGCCTGCAGAAACTCGAGATCCGGATGCACGGCTTCCACCGCCAGGACGGCCTCCCCCCAGTCGGCGAAGTAGAAGTCCGTGCGCTCCAGATAGTTCACGCAGATACGGCCGTGAAGCTGTCCGCTCTCTTTCTGATGTGTCAGGAAGTTGAGGATGACGCCTCTGGCCCGGTCGGGATCTCGTAGCCAACGAAGTTCTCGGGCGTGGCACTGCGCGCTGTAGGTAATTGGAGCGTGAAAATAGCCGGTGCCCTCGCAACAGCCAGGATAGCGATAGTTGCCGACACCCCCTTCGTGACCGCAGAGTCGAAGGCCGTACCAGCGATAGTACCAATAACGCTCGATCAATGGATCGGAGCAGGCCAACCCAGGGACCTCGTCGAAGGCGTGACGCCAGGCCCGGCGACTGGCCTCCCCCGGATCGTCCGCCAGGGTGGGACGGGAGAACTTCCGCCGTTCCGGAGGAGGCGCATTCTCGTACACATGTTCGGCCAGAACGCCTGTGGCCGCCGAATCATCCAGGCCCAGCGGCGCGACTCGCGCTTGCAACGTGACGCGCCCCATACCTCCGGCACGAACGACCAACCGAGACGCCGCAGCAGCGTACAACAGTCCGCTGCTGCTGATGCCGCTCGGCTGGATCGGATCCCCGAATCCGCGATGCCACCTCTCTGGGAACGGCGAGAACTCCCAGCGCGGCTGGAGCGCGGACCGCTCCGACAGAAGCGCTGAGCCAGCGATCGGCTCATCCGGCGCCTCGAGCGAAACCTCCACCTCCAGATGCTCTCCACACCGATCGATCAGTCTCCGCTGCCAGCTAACCGTTCCGGCACCAGCCTGGACCGAACTCAGATCGAGCTCCGCCGTCTCCTGCGCGGACCAGGCGACGGCCGCCAACTCGAGATCCTCCTCTCCCGGATTCTCTAACAGCCACTCCGAGAGGTACCAACCGCCGGGCACGACCGACCGATGCTCGCGCGCCCGGATATTCCGCCCCAAGTCGTACTGGCAGACGAGCTCGGCCGGCGACCACAGCCGCTCGCGCTGGCGCAATGGTAACGAAGGCCCGGCCTTGCCCGAGGCAAGCTCGAGGAACGCGACTGTGAAGAGCGGGGCGAGCTGGTAGTTGTAGACGTCTACTTCGTCCCAAAAGCCGGGCCACTCGAGCCAGCAGGGGAAACGCGGGGCGAACAGCAGGCCGGTCCCGGACCCGAGATAGTACTTGTCGGTTCGTTCGAGCAAGCTGAGCGGATCAACCATCTCACCGTTCCCGAAGATCGGGCTTACGCGCCGCTGCCAATCGCGCCAGTCGCAACTCCGAGTCCCGCCTCTTCGACCTGTCTGACGTGAAGATCGGCAGGAGTATAATGCGCACAAAATGCACGCAACGCAGCCGTGCGGCCCCGCCTCGGCTCATCTACCTTATCTTGTTCGCCGGCACGGGGTCGGCGTAGCTTGCACCTCATAACCTGCGTAGCACGATAGGGATGCAAGAGGGATGTCAACGCGAGACCCGACAAGCGATCGCTCCAATCTCGAGACAGCGCGTGCGGACTTTCAGCAGGCGTTCTCCGAGCAGCCTGAATGGCTAGCCCGGGCGCCCGGCCGCGTGAATCTCATCGGCGGACACGTGGACTACAACGAGGGGCTAGTGCTGCCGGTAGCCGTCGAGCTCGACGTCGCCGTGGCTTACCGAGCCCGGCCCGACAGGCGGGTCATAGTCTATTCCGCCGAGTTCGACGAAACCGCCGAGTTTGATATCGACGGCTTGTCACCGGGATCGGTGCAGGGTTGGTCCGCCTACCCTGCCGGAGTCGCCTGGGCGATGACGCAAGCAGGCTTTCCGCTCAGTGGCTTGGACGCCTCCGTGACGAGCACCGTCCCCGTTGGCAGCGGCCTCTCGTCCTCGGCTGCGCTGGAGGTGGCCTTCGCAAGCGCATTCTGCCACGCATCTGACCTCGACGTCCCCGAGCTCGAGCTCGCAAAGCTCTGTCAGAAGGCAGAGAACCACTACGTCGGTGTCCAGTGTGGCATCATGGACCAGATCGCTTCCGCCTGCGCCGAGACCGGCAAAGCCCTGCTGCTCGACTGCCGCAGCCTGGAGATCCAGCAGGTCAAACTGCCGGCAACGCTGCGAATGGTGATTCTCTGCACCGGCGTCGAGCGGGAACTCCGATCGTCCGAGTACAACCAGCGGCGGCGTGAGTGCGAAGCAGCGGTCACCCGCTTGGCCGCCGTCGACGACGACATCCGCGCGCTCCGTGACGTTGAGCCCGAGCAGTTGCACTCGCTGCTCAGGCACCTGCCGCCGCCGCTCGACCGCCGTACTCGGCACGTGGTCGGCGAAATCGAGCGCGTGCACCTCGCCGCAGCGGCGCTGGAGCAAGCGGAGACGGAACGCTTCGGGGAACTGATGTTCGCGTCTCACCGTTCGCTCAGGGATGACTACCAAGTGAGCTCCGACGAACTGGACTCGCTGGTCTCTCTGGCTCAGAGAGCGCCTGGCAGCATCGGCGCGCGACTCACCGGCGCCGGCTTCGGCGGTTGCACCGTAAACGTGGTAAGCGCGGCTTTGCTCGAGGATTTCGTGGCTTCGGTTTCGGATGCCTATCAGAACCTGTACGGACACAGCCCAGAGGCTTTCGTCAGCGAAGCCGGGCCTGGGGCTTCGGTCCAAAAGGTCGGTTGGTGACGCAGCCCTCTGATTTCCCCTCCCGCTTCCGAGAAGCCGTTACCTCCGGAACGAAGATCGTGGAAACCGCCGAGGCCGGCGACACCCTCATGACGTATGCCCGCTCGGTGGCCATCGGCCTGAGCGATGACCCCAAGTGGCTTCACTGCCGTTTCCTCTACGATGCCGAGGGCAGCCGGCTGTTCGAAGCGATCACCGAGCAACCAGAGTACTACCAGACCCGAACCGAAGCGTCGATACTTGCCACACACTCCGATGACATTCGCGAGATAACCGGGCCACGGACATTGGTGGAACTCGGCTCCGGCTACTCTGTGAAGACGGAACACCTCCTCTCGGCGTACACTCGGGGCGAAGCATCGGTGCGCTACATCCCCGTGGATGTCAGCGAGAGCGCACTGCGTCAGGCCTATGACTCGGTCTCCGGCACCTTCTCGGACGTCGAATTCACCGGTATCAATGGCACCTACGGCAGCGCCCTCCGAATCTTGCGGCAACTGTCACCCCAGATGGTGGTCTTCCTGGGAAGCACGATCGGCAACTTCAATGAGGCCGAGACGACAGCCTTCTGGCGGAGCGTGACCGGTCACCTTCCCGCCGGAGACTTCTTCTTGTTGGGCGTCGACCTGGTAAAGGACGCCGGGCTTCTGGAGGCGGCATACAACGATGCTGCCGGCGTCACGGCTCGCTTCACCACGAACTACGCGGCGAGAATGAACCGCGAACTGGGCTCCGAGATCGACCTCGAACAGATCGAACACGTGGCGGTCTGGAACCCAGAGCGTGAGCGTATGGAGATCTCGCTTCGCTTCGGGGCGGCACAGGATATATACGTCGAGCCTCTCGACCAGCATTTCGAGATCGACGCCGGAGAACTGGTACTGCTCGAGATCAGCCGGAAGTTCCGCCTGCCGAAACTTACAGACGAGCTCAGCCGTTTTGGGTTTGAGGTGAGGCGAACCTTCACCGACGAGAGAGAGTGGTTCGCGCTGCTCCTGCTCGAGCGGGTCGTAGACGTACCCACGATTCGCGCGCTCTCTACAGCAACCAACCGGTAAGCCATGCATGAAGTGATGCTCGACCGTCAAGAGACGGCGGCGAACCGTAGTGTCGAGGAAAAAGAGGCTCTGTGCGGCATCTGTCCCGCCGGCTGCTGGGTGACCGTCACCCTGGAAGACGGCAGAATCAAGGCCGCAAGACCGCAGGATCACCCGTTGGGCATGATCTGCACCAACGGCGTTCATTCGGCGGAGATCGTCCACGACCCGGACCGCCTGCAGTACCCATTACGGCGTGTCGGCCCCAAGGGTACCTACGAATTCGAACGGATCTCTTGGGACGAAGCGTTGGCGTACATCGTCGACAGGCTTCAGACCATCAAGACCGACCACGGACCCGAAGCGACGGCTATCTACACCGGGAGGGGCAGCTTCGAGTTGGCGCTGTGCGACGTCTTCCAGCCCGCCGGCGTCGCCATCTCTTCAGCCTCCAGCATGCTCTTTCCTTTCGGCTCACCCAACACGTTGGGCGTCGGCGCGCTGTGTTACGTCTCGTTCGCCATGATCGCGCCGCACGTCACGTTTGGCGAGTACTACCACACCATGGATCACGACATCGAGAACGCGGAGCTGATCGTGATCTGGGGAGCCAACCCCGCCACCGACTCGCCGCCGCTCGCGCACGAGCAGATCAAAAGAGCGGTGCTACGGGGCGCCCATGTGGTCTGCATCGACCCGCAACGGAACCACACGGCGCGCGAGGTAGCCGCTGATTGGATCGCTATCCGCCCGGGAACGGACGGCGCGCTGGCGTTGGCTATGATCAATGTCCTCATCGAAGAGGAACTGTACGATGAGGCCTTCGTGCGGGACTGGACCGTCGGGTTCGACGAGCTCAAGCAATACGTTCAGCATTTCCGACCCGACGCCGTCGAAGAGATCACCGGGGTGCCGGCGGATACAGTCGTTGAGCTCGCTCGCCGTATCGCGCGAGCACGCGGCGCCTGCCCGCTCATGTACACGGGACTCGAGTACTCCGACAGCGGTGTTCAGGCGATCCGCGCCGTATTCACCCTGTGGGCGCTGGCCGGGCAACTCGATGTGCCCGGCGGTCTGACTATCCGGATGAGTGAAAATCAGTTCCCGATCAACAGGGAGGGCCTGATCCCGAACCCCAACGTCCGCAAAGCACTGGGCCGGGACCGTTTCCCCGTGTACAGCCAGTACCGCGGGGAGTCACACGCTATCGCTCTCCCCGACTCGGTTCTCAAAGGCGAGCCGTACAGGATCCGCGCGTTGACGATCCTCGGCGGCTCCATCGTCACGGCCTGGCCCGACCCGGCGCTCTGGCGCAGGACACTCAACGAGCTGGATTTCCTCGTCAGCATCAACCGTCACCACACGGCCGACTCGGCCTACGCCGACATCGTGCTGCCCGCCACGACCATGTACGAGATTACCTCCTACATGGTCTACGGCCCGGTCTTCAAGATTCGTGAGAGAGTCATCGATCCGATCGGCGAGGCGCGAAACGACTACCTGATCCTGACAGAACTGGCGGACCGGCTAGGGTACGGCGACCGCTACCCGCGCACCGAAGAGGACTTGCTCCGCCACGTCCTAAAGGGCTCGGGCTTCACGCTCGAAGATGTGCGCGCAAATGGCGGCGAGGTCCAGATTCCCACGGCGATGATGCAGTACAAGAAATGGGAGAAGGGCCGGCTTCGAGAGGACGGAAAACCGGGGTTCAGAACGCCGACCGGGAAGTTCGAAATCGCCTCCTCCATTCTGGACGAGCACGGCTACGACCCGTTGCCTGTCTACACCGAGCCCCAAGAAGGCCCGCTAGCCCAGCCGGCCCTGGCCGAGCGTTACCCACTCGTCTTCAACTCAGGCGCTCGCATCTTCGCCGACTTCCGCAGTCAGCACCACGGCGTCCCCGGCCTTAGCCGCAAGGCCCCCGTTCCTCAGGTGACGATCAATGCGCGGGACGCCGAGAAACGCGGAATAGAAAACGGTGACTGGGTTTGGGTCTCCACCCCACGCGGCCGGCTGAAGTATCAGGCACGGGTCACCGAAGAGATAGTCGAGGGTGCCGTAGACGCCAACATGGGCGGCGGCGGCCCTCTAGGTCCGCAGGAATGGCGCGATTGCAACGTAAATGACCTGACGGACCTTAATCGCTACGACCCGATCTCCGGATTCCCGGTGTACAAGGCCCTGCTCTGCGATGTCACCAAAGCGGGGAGCGGGGAGAGCGTAAGCCACGTCGCCGAAGACGAAAGCGAGGCCGTCGTCGAGGTCGCCAGGCCGGAGAGACCGAGACGTCAAGTCTACCTCGACCACAACGCCACCACACCCGTCGACCCCGAGGTGTTGGAGGAGATGCTCCCGTTCTTGCAAGCAGAGTTCGGGAATCCCTCCAGCATCCACAGTCGCGGCAATACGGCCCGCGACGCCGTCGAAAGCGCGCGCCGCAAGATAGCACAGGCTCTCAACTGCACCGCGCGCCGCATCATCTTCACCGGAGGCGGTTCCGAATCTGACAACCTGGCCATAAAGGGGGTCGCCCTAGCCAAGCGTGGTGCTGGCAACCACATCATCACAACGACCGTTGAACACCCCGCGGTGCTCCGCACCTGTGAAGCCCTGACCGAGCTTGGCTTCGAGATCACCTATCTGGAAGTCGACGGTTACGGTCGCATCCGGCCCGAAGCGCTAACCGAGGCCATCAAGCCAGAGACGATACTCGCGAGCGTGATGATGGCGAACAGCGAAGTTGGGACGGTGAATCCCATCGTCGAGCTGGCCAACGTCGCACATGAGCGCGGTGTGACGTTCCACACGGATGCTGTTCAGGGTCTGGGCAAGCTGCCCGTCGATGTGCAGGAGCTGGGAGTCGACCTGCTCTCGGTGTCGAGTCACAAAGTCCACGGCCCGAAAGGCGTGGGCGCGCTCTACGTCAACCGGGGAGTCGAGTTGTCTCCGGTCGTCCACGGTGGTGGGCAAGAGCGCTCTCTGCGCGCCGGCACAGAGAACGTCCCTGGAATCATCGGTTTCGGTAAGGCCTGCGAGCTTGCCGCGCGTCGTCTTAACCACCGCGAGATGGAGCGCGTGAGCCGCTTACGCGACAGGCTGGAAGCGGGAATCCGCGAGGTCGTGCCCGACGCGCGGCTGAATGGTCACGTAGCGGAGCGCCTGCCAAACACCATCAACATGACGGTTCCCGGAATGCGCGGTGAGTCGTTGGTGCTCTTCATGGACCGCCACGGTGTCTACTTCTCATCGGGCTCTGCCTGCAAATCGGGCAACCCGGACCCATCCCACGTACTGAAGGCGTTGGGCTTGTCCGATGAAGATGCGCACTGCGCGATCCGTATGTCGCTCGGTGTAGGAAATACCGAGGACGACATCGTCTACGTCTTGGAGAGCCTAGCCAAGATCGTGGCCGACCGGCAAAGCAGTGTGCGGTTCGTCGCTTGTCGCTGACACCACACCTGCGCCGAGGGAAACGCGCGCCGAGCCGCACCTCGAGGCGACTGGTTCGTTACAACCTACGTCAGACCAGCGCTCAGGGAATGGCTGTGCGCCCTCGGGTCTCCCAACCGGCGAGCGCATCGAAGACCTGAAGCGCAAAATCGACCTTCCCGAAAGGCGCGCTCACCTGAACGCCCTGCACGTGCGGCTCTAATCGTTCCACCATCTCGCGCGAGATGGCGAGGCCTTCGGCCATCCCTTCTTCCTTCCCGCGCTCAGAAGCAAGGCGCATCCGCTCCAGGACCGCGTCCGGCACGACAACTCCGGGCACCTCGTTGTTCATGAACTCCGCGTTCCGGAAGGACACGAGTGGCCACACGGCAGCGATCGTAGGTATGTGCACGTGGCCGATCTTCGCCGTGAACTCCAGGAATTGATCGACATCGAAGATCGGTTGCGTGATGACGAACTGAGCCCCCGCGTCGACTTTCCACTCGAAGTGACCGATCTCGTAAGTCGGATCGATAGACGCGTGGTTCACGCCGACTCCGATGAAGAAGCTCGTCTGCGATCCCAGCGAATTGTCGCTGGGGTCGAGCCCATGGTTGAGCTTGCGCACGAGATTCGTGAGTCCGACGGAGTCGATGTCGAACACCGCCGTGGCATCCGGATACGGGCCCATCTTGGGCGGATCTCCCGTGATGATGAGAATGTTCCGGAGCCCCATGGCGTGTGCGCCCAAGAGGTCGCTCATCATCCCCAGCAGGTTCCGGTCACGGCAGCAATAGTGGGGAATCGTCTCGAGTCCAACCTCACGCTCGATGATCGAGCAGGTCGCCAAAACACCCATGCGCATCATCGCGCGCGGTCCGTCCGGAACGTTTACGGCGTCGACACCGGCGAGCTTTAGGTCATGAATCCTATCGAGCACATCCGTCGGATCACATCCTTTTGGCGGAAGGATCTCGACGCTGGTGACGAGCTCACCTGCGGCGATCTTCGCTGCGAGCCCGGAACGTTCCGCACTGGGTACAGGATCCAGACCGGGCTCCGCTTCCCGCTCCTCGACCGCCCGGACTTTCTCCACGACGACCGCGTGTTGTTGGGGACGAAGCGCCCGCACTTGCGCCGCCATCGCCCGGGTATGGTCCGGAGTCGTTCCGCAGCATCCGCCGATGAACCGAACGCCCGCCTGGAGGAGTCGACGCGTGTATTTGGCGAAGTATTCCGGCGACGCCATGTACATCTTCCGGCCTTCCACCTCGCGCGGCAGCCCCGCGTTGGGCATCGCCGACAGCGGACGGTCGGTCACATCCGCCATCGCCTGGATGGCCTTGAGGATCATCGCCGGTCCGACGCTGCAATTCAGGCCTATGACGTCGGCGCCTGTCTTGTCCAAATGTCGTGCGATTCGGGCCGGATCGTAGCCGTATAAGGTGTTTCCATCCGTGTAGACCGTCATCTGGGCGACCACCGGAAGATCGGCGGCGTCCCGACACCCCAGAATTGCCTGTTCGATCTCAGACAGGTCGCTGAAGGTCTCGATCACGAATAAATCGGCGCCCCCAGCAGCGAGCGCCCCAGCCTGTTCCCGGAAGAGCGCGCGGGCTTCCTCACGCGCCGTCGGCCCGTAAGGTTCGATGCGGATGCCCAAGGGTCCTATCGAACCAGCCACATACAGGTCGTCGCTGGCCACTTCGCGGGCGAGCTCCGCGCCAGCCTTGTTCACATCATAGACCCGGTCGCCCAGACCGTATCGATCGAGCCGCACGCGATTGCCGCCAAACGTGTTGGTCTCGAGGATCTCCGCTCCGGCCTCCCGGTACGCGCGATGTACCTCACGGACCACTTGGGGGCGGTCCGTGTTCATTTGGTCAAATGAGACGTTGATGAAAACGCCGCGCTGGTAGAGCTCGGTGCCGATCGCGCCGTCGAAGAGATGGGCGCTGCCGTTTTCTACGAGATCTCTGAAATCGGGCATCGGTCTTCCTCGATCGATGGGCGCCTCTCAAAAAAGAATCGCGACCCAAACTGAGACGAGCATGGGTCGCGTTCACTCCTCACCTTGATTCGGTGGAGCCGCCGCTACTGGAATCGTGAATGCGGCGCCCAGCTCTTTAGGCTTTTTTTACGGTGGTTGCAAGCGGCCACAAATCAATCCACCCGAGGCGTCCAAACTACCTTCCCTCTTCGCGACGTCAAGTGGCGCCGCGCTATACACGCTTGATCCGCATGCCTGGACGCGACTATTCTGCGCGAGACGGTTCCTCTATGCGAACGCTTGCGATGCCCACACCACTCTCGCTGCGAAGCCGTAGATTCGTAGCACCGTCGCCTTAGCAACCAGGTCGACCCTAGCGCTATGCACAGCGATTTCGCGTTCCGGTTTGTTCTTCTTGTACTGGTCATCATCGACTTGAGCATGCCGGTCTATTTCCGGCGCAAGGCCGCCGCTGCAACGGCGCGCCCGCTCGGTGGACACAGCTGTCGATTCTTCATGACCGAACGCCTCCTCACCATAGCGTGCTATTGTGGCATCGTTGCCTACGTGTTAGACCCACGCCTGATGGTTTGGTCTCAGGTCGCCCTGCCGACCGGCGTTCACGCCGTCGGAGCCGCTGTGGCCAGCCTCGCACTCATCGGACTCTTCTGGGCGTTTCGCCACCTGGGCCACAACCTGTTGCCGGATACGCCCAGCGCGAACCGTGCACTGGTGACGACCGGTCCTTACCGCAAGGTCCGTCACCCTTTGTACGGTGCTTGGGTCGTTCTCTTGACCGACGTCGTACCGCTGCCGAGGAGGAAGGACTGCATGCACGGTTCGGCGATGCTTACCGAGACTACGCTACGCGGACCGGCCGCTTTCTGCCGCGTCTGCGACGTCGATAGGAGGATGTCATGTCACTACCGAAGAATTTGACCAGCACGCTACTCATAGTTGGCCTAGCCGTGGCCGCCTTGTCGCCCCGTCCCGGCGGTCAGCCGATACCCGCACGGTCTACAGCCAATGACCAAGCGGTCGTAGAAGACATCGATGGCAATGAGTATCCGGTCGTGACTATCGGCCAGCAGATGTGGATAGCGGAGAACCTCCAGGACACGAGATCCCCGAGCGGTCGCAGCGTCACGAACTACTGCATCAGAGACTGAGGGCGAGAGATCACGCCATCTTCGCGGGCGCGCACGCTACCGGCTGTAGCGTAGCCGAGATCCGACGAGCTCGCCCAAAGCGTCGGCGATCACGCGCAGTTCGCGTTCGTCAGCCGGCCCGAACGCCGCTTCCCTGTCACTGTCGATGTCGAGCAACCCGACGACCCTATCGCCGTGCCGAAAGAGCAGGACAATTTCCGAGCGAGTCCCGGCGCTGCACGCCATGTAGTTGTCCAGCTTGGCCACGTCCAGAACATTCATGTCCCGGTCTTCAGCAACGGCGGTACCGCAAACCCCGCTGCCGACCGCGATCCGTGTCAGGTCGGTCTGCTTCCCGATGTAGCTGTGCAGAATCAGCTGGCCGTGGGCAAGCAGGTAGATGCCCACCCAATCGTACGCGCCGCCAGCCTGATGAATGCGTTGCACGGCGCGATGAAGGATGGTATCGGGCGGTTCCGATGCCATCTCGAAGAGTTCGTCCGAGACCCTTCTTCCGTCGAGCATCACGAGCCACCGAGGGCGACCACAGCGAGCTCGGCCATTCTCTGCCTCGCGTCCTGAGCCGGTTTGAAGTCGGGGTCCGCATCGCTCCACACGTCCAATGCGACCTGCAAATGTTCCAGTGCCTTGCTCTGCTGCCCACCCTCCGCGTACACCAGAGCTAGTTCATGGTGACTCAATGGATTCTGCGGCGTGACAGAGAGGTTTCTGAGCAGTTCCTTCTCAGCCGATGCCAGTTGGCCGAGCATTCGATAGCAACGTCCCAGAGAGCGGTTGATAACGACGTCCGTGGGAGCGAACGCCAGAGCCTCCGCATAACGCTCGACGGCCTTCTCGTACTCCCCTCGCAACTCGTGAATCTTGCCCTGCGACGCGAGCAGATAGGAGCGGACTTGACCTCTTCCGCTTTCCTCCATCCGCGCCTCGGCCTCCGCATGCGCGGCCTGAGCCCGTTTGGCGTCTTCAACTTCCAGATAAACCGCGAGGTAACCGAATGGGATGTTCAGGGTGAACGGCGGCGCCAGCTCCAACTCGGCCTGCCGGATAATCTCAAACGCCTCATCCGACCTGCCGGCTTTGGCAAACAGGTCCAACGACATCAATTCGCTGGAAAGCACTACGGCCGGCGCCTCGTACAGCTCTCGCTCCCGCCATTCCAGCTTCTTGTGCTCGATCGCCTCGGCCAACCGTCCTCGCACAACAAAATGGGTGCTCAGCCGCGCATGCGCGGAAGCCCGCTCCTGAGCCGTACGGCTCGCCTCGAGCGCTTCACGGTGCAGTTCCAGCGATTCCGCTATGTCCCCGATGTTGAAGGTCGTCGTCGCCAGATCGCTCATCACGTAGACGTTATCCGGGTCGATGATCAGAGCACGCTCGTAGTAGAACCGGGCGCGCTCGTGCTCTCCCATCGTCGCGTAGAGGTCGCCCATGGCATCGAAGGCGGTATAATCGTTGGGGACGGCATCCGCATAGCGCTGGAAGTACTCGAGCGCCATGTCAAAGTCGCCCTTTGCTCTGTAGAGGTGACCGATCCGCCTCAAGTATCGGTGCTGTGATGGATCGATCTCGAGGATGCGCTCCAACTCCGAGATCGCCGCGTCACGCTGGTTGCGGTATTCATACTCTGCCGCCATGAGAGCGTGACCGTCGAGCTCATCCGGGAACAACCCGACCATCATTCGCGCGACCGCGAAGCGCTTGTCAGGGTCGGGATCGATGGTGCTGTAGTAGAAGTACTTGACGTCGTACTGCCACCATTCCGGCAGCCGGTACAGATGCTCCATGGCAAGCTGGGCGGCGCTATCGGCCTTTTCCTTCTGGCTCGACATCAGATACACAACGGCCAACTGGAACTGCGCGAATGCCGAAGTCGGGTCTACCTTAACGGCGCGTTCTAAATAGTCAGCCGCAGCCTCCCAGTCTTTGGTCACGATGATTTCGTGAAAGGCCATCATCTGAAGCCTGGCAGCCTCGGTCGAACTCGTGAGGATATCCGCGAGTCGCAGATCCGCGGTCTCCTCTATGTGTCGTTCCGGTATCCCAAGGTCGCGCCGGGCCTGGAGAGAGATTTCATCGACCAAATCCAGGATGTCCGTCCCAGAAAACGAGTTCTCGGCGAGAAGCTTATGCCGGCGGGTCTCGTACAGCGAAGTTCGCACCGATAGCAGGCCATCTAGCTCGCTGACCGTCCCGGTCATGAAGTAGTCACGCTGAAGCTCACCCGCCAACTTGGCCATCAGACTGACCGGTAGCCCTACGCCTTCCGGATGGCCGGCCCGTTCAAGCTTCTCCTGAAGTCCCCTGAAGCCGCCGAAGTCGACAAAGACGTCCTGGTCCATATCGAGCAACAGCCCCAGCGTCAGACCCAGCTGCATCCACTCCAACGACGAATCGCCGGATTGGTTCTCGAAGTTGAAAACAACGAGCTTTTTACGGAATTCGCCTACGGGAACGACGCGCTCTACCGTTTGGCCCTCCTCGTTCTCCAACACCAGGCGAGTGGTAGCCGCGCCCAACGGCCGATCGTTGAACACAGCGACAACGAGAACGGCGGCCGCCAACAGATTCACCGGAATCCCGATCTTCTCGGCCGTCGTCCAGTCGTTCCGCCCCGGGGCGCCGTGGAAATAGGCGAGCAGGAGCACGGTGGGAACGAGCGCCCCAAGCACCACTAAGCTGAACTCGATTAGGTGTGGTGACAGGGTGAACCGGTCAACCAGCAGGCTTACAAACTCGACTATGATCCAGGAGGCACCCAGGTACAAACCCAGGATCTGCGGCACCCGCCGGTTCAGCAGGTGCCTCACAACGCCGAACGCCATGCGTTCCCCCTATCCGGTCACACGAATCGAAGTACCCTAAGACGACACGACGGCATACCGACCACGACTAGAGCCGTCGGTCATGTAGGCCGCCCGTCTTCCACCCATACGGATCGGCAGCGGGCAAGGTTGCACGGACCGGATTAGCTGGCGTGGCCAGCCAAGCGGATCAGCGGCTGAAAGCGGACTAGTCCCGGCCGGTGAGCGTGCCTGACGGGAGTAGGACGGCTCGAACCGGTGACGCTTCAGCGCCTTCGAGCTTCATGGGCAGCGCAAAAAGGTCGTAATCGCCCGGCTGGGCTCGGGTGAGGTCGAGGTTCTCTAGGATTGGGATGCCGGCGGCGCCAAGGGCGCGGTGAGCGTCCATACTCGCGCTGTCCATAGGATCGACCGAAGGCGCGTCGGTTCCATAGAGAACGAGCCCAGCACTCACCAAAGCTTCTGCCGCTTCAGCCGCCAACGGTGGGAAGTCTTCGTGGAATTCCTCTGGCCGGACTTCTTCGAGAGAGCGGACCAGAACACGAGTGCGACCGATGGCGCCTCGCTCCTTCATGACTTCTGTGCTCACCAAGTCCGACCCGCGAGCATCGATCACCAATACAGGTCCGATGAACGCGGCCAGGTCAAATTCGCCGCTAGTCGCACCACCGGACTGAAAGTGCGCCGGAGCATCGGCATGTGTCCCGATATGTGGGCTCAGCACGATGCGAGACACCGAGACGTTGTCGCCTCGCCACAGATGCTGAGTCCAATCGATGCTGAATGGGGTGTCGCCCGGCCATTCGGCCGTATCTGCTCCTAAAGGCCGGGTTATGTCAATCATAGGGCGTCTCTCCCACAGGGCTTCGCGACGGAGGAGCTCCCCAACCCAACACGTCGCGGTCAACAGACAAACGCCCACCGCCGGTAAACGCCAGCGCCAAAGCGATCATGAGCAGCGTGTACTCGAACTCGGACCCACCGATGAACCCCTGCTCCGCCTTGAGTTTGATAATGGCAACAGCCATCACAGTGGCGACCAGCAAGGCCGCCAAGCGCGTGAACAATCCGACCAGGATGAGAAGCCCGCCGAAGGCTTCCACGAGGGCGACAACCCAGGCCCAGAATATCGGATACGGCCAGTTCCAACTGCTGATGTTGAATCCTTCGGGCGTGCCCAGCGGCGTTCCGAGCTTGGCCCACCCGTGCGCTATGAAGACGGTGCCCAGGGCGAGCCGCAAGAAGATCGGACCCCACTCCGGAAGAGTTCGCGCCAAAAAAGACCGGATCATCACACGCCCTCTCTCTGAGCCACTCGCTATGAGTCGTTCCTCTCTTCGATCTCACGACCCAAAGGAATCTCGTCGCCATGATTACGAGGCCCGCCCCCGTCCCTGCCCCAATTGGCCGACGTGCGAATGAAGACCTGACCCCGCTGAATCAGCCTGCCGCCGAAGCGGTCCACGACTCGGTTCTGAATCCATCGCCTGGTCGGTCGCGCAAGCAGAGTGAAGCCGAACACGTCCGTCATCAGGCCCGGAGTCAGGAGCAAAGCGCCACCGACAAAGATGGACAGCCCATCGAGTATGGGTCGGCCCGGTATGCGGCCTCGCGCCAAGTCATCCTGAAACGCATGCCAGGCCCGCAGGCCCTCCCTGCTCGCCAATGTCGCTCCGATCACTCCGGTGACGGCGATGAGCGCCAAGGTTGGCCAGAGGCCGACCCACCGCCCGATCTGTATCAGGAGGGCAAGCTCCGCGATCGGCACGACTATGAACAGCAGAAGCAGTCGTCTGAACATCGTTCTATCCAACCCCGTTCAGGCTGGAGGCCGCGACTCGGACGTCCCGCGCTTGCAGGCGCTGCTCTCGCAACCGAACCGATGCCGGCGTCTGGCCACCCAGCGATACGCCCGCTCTGTCACGAACATCACGCCGGGCACCCGAAACAACCACGCGAGGGGCCGCAACACCGGCAATAGGCGAAACAACTCCCGTGCCGCTGCGGCGCCCGACCAGACGGCGCCGGACGGGGCGACGAGGTGCATCGCCTGTTCCGCGGCCTTCAGGCTTACGCCGTAAGGCTCCAACTCCGCGACCTGATATGCGACTGGATCGATACGACCCGCAGAGTCCCAGCGCTTGACGGCACCCACCTGCCTCCGACAGAAGCGGCAATCCCCATCGAAGATAAGAGTCCATTTGGACACGCGACTCGAGGAACCGCTCACCCGGTCTCAGTGTTGGACCCGACCCGTCCCGGCGCACAGAAAGCGATGGCCTACCCCTCCTTGTAAAACCAGGCGCCGGCCACCGTCGCGGCCAGAATCTCGAACATGCCCCAAACGGCGATGAACACCAACAGGTCCGCGTCAAGCAGTCCCAGTAGCGCGTCACCGAGTGCGGGCCACAAGTACGCGAACAGCCAGACGAAGAACCCCGTTAGAATCGCAGTCTTGGGGCCCGGCCCGAAACGTGGACGGACAGCGGCGTAGAGCCACACCGTCAAGATCCCCAGCACGAAACCCAAGACGATGAATAGGACTATGGTTCCGCCACTCGGTTGTGGGAGGTTCAACTCCCGGTATGCCAGCTCCATCCGGTCCGCGATCATGACCAAGTTGAGGAGCGACTGGGCCACATTGATGAACAGACCCGCAACCAACCCGCCAACGATTACACGCCCGATGTTGATTCTGCCCATTTCAAGACCTCCGAGCGCTGACGAAGTAGCGTCTCGACCGTACCTGTTCAGGAGCTCGCATGTAGTGGCGTGCGTGGATTTAGGATAGAATGCTGTTCGGAAGCGGCGGTGTCCACCCCGTGGCGGCCATGCCGTCCCCGGCTAAGCCGTGATTTCGCAGCCAAAAGGGTTCGAGCCATGACAAAGCGTATTGCCATCAATACCGGCGGCGGCGACGCGCCCGGTCTCAACGCCGTGATTCGGGCAGCCACGCTCTCCGCCCTCAACCAAGGCTGGGAAGTCCACGGAATACGCCGTGCCTACTCGGGGCTTCTAGGCGAAGACGACATCGTCCCGCTCACGCGTGAGACTGTGCGGGGCATAACGCATCTCGGTGGCACCATCCTCGGGACGACAAACCGCGGAAATCCCTTCGCTTGGCCGGTCGAGCGCGACGATGGGACGGTCGACCTGGTGGACCGTTCCGATGAAGTAGTCGAAGCCTTTCACGATTGCGAGTTCGATGCGCTTATAGCCATCGGCGGCGACGGCAGCCTGCGGATCGCGCACGATCTTTCTCAAAAGGGCATCAAGGTAGTCGGTGTGCCGAAGACGATCGACAACGACATCGAAGGCACGCCCTTGACGTTTGGGTTCTTGACCGCCGTCTACGTCGCCACCGACGCGATCGACCGGCTGCATTCCACGGCCCAGGCTCACGAGCGCGTGATGGTTGTGGAAGTCATGGGACGAGACACCGGATGGATCGCGCTATTCGCCGGAGTCGCGGGGACCGCGGACGTGATTCTCATTCCCGAGATCCCGTACAGCATCGAGAACGTCTGCAAGAAGGTCCTGGAACGTGAGCGTCTCGGTCGGCGCTTCGCGATCGTCGTTGCCGCTGAAGGCGCCGTTCCCAAGGACGGCACACCGGTCTTCGACGATCCCGAGGCGCGAAGGCTTGGCGGAGTATGTGAGGTGCTGGCGAAACAGATCACCCAAGCGACCGGCAAAGATGCCCGTGCCATAGCGCTGCGCCACCTCCAGCGAGGCGGTTCACCGATCTCCTACGATCGCCTCCTAGCGCTCCGGTTCGGCGCCGCCGCTGTCCGATGTATCGAGGCCGGTGATTTCGGCTGCATGGTCGCGCTCGACCCGCCGGATATCAGGGTCATTCCTCTCGCCGAGGCAGTGAGCCAGCAGAAGAAGGTGCCGGTGGATGGCGACGTGGTGGCTACGGCTCGGGCATTGGGGATCAGCTTCGGCGACTGAGTCGCCAGCGCGGGTGCGTCCTCTGTTTCAGCGTCGGTCCACGCGCAGCGTGAGCCAATCTGCCAGATAGCTCAGGAACTCCCCATCGACCTTTGCGTCTGGGTCGACATACTCAGCAATACCTTCGCCTCTCGAGACGGCGAACAAGTGGTTCAACTGCGGGAAGATCTTGACCTCGTAGTCGGGGTGATTTGCTTCGTCCAGGGCCGCTCCGAGCCGGCGAGCGTGTTCCGGCGCCACCTGCACGTCCTGTCCGCCGTTCACGATCAACACGGGGCGTCGCACTCTGCGGATCGTCGCCAACGGGTCGTGCTGCACATGCTCGCGCAGCCACCGCGACTGGGCAAGCTGTTGCTGTGCCGGGGGCAATCCCAGCGTGTCGAGGTCACTCCCTTCGCGGATCGCCCGTGAAAGCCGCTCGATAAGCTCCCTAGACTCGGCCAGATCTGACGAATCGCCACCCGCTTCACGGGCAGCACTGACGGCCTGCTCCACCAGAACCGAGTCCAGCGGTGTCGCCGTGCCGGCCATCACGACAATGGCGGCCAGCGCCGTATCTTCTGCCGCGACGATCGGGGCGATGATCCCGCCTTCGCTGTGGCCGACAAGAGCGACGCGCGCCGGATCGACCTCCGAACGGCCGCGCAGGTAGTGCACCGCAGCTTCAACATCCGCAACCAGATCGCTCAGGCCCGCCGAGGCAAGGCTCCCCCCACTGCCGCCGACACCACGATCATCGTATCTGAGCACCGCCACGCCGCGCCGCGTAAGCGTATCGGCGATGCTCCGAAAGATTCCGAGCTTCAGTCCGCCCGGCCCCGGAGTGTTTTCATCGCGGTCCTGCGCTCCGGATCCGGTAATCAGAACGGCCGCCGGCCAGGGTCCCGTTCCTCGCGGCAAAGTCAGCGTACCAGCGAGCGTGATGGTGTCCGACTCGAACCGGACTTCCTCGGCAGCGTAGTCGACCGCCTCAGACGTCTCTTCCTCCGGCTGGTTTGTCCCAGGCGTCAACAAAGGTGCCCACTCCTGGTGCGCTTCGCTCACGGCTTCGAACGCTTGCAACGGGACCGAGACTTTCAGCGGCGTACCGTCCTCGGCTAACCACACATAGGCACCCAAGCGATTGGCGATGTTGAGGTAGTAACGCCGCACAGCAAGGCCATGGCCATCGCTCTCGACGCTGCCGGAACGTTGCAGCTCCACGGTCACCGGCACACGCGGGAAAGCCACGAACTCGCGAGACTCACCCAGAGCGCCGTCGAACAGCCACGCGAATTGAACGATGTGGTGAATGACGTTGTTGGTTAAAAGGACGGAGCGTTCGGGTGTCTCGATCTCCGCCGTCGTGGTGGAATCACCCTGCACGGCACTCTGGATGCCGCGGCCGTCGGCCCGCACCAGCGTGTACTCCGTCGTGTCGCCATTCACAGCGGCCAGCACGCGAGCTCGCCGGAACGCGAGCCGCTGGTCCGCCTCGACGTCGACGCCCTGAACGATGTGAAGACTGGGTATCTGAAGGTCGACATTCCCGCTCAGGCGGAAGCCTCCGTCGGCCAGCCGCTCGAGGCTATAAGACTCCGATCCCGCTGGCGTCGTACCGAGCGTGAACAGTAGGCGGCCCGCGGCTTTCTCGGGCACCTGGCCCGCAGCGTGAGACGCAGAGATGAACACCAAGCACAGTCCTACAACAAGCGTTCTAGCCATCAGTCTACCGCCCCTCGGAGCCCCGTCGCTCGCCTAAACCGGATCTGCAGCGTGCTCTATAGCCGGAAGAGCGGTCACTCGGGCTCAACGATCACCGCGTTCCCGAACACGAGTATCTCCGATGCCGCGCCCATCATATACGATGTCGCGAAACCGACGTCCGTGATCGCGTTGGCCCCCAGTTCATTCGCTTCCGCGACCATACGATCGACCGCCTGCTCGCGACTTTCGGCCATCATCTTCGTATACTCCTCGATCTCGCCGCCGACCAGATTCTTGAGCACGGCCAGTATGTCGCGCCCCATGTGACGAGCCCGAATCGTATTGCCTCGTACGAGGCCCAAGGTTCTTACGACAGTGTGTCCGGCAATCCCAGCTGCTGGCGTGATAATCATCTCTGAATTTCCTTGTACGGATCCCTGCCTCTGACGAATAGCTTTTCTCTGAGTACAGACACGAACAGCACGACCAGTCCTACGGTTGTAGCCAGGATCGCACCCTTCAAGAACCAGGGCAATCCGGCATCGGCGATGAGTTCTTCAACGCCCCTCCAAGCTCCGTAGGAAACCAGCACGATCAGGCCAATGGACACGAGTATCCAGCCGATACCCCTCTCGAGGCGGCTGTAGACCGATGCCCAGTAGTCCTCCCAGACTTCGTCCGGCGGCTTTCGCAGGCTCATACTCTGCGTCACCTCCTTGACCCTCGTTAGCCGATCCCACTCGTCTCTCAAGCTCGAATCGGCGTTAAGTAGACTCTCCAGCTCCTGGCGCTCTCGCCCGGTCAGCTCGCCATCCAGCGCGCTCATCAACAGCTGGCGGACCCGCTCATCGCCAGGAAGCGCTTCCCTCTCGCTCACGATCCTTCTCCCAAATGCTCTGCCAAATCCTTGCGGGCATAGTACAGACGCGACATCACAGTCCCGATCGGCACGTTCAGGAGTTCCGCGATCTCCCGATAGCGCAGTCCCTCGAACTCCTTCAGCACGAGCACCTCGCGCTCGCGCTCCGGCAGCTTCTCGATCGCCGCCTGGACCCTGGCCCGCAACTCGGCCCGCTCAGCGCTCTTAGCCGGGTCACTCTGCGCGGCCCGCACACCCGCCTCCTGCACCAACCAGGGCGTCGCCTCGTCCAAGCGACGGCGGCGGGTGCTACGATCGCGGAGGAAGTTGAAGCATAGCCTCCGCACGATCTGGTAGAGCCAAGCATAGAAGGGGCGATCCGGATCGAGTGAAGCCCGGGCGCGAAACGCCCGAGCGAATGCTTCCTGGGACAGATCGAGCGCATCCTCGTGTGAGCCTATCAACCCTAAAGCGGCGTAGTAGGCGCGCTGCATATAGCGGTTCACCAGTTCGCCAAAAGCACGCCGATCTCCAGAGCGGGCCCGCGCCACAAGGGCCCGCTCGCTTTCTATACGCTCCTCCGCCAAAGCAATCTCCACAACGGCCTCCAGCCGCTGGCTTCCGTAGTAGCGTACACGCCAGGGCTGCGTTTATTCATCGATCCCACGCCTTGCCAAGAAGTGACGCACCTCGTGAGCCATGGCCTTGAACAGCGCGGTTTCGCGCTCGTCGAGGTCCGCCCGCGCCGCCACTTCCCGTACGGTGCGCATGATCGGCATCTCTCTGTGCGCCTTGAAGAACTCTATCGCGTGCAGCGATGCCTCGATTTCCTTGAATAGCGACTCCAGTGCTTGACGACTGGCGCGAACGCTCACGCGTCGCGGATCCTTGAAAGGCAGCTCGACATCCGTCGCCATCCAGATCTCGTAGGTCAGGACCAGTACCGCCTGCGCCAGATTCAGGCTCGAGTGCTCCGGATCGGTGGGTATTACCACGACCCTGTCACAGAGGTCTAGCTCTTCGTTGCTCAAGCCTCGATCCTCTCGCCCAAAGACCAACGACACTTCCTGCCCAGAGCGCGCTGCTTCCAGGATTTCGCTCGCGGCCTCGCGCGGGCGGCGGTAGTTGCGTCGCGCGGCACGCCCGCGGGCTGTCGTACCGACGACCAGGCGCGACCCGGCCAGTGCTTCGTCTAGCCGGTCAAAGAGTTCGGCTGACTCGATCACATCCAGCCCTGTGTGGGCGACACCTTCAATCCGATAGGGGTTGAACTCGGCCGGCTGAACGAGGTGGAGCCGGCCAAGGCCCATGTTCTTCATCGCCCTCACAACGGCACCGATGTTCACCGGATCCTTGGGCTGGTTGAGTACCACGGTCACGCGCCGTAGCGCTTCCGTTGCCATCATGCCTGCTGTGCGTTTAGTTGTGGTCTTTCCGCGCCGAGCGCGCCCCAAGCGATAATAGGCCATCGCGCCCGGAACGAGTAGAACCGACCGCCGAACCCGCAGAATAGGAGAGCTTGAGCAGCATGCCAACAGTCAAATGCAGCCGGTGCGGCCAAGAGCGGCCGGGGGTCGAATCGCCGCCCTTCAAGGACCAATTGGGCGAGAGAATCCACCAGAGTATATGCCAGGTATGCTGGGACGAATGGCTTCAGCGACAGATGCAGCTGATCAACCACTATGCCCTCGACGTACGCGCGGCCGAAGCCCGCGAGTACCTCCGCCGGAACGTGGAGGCTTTCCTGTTTGGGCAAGGTGCAGGCGATGAGATCGACAGCAGCCAAGAAGGCAAGATCAGCTGGTAGAGTCAGCCGTCCTTATTGCGTGTCCTACGACTCATCCTCCGCTGGCCGGAAGAGCGACGTGCCAAACCGCTCCACCCCGTAAGCCGTAATCTCGCGCCGACCATCCTCAGAAGTGATCCAGCCGGCGAATGCCTCGGCGGCCTCGATCGCCCGTGCATCCGACACCACGATCACATGGTAGACATTGATCAGCCGCGGGTCACCCTCCGCGATGACTTCGAGATCGAGTGTTTCCCGCAGGTTCATGTAGGTCGCGCGGTCGCACAAGGCGTACGAGCCAAGGCCCGAGGCAGCTCGCAGAACCGCCGCCATGCCTTCACCCGCCTCTCGATAGCCTGACGCCTCAGGCGACTGGCCCGCCTCGGCCCAGAGTTCTAGCTCCTTGCGATGGGTGCCGGAATCATCACCGCGCGAAAGGAACGGCGCCTCCGCCTCGGCGATGCGCGTCAGAGCGACAGCGGCGTTCGCCAAGCCCCGGACGCCGGCCGGGTCGGATCCCGGCCCAACCAGCACGAAGTCGTTCTCCATGACCCGCCGCCGGCTCAGGCCTCGTCCATCTTCCATGAACCGCTCCTCAGCACGAGGCGAGTGGCTAAGCAGGGCATCCAGATCGCCGCGGGCCGCGAGGGCCAGGAGCTCGCCGCTGCCACCGGCGACGAATCTCACCCGATACTCGGGATGGCTGTTTTCGAAGACCGGCAGCAACGCATCGAGCAATCCCGAGTCTTCTACCGTCGTGGGGATGCCGAGGGTCAGCGTCGTGCGATCGTCACTCCCGCACCCGTTGACGCTAAGAACGAGAATGAGCGATACGACGCAGATGCGTGAAGGAGCGCCGAGCATCAGAAGCATCCCATCATTTGCGGCGTTTCGTAGCCAGCCCCAATTTTCCCACCTGGCCCAACCCAAGGTAGTACACTGGAACCCGAGGAGGACACCTATGCACAGCGGCGGGGCAGCAGCCGCGGCAGCGATTGCCCAAGCGACCAAGGCATCGGGCGCGATCGTTCGCATGGAGCCGAACGACTTCCTGCAGATCCTTTACCGAGCCGACGAGCCGCTGGTCGTCGTCGCCAGGTCCAAGATCTTCGGGAAGATCAGCTATAAGTACATCACCAGCTACAAGGGACTCGCCTTCTACACCAAATCCTCGTCGCAATTGCAGCTGGGCGGCAGCGCGGTGGTGGTATACGCAAAGAACATCTGGGTACCCCAGTAGCTTCCAATAGCGGAGACGTGACGCGATGCGATTTCAGCGAACCTATTCTGGGGCGCCGTGGGAAGAGCGTGTCGGCTACTGCCGCGCGCTCCGCGCCGGCTCCCGAATATTCGTCACGGGCACAGCGCCCGTCGCCGAAGACGGTAGCGTCTTCGCCCCCGGCGATGGGCACGCGCAGGCAAGGCGTTGCTTTGAGATCATCCGGCAGGCGCTCGAGAACCTGGACGCCGATCTTACATGCGTCGTGCGCACGCGCATGTTCGTGACCGACATCGCTCGCTGGGAAGAGTTCGGAAGAGCTCACGCGGAGTTCTTCGGCGATCACCCACCGGCGACAACGATGGTCGAGGTGAAAGGCCTCATCGATCCAGACATGCTGATCGAGGTAGAAGCAGACGCCGTTTGCCCTGACGTTTGAAGCCAGCGACTTCTATACGAACGTGCTCCCGGGACACTGCCGCCCGTCTCGCGTACCGCTTTGGGGCGACAAGCGACATCGGATGGAGGGCACACTACTACTCCAGCGCCCGTATGCCCGCGTACGGTCCTTGCGTCAAAGGGGCCTAGTTCGGAGACAATGAACAGATAGGAGAGCATGTACCTGGCTGTCCACGCTACGACCGGAGGTGCTGCCGTGCTAGACTCCAGGAGAAGTGAAGCGACATCGCGATCACGGTCTGTGATCCGACCCTTGGGGCTGGGACTCATACTACTACTCCTTGGTAGCGCCAGCGCAGACGCGATTCCCGCCTTTGCGCGGAAGTACCGCGTCAGCTGCCAGCTCTGCCACAACCCCGCGCCAACACTCAACGACTTCGGTGAGACCTTCGCCGGTAATGGATTTCGCTTCTCGGCTGGAGAAGCGCCGAGAGATACCGTCGACACCGGGGACGCACTGCTCGAGCTCCTGCAGACAGTGCCGCTCGCCGTGCGCATGGATGCGTACGTTCAAGCGTTCACGAACGGATTCGCGACGGATCTGAAGACGCCTTACAACATGAAGATCCTTTCGGGTGGTGCGCTCTTCAAAGGTGTCTCCTACTACTTCTACTTCTTCTTGTTCGAGCGCGGCGAGGTCGGCGGCGTGGAGGATGCCTTCGTCTACTTCAACGATATCGGAGGCGCACCGATCGACATACAGGTTGGCCAGTTTCAGGTATCGGACCCGATGTTCAAGCGGGAGCTGCGACTAGAATTCGAGGACTACGCGGTTTACCGGGCCCGCGTAGGAGATGCGCCGCAGGATCTCACCTACGACCGCGGGATCTCCGCGATGTGGGACATCTCCGAATTGACCCTCACCGGAACGGTCGTAAACGGGAACGGCAGGGGACCAGACAACGAGAACCGCCGGCTGGATAACGACGCGCCAAAGGACTTCTTCGGCCATCTGAACTGGCCAGTCCTGCCGAACCTCAGAGTCGGCGCCATGGGATACTACGGCCGCCAGGACCTGGACGAGGCGGCCGGGGAGCCTAGCATCGAAGACAAGCTTTGGATGGTAGGAGCGGATGCGACGCTGAGCCTCGGCGAAGTCGAGATCAACGCACAGTACATCCACCGCAAAGATGAGAATCCAACCTTCACGGAAGGCGGTCCGGAGGCAAAGACCGACGGCGGGTTCCTAGAGGCAATCTACCGTCTGCGCAACTCGCGCTGGTATGTTCTGGGCCTCTACAACTACGTCTACTGTGACCAGCCACTCCTAAACGTTCGCCTCGGCGGACCGGACAACGTCAGGAAATACCATACCGTCACCGGAGGTGTTGGCTGGATTTGGCGCCGAAACCTCAGGACGTTGTTCGAGGGCGGCTGGGACATCGAGCAGGAGTCGACCCGCTGGACCGCCGGCCTCAGCCTGGCCTTCTGAGCGACAGGCTCCTTCGGTCGGGAGCTGCCTAGCAGCCGGGCTCGCAGCCGGGCTCGGCTAGCTGCCGAGCTCGGCCCTGAAGAAGGCTACGGTGCGCGGCCAGGCCTGCTCCGTCGCGCGCTGGTTGGCGCCATCCCTGCCGCTCTGCTGACGCAAAAAGCCGTGACCGGCACCGTCGTATATCTCGTACTCGTAGCGCTTGCCGAGCCGTTTCATCTCCTCGTCCGCCGGCGCGATTGTCGCGTTCACCCGCGCGTCGTCGCCACCGTAGAGGCCAAGAACCGGTGCCTCGATATTTGCGAGAGCCTCGCTCGCGGGCGCGGATCCGTAGTAGACAACCGCTGCGCCGAGTTTCGACTGCGCCACTGCGTACGCGAAGCTGGTGGAGCCGCCCCAGCAGAAGCCGACCGAACCGAACTCGGATCGCGCTGCCGGGTGTGAAGTGGCATACTTCACCGCGGCGTTCAGTCGCCGCACCACTTCACCGTCGGGGCTTCGATCCAGCTCACGCACGAGCCGAACAGCGCCCTGTCGGTCAACCGAGTCCGTTCCACCGCCGCCGGGACCCTTGCCGCTGAGCAGATCCGGGGCGATAGCGATGAAGCCTGCCGCTGCCAACTGGTCCGCCACGCCACGTATCCAGTCGGTGAGACCGTAGATCTCGTGGATGACCACGACCACGGGTGCCTTGTCGCCGCGTTCTGGGTAGACCGCCCAAGCCGTCACCGAGTCGCCTGCGCCGGCGTCGTATTTCACCCACTCGCCGTGCCGGGGCGACGCGTCCAACCGCGCCAGCGCACCATCGTTGTCGGCCGGCAGTTCTTGTGTTGCCGCCGGCACCGCCCACAGGGCAATGGCGGCGGCAACCGCCACTACCGATATCAATCGCCTCTTTCGCACGTTTCCTCCTGATGGTTGGGGTCTGGACCATTATCACTGGGCCCAGGGGGTTCAAAGAGACACAAGCACGCGTCGGTCTGCCTACGGCAGGTACTTCTTGGGAATAGGCTTCTCAGGCGACTCCGCTTCCCAATAGATCGTCACCACCCACCACCGCTGTCCGTCGTTCATCAACTGGAAGCTGTTGATGCCGCGGGAGAATGGCTCCGTATCGTCAGCGTTGCGGAGCGACTCGTACGTACTGAAAGCGTGGGCCACGTACTCGAACCGCTCGGTCCGCCGGGCCAGTTCCCGCTCGAAGAAGCCGCTCTGCTCGAGGTAGGCTCCGGCTCCCTGAATGTAGCCCTCCAAGTCCATCGCCCGCTTGCGGAATTGTCCATCCGCGCCCATGCGGACGGAGATGAGCCTCGCCTCAGGGATGAAGAGCGACCGCATGCGATCCCAATCACGAGGCCCAGCCGGGCCCGATATGACATCGTAGACGGCACCTATTATCGCGTCGATGGACTCGACATCGGCTGGATTCGCCTCCGGCACCGCGGACGCCGAAGCTTCCTGCCCTACCAAAGTCGGTGGCGTCAGTACGCCGAACAGCAGTGCTGCCGAAATGGCCCGAGCCAATTTCATCATGAGTTGCCTTGCCTCCCAAACAGGGACCGAGAAATTCGAACTAACCGGTGATCCAGCCAGGCCGATCGGATCGCTCATTCAGTCTAGACCGCGGGCGGGACTCGATTCAGGTCTCTTCCCTTGCCGCCACAGACTTGCCCGCCGAGTACCTGCCAAACCACTTCATGAGATAGAGTTGCGTACGCATGTAGTTCGAGGGCTTCGACCCAGTCCCGTGGTATTCGGCGTTGAACCGAATCATCGCAGTCGGAACACCCAGCGCCTTGAGCGCCTGATAAAACTCCTCCGTCTGGCCCATCGGGGTACGCAGGTCGAGTTCGCCGGTCATAAGCAACGTCGGCGTCTTCACGTTCTCGACGTGCATCAACGGCGAATGCTCGAGCCACTTGTCAGGGTTATCCCAGAAATAGCCGTAGAAGCGGTGGTAGCCCCAATTGGTGATGTCCGCGTTCCCGGCGAAACTGATCCAGTTGATTACCGGCGCTCGTACGGCCGCAGCCGCGAACCGGTCCGTATGGCCGACGATCCAGCTCGATAGTACACCGCCTCCGCTGACCCCTGTCGCGAACATGCTCTCCGTGTCCACATAGCCGCGCTCCACTATTGCGTCGACCCCAGCCATCAAGTCCTCGTAGTCCACGCTCGGATAGGCGTCGTCGATCGCGTTACCGAATTCTGTGCCGTAGCCGGTGCTCCCGCGCGGATTCGTGTACAGCACGAGATAGCCGTTGGCGGCCAGGTTCTGAAAGGAATAGTTGAACGCGACGTTGTACATGGCGTGAGGGCCGCCATGGATATGCAGGATCAGCGGATACCTCTTCGCCGGATCGAATGAGGGCGGCTTCACCAGCCAACCCTGCACGCGCGTGCCGTCCGCCGAGTTGTACCAGACTTCCTCCACCTCACCCAGCCGCTTGTCCATCAGCAAATCTTCGTTGACGGCCGTCAGGCGAGTGATCCGTTGCGGTCGCCGTAAATCCACTGTGACGACATCGCCGGGCTCGTGGAATCCCCGACTCACCCCCGCCGCTGTGTTTCCAGCTATCGAGCTGACGGACAGCATATGCACGCCTTCGGTCACTTGACGTACATCGCCACCGGTAGTGGCGTAGTAAATGTTCTGAGTTCCGAGATCGCCCACCGTGAAGTACACGCCTTTTCCATCGCGCGCCCAACGGAGGCTTTGCGGGTCGCGATCCAGTTCCCCAGAGATCTGGTGCATACCATTGCCGTCGATGCCGACCACGTACAATTCCGAGGCTTTGTACGTCTGCTCCGTCCACTCGAAACCGGCGAAGGCGATCCTCTGTCCGTCCGGCGAAACCACGGGTCCGGACCACGGGCCTTTTTCGCTGGTGATCTGTCTGGTCTCCCGTGTATCGACGTTGATCGCGTAGAGATGGGACTCGCGGTAACGCAGATCCCAATCCTCGTCCATGAGCCCATCGAAGACGATTGCCGCCCCGTCCGGAGTCCAATCGTACCCAACGCCAAAGGGAATCCCGTACGTCCGCGCGCCGACGTTCCATTCACCCCGAGTTAGCTGCCTGGGCGTACCGCCGTCCGCCGATACGACGAACAGGTGTGTGTAGCCGTCATCGAGAAAGCCCCTGCGATCGGCCCGATAGTGCATGCGCTCTACGATGCGCGGAGGCTTGGTCCATTTCGCACCCTCGGGCGCGGGAGGAACATCGATGCTCCACTCTTTCTTCGGCTTGGCGGGAACAATCATAGTGAACGAGATCGATGCACCGTCGGGCGACCATTTGATGTTGCCGGGCGCCTTCGTGACGCGCGTCACTTGTGATATCGCACCCTCAGCATCCATCCAGCGAACGAAGATCTGCGTCCCTTCGGGCTCACCTTCTGCCACGTAGGCTATGCGCGTCCCGTCCGGCGACCAGCGCGCGCTAGCACCCTTCACCAGAAAGCGGTTCTTCGACCCATCGGCGTTCATGATCCACAGGTCCGACTGCCACGTGTCCTCCAGCTTGTTGACCCAACTGCGCGTGTAAACGATCCGGGACCCATCCGGTGACAGCTGCGGGTCGCCTACCGTCTCCAGGTCGAGAAAGTGCCCCACCGTCAGAAGCGTGTCCGACGGGGTCTCCTGCGCAGCGGAACCGGCCGGGAGAATCAGCGCCGCGCCGCAGAGGAGACTCAGCAGCAGTACGCGATGGAAACGCATCTTGCCCTCCATGTCAGGATTACAGGCTGAGATCCGAGAACATCAGATTAGCCCGGGCGGGAAGTCATGTCGAGGCTGCAGCCACTCACGGGTTGCAGTCTATAGGTCCCGAGGCCTCAAGAGGCACCAACGAACGGTCGCCTATCCCACGGCTAGACGGCTTCTTGGTCGGGCTGGCGCAGTCACCGACGTTGTCCTAGAATCGCCTTGCCGACCCCGACCAACTCCGCAAGGACCAACGAGCGACCTAACCAGCACGCTGGCGCCGGCGGAAGAACGCCCAAAACCAGAGAACACGGAGTCCCCTCATGAGCAAGCGCTTCGTCATCGTCGCCATCGCTGCCCTCTGCGCGGGCGCAGCCTTCGACTCGAAAGCCTCAGCTCAGACCCCAAGCTTCGCCGACGTCACCGGCCATGACTTCGGCGAGCGGGTTACGCAGCACCACGAGGCCGTCCTGTACCTGAAGACGCTTGCAGAAGTCTCGGATCGGGTGCGCGTGGTGGAGCAAGGGGAAAGCTGGGAGGGACGTAAGCTGCTGGTCGCGATAGTGACCGCGCCGGAGAACCACGCCCGTCTGGAAGCGATCCGGGAGGCGGCGAACCGACTTGTCGATCCGCGCGTCACATCACCGGACGAGGCAGCGCAGCTCATGGCCGAGCAACCGGTGATCATGTGGTACGGCGGATCCATCCACGGCTTCGAGCTATCGGGCGCCGAAGGCGTACTGAAGCTTCTGGACCACCTCACGACGCGAGACGATGCAGCCACCATGGAGGTGCTGCGACACGCGGTCATCCTCATCGACCCGATGCTGAACCCGGATGGGCGCGACGCCTTCGCGCACCTGAACCACGAGAACCTCGGCAGGAAGCCCAATCCCAAGGGCGAAGACTGGGCGAACGATTTCAATCGCTGGCAGGGCCTGAAGTTCAGGACGGGGCATTACTACTTCGACACGAACCGCGACTGGTTCGCGCACACCCAGCGCGAGACGCAGGCGCGACTGCCGACGATTCTCGCCTGGCGGCCGCAGATCGTGATCGATATGCACGAAATGGGCTCCGATGTGGAGTTCTTCTTCGACCCGGGCACGGATCCGTATGCGCCATTCTTCCCCGAGCACTCGAAGCGCTGGTTCGACATCTTCAGCCGGGCTTATGCCACCGCATTCGACTCCGCCGGCTTCGAGTACATGACCCGCGAGCGCTTCGACTACTTCTACCCCGGCTATACCACCTCGATGGGAGACTACCAGGGCGCCGTCGGGATGTTGTACGAGCAGGGTTCTAGCCGCGGTCTCGCGCTCGAGCGTCCGGACGATACGGTGCGCACACTCGCCGATGCGCTCGAACAGCAATACGTCGCCGCCTGGACCGCGGCACGCACGTCCGTCGAGAATCGAGATGCGCTACTCCGCGAATATTATGAATCGCACGTTGAGGACATCGCCGACGGTCGGCAGGGTATTCGGCGCTACTTGATCGCGCCCGAGGGTGACCCGCTACACGTCGCCGAACTGGTCAATATGCTGATGCGGAATGGCATCGAGGTCGACGTGCTGACCGAGCCGGCTCGGCTGGGCAGCGTCATCGATCGTGACGGCACGAGCGTGGGCTCGCGAGAGTTCCCTGCCGGCACCTATGTGATTGAAGCCGCCCAGCCCCGCAACCGGTTAGTCCGCATGTTGCTCGAGCCCGAGGTCCCAACCCCGGAGGATTTCCTGCGCGAGGCGCGCGCGCGAATTGACCGGGCTGAGAGCCCACGTTTCTACGACATCACCGCCTGGTCGCTGCCGCTGCTGTTCAACGTCGGCGGGTACAGTACCACTGCCGGCGGCTCGATTCCGACTCAGCGACTGGCCGAGGCCGTTAAGGTCCCCGCATCGCTGCCAGCAAGCCGCCCCGGCTATGCCTACTTGATCGATGGGAGCCAGGCGGCGTCGGTCGCCGCGCTCTATCACCTGAAGGCAAAGGGCTATCGTGCCTCTTTCCTAGAGGAACCGACGCGAATCGAGGGGCGACCGTACTCCAGCGGCACCGTGATCGTCCGATTGGGACAGAACGATGAGAGCATCCACGATGCGATCCGGGCGATCGCCGAATACTACAGCCTGCAAGTCGGCGGTACGAACACCGGCTTCTCCGAGCCAGGCTACCCTACCCTCGGTTCCGGAGACGCCACGTTCATGGTTCAGACCCCCGAGATCGCCATCCTCGGCGAGAATCCGATTCAGGGCTACTCATTCGGCTGGGCGTGGTACACGCTCGACCGGCAGTACGAGATACCCGTGACGGTGCTGCGCGCTAGTTCCGTCGCGGGCACGCCACTCGATCGCTTCAACGCGCTTGTCATCCCCGCGACCAGCGGTTCGGCGCTCGCCGAGACGCTCGGTGAAAGAGGAGTCGAGCGTATAAAGACCTGGGTCCGCGAGGGTGGAACGCTCGTAACCATCGGTTCGGCGACCGATTTCGCGCGCGAACAGCTCGAGCTGATCGAGTTGCGTTCCTGGTACGACGAGGAAGAGAACGAAGACGCCCGCGGCTTCTCGGTGCCGGGCGCGATCTTCAATGTTGGCCTCAACGAGCACAACTGGTTGTCCGCGGGATACGACGTCAAACAGCTGCCGGCGCTGGTGACATCCGGCCGCATATACCTCATGCCGGACGGACCGCCATCCTCGCGGCAGCGCGGCGTCGGCCTGTACGCTTCCGAGGCGATGAAGTTGTCAGGCCACGCCTGGGCGGAGAGCCTGGAGCGAATGCCAGGCGCGGTATACGCTTACGAAGAACGCGTGGGCGGCGGAAGGGTAATCGCTTTCGCCGAAGATCTGAACTTCCGAGCCTATTGTCGCGGCACCGACCGCCTGTTCCTTAACGCCGTCGTAGTGGGGCCAAGCGCACCTTAGAGCGCGCACACGACAAAAGGCATGGCCAGACGCGTCGTCGCAGGGCACGCCGCGCTTGTCGCGGTGCAAGTGTTCTTCGGCCTCTTCCCCATCTTCGGTACCCTTGCCTTCGCGCCGGGTGGGTTTTCGCCGCTTGGCGTCGGTAGCTGGAGGATCGCCGCCGGCGCGGTGGCGCTCGGCGCTCTGTCTCTCTCGGTATATGGGAGACAAGCCCTACCCCGGCGCGAGGACCTACCCCGCTTCCTCGCCTGCGGTTTGCTGGGCGTCGCCCTCAATCAAGGACTGTTCCTGGAGGGTCTGGCGCGCTCCACACCGATGAACGCCGGCCTGGTGATGACGCTGATTCCGGTCTTCACCTTTGCTGTCGCAGCCGCGGTAAAGCAGGAGCGTCTCAGTCTGAAACGGGGAACCGGAGTCCTCATCGCACTGGCGGGTGCGGCGCTGCTGCTGGTGGGGCAGGGAGGAGGCCTGGTCAGAGGCTACGGTTTCGGCAACCTACTGATGGTATTGAACGGGTTGTCCTATGCATCGTACCTGGTGGTCTCGAAGCGGCTCGTAAGCCGTTATCCAGCTCTCGTCGTTATCGCTTGGGTCTACATCCTCGCGCTACCGTACCTTCCTTACTTCATGGCGGGGGAGAAGCTACTTGCCGACGCGGGCAACAGCGGCGCCTGGCTGTCGTTGCTCTACATCATCCTGTTCCCGACGACCCTTGCCTACCTGCTCAACATGTTCGCGCTGGCTCGGGTCCGCGCGACTACGACCGCCGTCTACATATACGCGCAGCCCTTCGTGACCGGCCTCGCCAGCTGGATCGTATTCGGCGAGCAGTTGAGTCGGACCATGGGGATCGCAGCCGTCTGCCTGTTTGTTGGCATCTGGCTGGTAGCGCGACGACCACCAGCCGAGCCATTAGCCGCGCGCAACCGCAGCGCGGCTACCTAGCGGGGCTGACACGGCACACCCTAACGCGATCCACCCGGCTGCCAGCGAGCAAACGATTGGCCGAGGACCTGGCAATATAGGCCCAACGCCGAGTTTCTTCCAAGTTGCCCCCGCTTTGATAGATTGGTGTTGAGGCTGGGTCGCGCTCTAGCCGGTCTTCAGGGCTCAGATTCCTCCTGGCAGACGTTGTCCTCTCCTGCCGCGACGATCCTAGAATCCGGCACGGAACCTGCCCGATTCTGGCAGGTACTGGGACACATGCCCGACTGATCGCAAGGCGAGCGCTGTCGCTCACCGAGTTCTAGCCGATGGATTGCAGCAATGACTGAGATGGATCCCATGGAAGGTTCAAGCGGCAAGCGCAGCCGCAAAGGCATAATCGTGTTCTTCGTCGGCCTGGTGCTCGGCGTCGCACTCGTCCTGGTCGCCCAGCCGTTCTTGGGCTCGCGCTTGCCAGAGGCTGTCGGCGGAAAGCGAGAGTCCGTGGAGGGACCTGTCGCCGCGAAGCAACGGAACGGCGATATGCTTCTGCTTACCATCGTGACTCCAGAGGGTGCCATTCTGGGCACCTTCGAGAAAGACGTCGACAAGATCGACCTGCTCGTTGAAGTCGGAGACCCCGTGCGGCTAGAGATCCCGGGCTACGAACCGTTTCTTCAAGACCCGAGGATCACCTGGGTGGGCAAGCCAGACTTGGCCGCAATGCCGCAGGGCGCGGAAGAGGAGGCCGACATCCCGGCCGACAGCGCAGGCTTTCCGCAGATCCCGGCCGACAGCGTGCAAGATGCCGACAGTGCCACCAGCGAAACGGCGTCACGCTGGTACGACTAGCTGCTACAAAAAGCCGCCCGGTCCGGCGGACTGGGCGGCTTTTCCTACCGCTTCGCGTCTCTAACGCGGTATAACTTCTTTAGCGAAATTGGAACTCAGTTCTCGCGCAGCTCGATCTTGCGCGGCTGCACTTCTTCTGACTTCGGCACATGCAGCGTCAACACGCCATCGGCATACTCGGCGCTGATGCGCCGGGCATCGATATTCTCGCTCACCGTGAAGACGCGGTAGTAGTCGCCGACGGCATACTCCCTCAGTAGATAATCGCTTTCCTGGGAGTGGCGCGGCTCGACCTTCGCATGAATGGTCAACACACCCTTCTCGAAGTTGATGTCGATGCTCTCCGGATTCGCACCGGGCACGTCCGCCATGACCCGGAGCTCCCCGGGAAACTCGACGATGTCGACCGACGGCCGGTAGCGCGGTCCGCCGCGCATAGCCTCGTGTTGAGTGACCTCGCCTTCGGCTCGCTTCTCGACAGCAGTTTCCGTGTTCATATCCGTTCACTCCTCCGTTCATCTTGTTACAGCCGACTTCGGTTACACCGGTTCGTCAGCTCGTGATCTTCACTTCTTCACCTTCACCTCGATCTTGCGCGGAAGCGCGCTCGACGCTTTCGGCATCACGAGCGTCAACACTCCGTTATCCAGCGTCGCCTCCACATTGTCGACGTCGATCTCGACCGGAAGCTCGACCTTGCTGCAGAACGAACCGGCACCTCGCTCGCGGCGATGGTACGTCACATCCTCCTGATCTGGTTTTTTCCTCTCTCCCTGAATGGTCAGTTCCGAGCCACGAATGAGGATCTCGAGGTCGTCCAACTTCAGGCCGGGGACCTCTGCCTCCACGTGCAGCTTCTCCCCTGCATCCCAAACGTTCACCAACGGAAAAGACCGACCCACGCTTACGGGCCACACACCGCCGCCACGCCCGAGCGGGAAGCCCCCGAACGCATGGTCAAAGGCTCGCTCGACCTCGCCGCTCAACCGACTGACCGGGTAACCCCGCAAGAAAGCACCGTTCAGCATCGTTACTATCCTCCTCTTTCGTCTTTACATCACGCGATCGCGTTCCTTTTCCAGCGTCCGCGCCCGCGCGCAATTCTCTTCAGCGTGCCCGAACAGAATGCAAACGCTATGCCGAACCTGGGGAGTGGCCGCAACTATAAGAAACTGCTACATATAGAGTTACACGGCCGGGTATCGCGGGCCCACCATATGTTCTCCGAACATGCCAAAACGGCAGATGGACAGGCCGGCCCGCCCATGCCCAACTTGCACAAAGCCGCCACCTTGACGGATTCACCGGCACCGCCATACGCTAGCAGGCGCCCCGTCTCCGTGCGGAACCGATGACCCTGGTCAGGAGCCCATAACCTTTGACCGAGCATCTGCTGATTGCCGTCGCCAGCATCGTCACACTGGGCATTGCCGCCGAGTGGCTGGCGTGGCGGATACATCTGCCCTCCATCCTGGTACTGCTTCTATTTGGCTTTCTCGCCGGGCCCATTAGCGGCTTCCTGGACCCTGACCTGGTGATGGGCGACCTACTATTCCCGATCGTCTCGATCTCTGTCGCCATCATCCTGTTCGAGGGAGGGGCTAGCCTGCGTCTGCAAGACCTCCGCGAAATCGGTGGAGTGGTGCGCAACCTGGTGACGATCGGCGCGCTAGCATCGTGGCTACTCGGCTCCGCCGCTGCCTACTACGTCCTCGGGGCGGGCATCGCTCCCGCCCTTCTGCTTGGGGCCATCCTGGTGGTAACGGGCCCGACCGTCATCATCCCACTTCTCCGTCACGTCCGACCGGTACGTCAGGTCGCATCAACGTTGAAGTGGGAAGGGATCCTGATAGATCCGATCGGTGCGGTGTTGGCCGTCTTGGTCTTCGAGGCGGTACTGGTAGGAGACTTGGAAGCAGGAACGGCGGTGGCGATTCTCGGCCTCGGGCGAACTGTCGCCGTCGGGGTCGTCGCCGCAGCGATCGGCGCCGGACTGCTGGTCCTGCTGATCGATCGTCAGTGGGTGCCCGACTTCCTTCAGAGCCCGCTGTCGCTGACGGTCGTAGTGGCCGCCTTCGCGGCATCGAACGTGTTCCAGCCGGAGTCGGGGCTACTAACAGCCACGTTGATGGGGGTCGCACTAGCCAATCAGAAGCGGGTCGATGTCAAGCACATCATCGAATTCAAGGAAAACCTGCGGGTCCTGCTCATATCGAGCTTGTTTATCCTACTGGCAGCCCGCCTGCACCTTGATGACCTGAGCGGACTGGGGATTCGCGAGCTCGCATTCTTGGCAGCGCTGATCCTGGTCGTTCGTCCCGTGGTAGTCTGGCTTTCGACGCTAGGCTCCGAGTTCAATCGCCGCGAGCGAATCCTCTTGTCCTGGATCGCTCCGCGCGGGATCGTGGCGGCGGCAGTTGCGTCCATATTCGCCCTGGAACTCGCGTCCGCGGGTTACCCCGGAGCCGACCGGCTCGTTTCCATAACGTTCTTGGTGATCATCTCTACAGTCACGATCTACGGGCTGAGTGCCGGACCCCTGGCTCGTCTGCTGGGTGTCGCTCAAGTGGATCCGCAAGGGGTCCTTATAGTCGGAGCGCACCCCTGGGCACGCGCCATAGCGAGCGAACTGCAAGACGAGGGCATCACGGTGCGCCTGGTAGACACCAATTACAGGAACATCGCCGATGCACGAATGGAAGGACTACCCGTCTACTACGGGAGTGCACTAACCGAAGCGGCGTTGGACTCGATCGAGCTGGAAGGAATCGGCCGTCTGCTGGCGCTGACATCGAACGATGAGGTGAACTCGCTGACCGCCCTCCACTTCAGCGAGATTCTTGGCGACGCTAACGTCTACCAGTTGCCCCCCGAACAGCTCGCAGCGTCATCGAAACAAGTAGTCTCCCGGCACCTGCGCGGGCGTTTCCTGTTCGACGCGCGCGCCACCTACTGGCACATGACGGCACGATTCGATGCCGGTGCCGAGGTGAAGACCACGAATTTGACGGAAGCATTTGATTTCCAAACATTCAAGCAACGCTACAAGGACCAGATCCCGCTGTTCCTGATCGGAGAGAAAGGGAAGCTGACGACCTTCACGGTGATCGACCCGCCCGAACCCGACGCCGGCTACCGGGTGTTGGCCATCGTGAGACCGTCGGCTGATTCCGAACCAGACTCGGCGCCCAATGCTGTTTCGAGTTGATTCCTAACTGGGGGAATCGGACAATGAGACTGATCGGCGAGCTGTACTCGCTGCAGGAAGAACGCGGCTATCTGCGAGATGAAGACCTGACGGCCCTGGCCGAACGGCTTCGTGTCCCCCTCTATCGCGTAGAAGAGGTCGTCTCCTTCTACACCCATTTTCGCAGGACCCCGGCGCGGAAGACCGAGGTGGCTATCTGCCGAGATCTCTCATGCCACTTGCTTGGAGGTCGAGATTACTGTTCAAAGGTGCGAAAGCTGCTGGACGGTGAATCGGACATCGACGTTCATGAAGTCTCGTGTCTCGGACGCTGCGAGTCTGCGCCGACCGCCCTCGTGCATGGTACCCCGGTCGGCCGTATCGGCCCCGAGGAGCTCGCGCGCCAGGCCCGGAACGCGGAGAAGCTGCCATCGCCGGGATTGGCACAGCCACGTCGCTGGCGGATCGACTACGGCGGCGGGAGCGGCAAGCGCTACTCGACATACAAAGCCTATCTCGAGCGGACGGACAGAGATGCCGCTGTTGCCGAATGCATCGAGATCTTGAAGGAGGCAGGACTACGTGGGATGGGCGGTGCCGGTTTTCCCACTGGCCTCAAGTGGGACATCGTTCGGAAAGAACCGGCGACCCCCAAGTACGTGGTCTGCAATGCCGACGAGAGCGAGCCCGGTGCGTTCAAGGACCGAGTGATCCTCGCGGAGTTGTCGCACCTGGTTGTCGAGGGAATGTGCATCGCAGCCTTCGTGACCGGCGCCAAGCAGGGCTACGTCTACATTCGACACGAATACGATCCCGAGAGGAAGGCGATGCAGGTCGCACTCGACGACGCGCGCGGGCGCGGGATCCTGGGCGACCAGTTCGACATCGAGATCGTCGTCTCACCCGGCGGCTATATCCTGGGCGAGGAGACCGCGTTGCTGGAAGCGATGGAAGACCGACGCGGAGAGCCGCGAAACAAGCCGCCCTACCCGGGCCAGAAAGGACTCCGCGGTCTTCCTACCGTGATCAACAACGTAGAGACGCTCGCTCTCGTCCCGCCCATTCTGAACCGCGGCGCCGAATGGTGGAAGGAGCAGGGCGCAGGTGACCACTCGGGGCTGAAGTTCATCGGCGTCTCCGGGCACGTAGGGAATCCAGGGGTCTTCGAGATCCCGCTCGGCACAACGGTCGCCGAACTGATCGAGATGGCCGGCGGGGTCATCGACGGTCGGCGGCTCAAGGCTTTCGCCCCCGGCGGCGCCAGTTCTCGCTTCCTGCCGGCCGAGAAAGCTGACGTCCCGATCGATTTCCAATCGATCGCGGACGCCGGCAGCATGCTCGGAGCCGCGGCGCTGGTCGTGGTCGCGGACGGCACAGACATGATCGAGATCGCGACCAACGTAGTGCGTTTCTTCCGCAACGAGTCGTGTGGTAAGTGCGTGCCCTGCCGCACAGGCACTTACAAAGTCGTGCAAATGCTTGAAGATATCTTGGCCGGCAGAGGTAACGGCGCGATACTAGACGTCCTTCCCGACTTGGAAGAAACGTTGGCAGAGACGTCGATATGTGGCTTAGGCCAAGTAGCACTCAATCCGATCACATCGGCGTTACAGTACTGGGGAGACGAGCTGGCAGCGTATCTGGAACAACGACGGAAGAATACAAATGTGGGTACTTGAATCTCGAACACCGAGCAGGGAATACCCAATTTCCAAGTGGAACTTCGAAGCTCGGTGTTCGACATTCGATATTCGATATTCGAAGCCTGCGTCGACAAAGGGGTCCCATGGGCACTCATGATTCCACCATCTCGCTCGACGTAGACGGTCGTGGGGTCACGGTCAGTAAGGGTTCCACGATTTGGCAGGCCGCCCAGGAAGCCGGCGTCGAGATTCCCGTGCTTTGTCACGATCCACGCCTGCGACCCGTCGGCGTCTGCCGCATGTGTGTGGTAGACATTGGCGAGCGCGTCCTGGCGGCTGCCTGCGTGCGTGAAGCGAGCGACGGCATGAACGTCGTGACGAAGTCGGAGAAAGTACAGCGCTGCCGCAGAACGCTGACAGAGTTGTTGCTTTCCGACTATCCGCAGGAATCTCTGCGCGAGATATCCACTGGAGACGACCAGTTGCACCAGCTATCTCGCACTTTTGGTATCGATTGGACCGCAATCGCCCTCCCAAAGGGCAACGGTCGCCAACGGGACATGTCGTCGCCGGTGATCGCCGTCGACCACGCTGCTTGCATCTTATGCGACAGTTGTATCCGAGCGTGTAACGAGGTGCAGCACAACGACGTGATCGGCCGAACCGGGAAGGGTTACAACTCACGGATCGCTTTCGATCTCAACGCGCCGATGGGTGACAGCACCTGCGTGTCTTGCGGTGAGTGTGCGGCGGTTTGCCCGACGGGCGCGCTCACCAACAAGACGATCACCGTGCCTATCGTTCCGCGCCCAGAGCTCAAGCCTGTCGATTCGGTCTGCCCATACTGCGGTGTCGGCTGCGCAATCACATACCAAGTAGACGAGAAGCAGAACACGATCGTGTTCGCCGAAGGCCGCGAGAGCCCTGCCAGCGATTCGAGGCTTTGCGTTAAAGGCCGCTACGGCTTCGACTATGCCAAACACCCGCAACGCCTCACCGTTCCGCTGATTCGCAGAGCGGAAGCCTATCCCAAGGGACCGCTTTCAGCGGCAGTAAGCGGCGAGCGCAATACGACGAAGTGCTGCCTTCCTTCCGCGAGGCAACGTGGGACGAGGCGCTCGACTTTGCCGCGTCGCGGCTCAAGGCCATCAGAGAAGAGTCCGGCCCCGACGCGTTGGCCGGTTTCGGCTCGGCGAAGTGCAGCAACGAAGAGGCCTACCTGTTCCAGAAATTGGTGCGTGCAGCATTCGGCACGAACAACGTCGATCACTGCACTCGGCTATGCCACGCTTCGTCGGTCGCCGCGTTACTGGAGACGATCGGCTCGGGCGCCGTCACCAACGTCTTCAGCGACGTACACAACGCGGACGTAGCTCTCGTCACGGGCAGCAACACGACCGAAAACCATCCAGTTGCCGCCACATTCATCAAGGACGCGGCCGCCAATGGCACGACGCTGATCGTCGTCGACTCGCGCGAGACAGGGCTCGCGCGCCACGCGCACCACTTTCTGCAAATCGAGCCAGGCTCCGATGTAGCGCTGTACAACGCGATGATGAACGTGATGATCGAGGAAGACCTGATCAATCACGACTACATACGCGACTTTACCGAGGACTTCGAAGCGTTGCGGGACCTTGTATCGCGGTACACTCCTGAGATTGCGGAACCGATGTGCGGCGTCTCCGCCGACAGGATCCGTGAGATTGCGCGTATCTTTGGCAAAGCCGCAGCCGCGATCATCTACTGGGGGATGGGCATCTCCCAGCACACATACGGCACCGACAACGCCCGCTGTCTGATCTCGCTGGCCCTGCTCACCGGGAACGTCGGCCGCCCCGGAACCGGCCTCCATCCGCTGCGCGGCCAGAACAACGTTCAGGGCGCTTCGGATGCAGGTCTGATTCCGATGGTCTACCCCGACTACCAGAAGGTGTCGGACCCGCAGGCGCAGAAGAAGTTCGAGGAAGCCTGGGGGGTGCCGCTCGACTCGCGCGCGGGTCTCACGGTTGTCGAGATCATCAACGGCGCGCTCAAAGGCGAGATCAAGGGCATGTACATGATGGGCGAGAATCCGTTCCTGTCGGACCCCAACGTGAACAAGGTCCGCAAGGCGCTCGCCAATCTGGAATTCCTCTGCGTACAGGACATCTTCCTAACGGAGACGGCGGAATTCGCCGACGTCATCTTGCCGGCGACTTCTTTCTTCGAGAAGGATGGTACCTACACGAACTCCGATCGCCGCGTACAGGTTGGGCACAAGACACTGGACCCACCAGGCGAAGCGCGACTCGACTGGGAGCTCGTTTGCGAGATTTCCACCCGCATGGGCTACCCGATGAGCTACGAGGACGTCGAAGCGGTCTTCGCAGAAATGACCGCGTTGGCTCCCAGCTACGCCGGGCTCGACTACGAGAACCTGGGAGCGACGGGCAAGCTGTGGCCGTGTCCCGATCCCATACATAGCGACGGGGTCCAGCTACTCTTCGGCGACGGCTTCCCCACCCCTAGCGGCCGCGGGAAGTTCGTGCCGGTCGAGTACCAGCCGGCGGCGGAGCTACCCGACGACGAGTACCCCTTCATCCTGAACACCGGGCGATTGCTCGAGCACTGGCACACGGGAACGATGACCCGGCGGTCGAAAACCCTCGACGCAATCGAGCCGGAGGCGCACTGCCAAATGAATCCGGGCGACCTCAACGACCTGGGTGTTGGACCGGATGACTTCGTTACGCTCAGCACGCGCCGTGGCACGATCACGCTGAAGGCACGAGCTACGCCCGGCGTGTCGCGCGGGAGCGTCTTCGTACCGTTCCATTTCAGGGAAGCGTCGGCCAACATCCTCACCAACGACGCACTGGACCCCTTCGGGAAGATCCCGGAGTTCAAGTTCTGTGCGGTGAAGGTCGAAAAGGCCTAGCGCGACGACCGATCGGGTCGGTCAGTACCGGAACACAGCGGCTACGGGACCATTCCGCTCTGCGCCCGGCACGTGCGCAGGGTCTACCGCGTAGACATTGCCCGCGTGGGCCAGCGTCTCGACCGCCGCCAAATCCAGCAGGTCCTGGTCGCCGGGCTCGCGATCGTCGTGCAGCTCGACATCGCCGATCTCGGATTCGTATTTGCCCCACTGCTGAACGCCGACGGCGACGAACAGCGACTCGACGCGACCGTGATAAGCCGCCGGGATGATCTCCTTCAGGTCCCGTGACGCCCGCCCGCTACCCGAGCGCTCCAGATACTGTGCCGCCGCTCGCTCTTGCTCCTTCGCGAAGAAGGGCTCCAAGATCGTCCATGCCCGCGCATGTAACTCGCTGGCGCTCAGCCCATCCGGGTTGCCAACGACTCCCCCGTTGACTAGCTCGGCGCACGTATTGGCCTCCCGGTAGATCGGAAGCAGATAGTCAACGCCCGCCAGAACCAGAGGAGCGCGTTCCTCGCGCACGAGATCCTGCAGGCCTTTGTCGACCTGCTTGAAATAGCGCAACAGGTCCTTCTTGTGCACCGACTCGTCGGTGCCCCCGCCGCCATGACCGTGGAAGATCGGCCCGCCCGCGCGGCCCGGCGTATGATACTGCAGCTGCTTTTCCCGCTCCTCGGCTCCCAGCGCCTCCGCCAAGCTCCCTGGCATATTCTCGACTTCTAGCTCGGCAACGCTGTGTCGTGAGCCCTGGAACAGTCGAACTTGCTTCTTACTGAAGGCCAGGATATAGAACCGCCCGTCGCCGCTTAGCAGCGTCAGCAGCGGCTTGACGTGGAACCGATCGGTGACGACTACCAGCTGCGAGAAACTGTACGGCAAACGGTAAGAGGCCAAAGTCTCCCGAGAGGCGAATACCGCGAGGCCGTCGCCTCGGTGTTTCCAAAAAACGCTGTCATCCAGAAGCCGCTGCGCACCCCGCAGGGTATCCTGGGCCTCGGTTCTCCGTAACCCACTCTCGATCAACCGTTCTTCCGCCTGCTTCAGCAAGTTCTTGAATCGAATCGGGTCTTGCTGCATCGAAGCACCCGACCGATGGGTCGGCATGTAAAGCGATACACACAACGTACCGCGCTCTTCCATGAGCGCTCTAACCTCGGCTCGATTCAGAAGATCCATCTAGTCTACCTCCCTAGACGTTCCCGGTTGAACGATCGGATATCGCGACGGTAACAACCCAGTCGCGGCAATCTTGTGCGCATTGGTGTTGGGGGTCGTGGCCGCGCCCCAGGTGAGGACGTTCACCGGCTGATCACGTGATACGAATTCGTGGCAACCGGCAATCCGGGGTCGCCGCCAGACTGTGAGGCTACCTACAAGCTGCAGCCTTAAGGGCGGTGGCAAGCGTCTCCGCATCTAGCTACAAGATACAATGCCAGCCGACGCAGTGCGAGTCGCAACACGCGCCTTCGCCCCGACGAGGTTAGATTACAAGGTGGAGGAGACAGCCGTGAATCCTGTGGCGTACCTGACCCGTAGTGGTCGGTAGAGCCAGGCTGGCGGCAGACTGGCAGAACTGGAGACATAGAGCAGATGGGACTCGAGCTACTACTCGCAGGTGGGGCTGCCTACGGCGGCTATAAATACACGAAGAAGTTTGTGAAGAAGAAGCTGCGCTTCGTACCGAAGGCGCGGAAGAAAGCGGCTCCCTGGATTGCGGGCGCCGGCGCGTTGATCGTTGCGGCTCCGCTCGTCGCGGCCCTTCCCATCATCGGAGGCTTGACGGCGCTAGCCTTCGGGGCGGGTGTAGCAGGCGGCGTCTTCGCTGGCGACAAAGAACTAGACAAGACGAACATCTGGGGAGACCGAAGGTAGATCGACGTTCATCTGATCCACGAGCGCTGCCGACAGGCAACGCCTCCTGCCCCCAATTCTAGCCAGACTCAGCGCGGCCGCTCTCCAGCCAACGCTGACCGAGTATGAACGCAGCGGCAACGAGTAGCATTAACAGCACCCCGTAGGCGGCAGCCGCACCCAAATCGAAATCTCTGAGCTGTGATAGGATCTCGATCGATATCGGGCGTGTCCGGTGTGTGTAAAGCACAATCGACGCCACGAACTCGCCGAGTCCGGTAACGAAGGCCAGCGAGGCGCCAGCGGCGATGGCTGGTAAGAGGCTGGGGAAGGTGACCCTACGAAAAGTCCTCCAGACTCCAGCACCAAGCGACGCCGCCGCCTCCTCCAGACTGGGGTCAAGCTGCCGGAAGCCGGCCAAAGCCGCTCGTCCCGTCAAGGGAAGCACTCGCAAGGAATAGGCAATCACGAGGATCCAAGCCGTCCCGACGAGGACGAAACGGCCCGCCCACGGCGCACTCACGCTGAACGTGGTCGCCAGCGCGATTGCGAGCACGGTTCCTGGCAGGGCCCATGGCAAAGCCAACATCACTTCCAGGAGGCGACTACCTCGTACACGCCAGCGGACGACGAGGCGGCCGACGGACAGAGACACCGCTACTGCGATGAAGGTGGCGGCGCTTGCCATCAGCAGCGAGTTGGCGATCGGCCGGAATGTGCGGGCCTCGCTGAACAGCTGCCCGTAGTTTTCCAGCGAGTACTGCGGCGGCAGCGTCTGAGTGGTCCACGTGCCATCGGGCACGAACGAAACGAGCACGAGTGTAAGGTGAGGCAGAATCAACAGCAGTACACCGAGACCGGCGACGACGGGCACGGCGATCGCCGCCCAGCGTGACCGCACCGGTATCCTCGCAGCCGCCGTCCCTTTGCCGGGCGCCACATACTCGCGGCTCCCTTCCCAGCGAGACAGCGGCCACAGCACGAGCAGTGAGACGGTCGCCAGCATGACGGTCTCAACCATCGCGACCGAGGTCTGGCCCTGAAGCTTGCTATTGAAGATTTGCGTGGTCATCACGCGAAAGCCGCCACCGAGAACGTACGGCGCGCTGAACGAGGCCATCGAGGTCATGAACGTGAGCAGCGCCGCGCCCGCCAAGGTCGGGGTCAGCAGCGGCAGCGTCACGCGTCTCAGCGTGCTAATGCGGCCAGCCCCGAGAGAAGCAGCTGCTTCCTCCATAGCGGGATCTAGGCGAGCCAGCCCTGCTAGCGTGAACAGGTAGAAGTAGACGTACATCGAGTAGGCGTGCACGGCGAGAATGGCACCGGCGCCTTGTAGCCGCCACGGCGGCGACTCGAGACCGATGGCCTCCTGCAGAAACCGAGTGGCGATGCCGCTCTCACCGTACAGAAAGAGTATAGCTATGACGCCAACCAACGGTGGCAGCAGGACCGGCATCGCCGCAAGCGCGCCTAACACCCGACGACCGGGAAACTCGAAGCGGGCGAATAGGAATGCCAACGGGATGCCTATCAGTGCCGACAGAATAACCGTGGCCGCCGAGATCCATACGCTCGACCACAGCGCACGAAGCTCGGAAGGCGTTTTGACGAACTCGATGTAGTGCCGAAGCGTGAGTGTCCCATCCCCACTCAGACTCTCTCCGACAACCACGAGGTTGGGGTAGACGACCGCCCATACCAGAAGGGCGAAGACACCCGCGGTCAGGAGACGGGCTCCGAGACGAAGTCGACCCCGACGCTGCGGCGGCGGGCTACTCATTCTGGTTGTTTCTGCTGCTCGGGAAACGCGAAGAGCCCGGTCGGCGCCGAGCGCGGAACGAGGCTCACCTGAGCGCCCGGTTGCACCGCACCCTCGCTTGCCTGCACCTCCAGCTGGCCACCAGCCACTTCCACAGTGTAGACGTAGGAGGACCCGGCGAATCTCCGGTCGCCGACCATTCCTTGGATAGCACCGGCGACGTCTGGGGACGCAAAGCGGAGCGCCTCGGGTCGAGCCAGCAAGCGCAAGGTAGTGCCCGCACCAGGTGACAGCTTGCCCGTGTTCAGCGCCCGCCAGACGGCGCCACCGGCCAAACGGCAGACCGCGAGGTCGTCTTCGGTTTCCTCGAGCCTGCCTGCGATGCCGCCCGCCCGACCCAAGAAGGTGGCGACGAACTCGCTGGCCGGTCGGTGATAGAGTTCCTCGGCCGGGCCCAGCTGCTCCAGATTGCCCGCCCGCATCACCGCGATTCGATCCGAAAGATCGAACGCTTCTTCCTGGTCGTGCGTGACGTAGATCGTGGTGATGCCGATCTCTTTCACCAACGCTCGCAGTTCACGCCGAGTTTGTTCACGCAGCGTCGCGTCCAGATTGGAGAGCGGCTCATCGAGCAGAAGTACCTCGGGCTCCGGTGCCAGCGCCCGGGCGAGGGCCACCCGCTGCTGCTGGCCGCCGGACAGCGACCCGATCGTCCTATCCTGAGTGCCCGGTAGTCGCACCAGGTCCAGAGCGCGTTCTACCTTTTGTTCGATCTCCGATTTGGCAAGCCCGGCGGTTTCTAATCCGAACGCCACGTTGGCTCCAACACCCAAGTGCGGAAAGAGCGCATAGTGCTGAAACACCATCCCGAACCCGCGCTTCTGAGGAGCGAGTCCTGTCACGTCGCGACCGCCGAGCACGATCCGCCCAGCGTCTGGGTACTCGAACCCGGCGATCATTCGGAGCGTGGTGGTTTTGCCGCATCCGCTCGGACCCAACAGCGTCACGACCTCGTGCTCACCCACGCGTAGACTGAGATCGCGAACCGCCGGCGTCCCCGCGAAAACGCGGGTCAAGCCGGCGAGCTCGAGGAACGGAACGCCGCTCAACGCTGCTCCTTACCTACCCGTACCGCGGATATGCGAGTCCCAATACCTCATCCACTCACGGCCCTGTTCTTCCATGAGCGCCCAGTCAAGATCCATGGGTTGTAGCCGCTTGCTCACCTGAACCAGCCACTGCGGCAGGGAATCGGGAGGGATGTCGGTCCGAGTCAAATTGCGGTACGCTTGCCGAGCCGCGACGAGCTGCCCTTCCACCGAGCCGATGTACTCGACGAACGCCTGGGCCAGCTGACGTTGTTTGGTTCCTTTGATCACGGCTATGCCATCGACCAGTACCGGTGTGCCGCTCTCGGGAAGAACGTAATCGACCGGGAACCCCTGATTCTGAACGCGCAACACGTCGGGCAGATTCCACAGCGTCACCAGCCCTTCCTGACGCGCCAGCTTTTGCTGCAGGATGGCCGGATTCAGCACGTACTCTTTGGTCTGGCCATCCAACCGTCTCAACCAGTCGTAGCCCGCCTCGGTGCCGCCGGTCTGTTTGATGCTTCGATACATGATCATTCCGAAGATCATGCGCATGGTCCCGCTAGCCAGCGGATCACGGATGAGGACTTCGTCAGCCCACCGAGCATCGAGGATGTCGTCCCAGTCGCGAGGTGCGTCGTCGCGCGACACTACTTCGCTGTTAAAGGTTATCACGGCCGGCGTGAGGTAGACGCCGAAAAAGAGGTCATCCGGTCCCCGCGCTTCGGGCAACACCGCTTCCGCCCAACTCGGCCGATAGGCCTCGAGCAATCCTTCGCCGGCAGCGCGAGAAAAGAACCAAGCTGGCCCGCCATACCAAACATCGCCTTGCGGGTTCGCGCGTTCAGAGCGGACCCGGTCGAGGATCTCTTGCGAACCCATATCCACCCACTGAACGTCGACGCCCGGGTTCGCGGCCTCGAAGCGCTCCTCGAACAGAACGAGCTGCTCGCGCCCATGAGGCGAGTAGACCGTCAGTACCGTCCCACGCTCGGAGCACGCCGCCATGCCCACCAGCGCCGCACTCCACAGCAACAGAGAGATCTTCATCATTCAAGACTCAAGAGGTTGGCCAACAGCCTGAAGGCGCCCGGGACGCCCGCCGGCAATTGCCGGAAAAGAGAAAGCCCGGTGTACACGTACAGTCCCTCACCGTAACGAGCCACCAAGAGGCCGCCACGCTTGGGCTCCTCCCCCGGATCCGCCATCTCCAGCAACGCCTGATAGCGCTCGTCCCATTCATAGGGGAAGTAGAGACCACGTTCCTGAACCCAGCCCTGGAAGTCCGACTCGCCGATCCGGTTCGGCACGTGGAACACGGGGTGCCGCGGCGCCAGCACTGCCACCGGCGCCAGCTCGTCACTCACGCGATCGTGAGGGAAACGGGCGCGCATAGCATATGGAGTGTAACTCTCGCGGAAGTAGCGGTACTGCTGGTACTGCACAATCAGCGTGCCACCGGCGCGTACGAACCCGAGGAGCCGCTCGTTGCTCGCCACCACCGTTGGGTTGGTCTCGTAGGCCCGAATCCCCAGCACGATGACGTCGTACTCGGACAGGTCCCCGCTGGCGAGGACGCGCTCATCGAGCACGTCGACGCGTAGGCCCATGGCGCCTACGGCCTCGGCCACTGCATCACCCGCGCCCGGCACGTACGCAACCCGCAGATCTTGATCCACGTCGAGCTCGAACGCCTCGATGCGGGCGGCAGCTTCCTCGTACAACAGGTTCCTGCGGATATGAGTGTAGTCGATTATCGAGTACCCCTGTTGGTAACGATGGCCGTCCGCCGTTTCTGCCCATGCTCGCAGGTCGTAGGCCCCCGGCTCAGTCTCTTCCGCCGGCTCCACCTCGAACTCCGCGGTCGCGGCCCGACCCGGTCCCGGCAGACTGAAATCGGCCTCCGCCGGGCTCACGCGCCAGCCTGCAGGGAGCTCCAGCCACACCCGCCCCTCAGCCCCTTCCGGTACCTCGCCACGCAGGCTCACGCTGAAGTCGAGTGGGGTCTCGCGACCCAGCGGCCATACCGAGGTAGCCGGGGCCAGCTCCACGCTCACTGCCGGAACCACGCGAAGGGGACGACGGACCTCACCTCGGGCCTGGTCGGCGAAACGGTAGACCGCTTCCGCCGAGCGGTGCACGACGTTTCCGGCTATGCCGAGATCCGCCCGCGCTTCCAAGAGCGGCGGGCTGAATGGCAGTCCCCGCTCCGGCGACTCGGCCGGCCACACATACGCAGCTCCTGTCCGCCGAGCGCGCAAGAAGTAGGGTCGGGTTTGTTCCTCGTCCAGCGGGACGGTCACTTGGAAGCGCCGCCGGCTCAGCGTGCCGGGCAGTACCGCAGCGTCCACTTCGCCGATTCGATCGACCTTCCAGCCTGTCGGCGTCTCGAGCGCCAGAGCTCGGATGTCCACGGGGCCATCGCCGCCGTTCCATATCTGCACTTCGACTTCGAGGCTCTGGCCGGGAATCACGAGATCGTCGTCACTGAACGCTGCGACGATCACTCCGGCGGCCGCCGTTAGCGCAACCTCCAGTTTCGCCTCATCCCGTCTCAGCACCCAGTGCACGTGCTCGGCGCCGGGGCCCGCGACTGCTGCCAGGTCGATGGCACGGCGCAGGATAGATAAAGCCTGGCCGAGATGCGAAATGACCTCCGCCGGCCGCCGGTTGAGGATGTCGGCCACGTTCTTGACGAGGTCGACATAGGCTTCGATAGGTTCTTCAAGGCCTGCACGAACCTCGTCGTCGGGCAGAGCCGAGAGCAGAGCCGCGACCGACGTTTCAACGCCATCGAAGAGCGATGCTTCCGAGCGCTCCGTATCTGCAATGCCTCGACTCTTCAGGAGCTCCACCCTCGTTTGCCTCGGTCCCAGCGGTTCGATGCGACCCATGTCTTGGGAGCGGTGCTGGCTGCGGCTGGCCATGGCGATTTGGTGGTAGGAACGCCCGAGCAATAGATCCAGCGTGCCTGTCTCTATTCTCAACGTCGTATTCGTCGTATCAAAACGCGTCGAGCGGTAGAGCTTCACCGGGGCCCACGCCGGTAACCCACCGGCCAGTTGCTCAGGAAACCGGCTCGGATCGCCGGCGGCATCGAAGGCCTCACGGGCCAGAATCCCCGCGACCTGGTGTTGGCCATGTCCATCCCGCGTCGTACCGGTGAAGATCGAAACCACTACCTGTGGGCGGTATCTTCTAATCGCCAGTACCACATCCGACAGAAGTGAGTCCTTCGGCCAGAACCGGAAGGTCTCATCGGCAGACTTCGAGTAGCCAAAGTCATAGGCGCGCGTGAAGAACTGGCCGGCTCCGTCCAAGCGCCGCGCTGCAAGGAGCTCCTCGGCCCGAACAAGTCCCAGGCCTACGCCCAACTCTGGGCCGATCAGGTTCTGTCCACCTTCTCCACGGTTCAGCGCAAGATAGGCCGCGTCAGCACCTAGCCCTCTCACGAGAAAGGCCAACAGGCTGGTGTCCTCGTCGTCGGGGTGCGCGCCTATCACCAAGACCCGCTTTACGCTTCCCAGCCCGCGAAGCGACTGCGCGACGCCCACGAGGCCGTGCTCCGGGTCCACCACACCTTGTGCTGTCGCCATCGCAGGCGCGCAGATCCACGCTGCGCATAGCAAACCCAAGCCACGCAGCGAGCGACTCCGCCAATTCGACGCGTTGGCACGTTCAGACACCGATCCGATCATGGTCGAGCAAAGTATTCGGCCAAGGCCCGCCAGGCTAGCTGCGCGGATTCCCAATCCATCTTGTCACACGTCCAATGCGACAATAGGATCGTCATGGTTTCCACCTCAGACGCCTGGCCGATGTCAGGCTGGCCACTGATGACTGAACTCAACCAAGCCACAGCTACCCGCCCTCTGGCAAGCCCAGTCATCTTGCTGCTCATCTCAGCCACGCATCTGGCCTATGGCCCTCTGATCGAGCTGCGCGGAATGCCCATGTTGCTGCCGGCGATGATCGCGTCGCTGCTCCTCGGCGTTGCATATGCCTATTTCGCCTGGCTGGCGCGGCGCGAGCAGGGATACCGTCAGACGGTCAACCTCATCGTTGGCGAGGACGTGGGAGTCCTAGCTGCCGGTTTCCTCCTCGGGCACCCTTGGGCGGAATACCTCCTGCCGGGAGCACTCGCTGTCATAGCACTGCAACTCGCTCTGGCGTTCGCAGAAATCGTGCGACGCCAGGAGGCCAACAAGCCGATCGTGCCGGCCACCCGCCTCGCCTGGTTCGTGCTGGCCTATGCTGTAACGTTCGCGGCATATGCCTGGTCCAAGCCTAGCGGCATCTGGCAAGTAGCGGGATCGTAGATGCCAGGGCTAGAATCGGCCCGTGGCCGACCGTCCACCTCTAGCTAGACTGAGTTTTCCTTCAATGTTAGCTTTTTGACGTGTCGAGATCTGCTTTAGGCGGGATGGTCGTCGCGTTGGGGGTCGTGATGCTTTGGCTGTTCACGTTCGTCGTGGACTTGTCGAGCGGAATGGCTTTCCTGGCTATCTTCCTCCTGGGAGTCGTCCCGATCGTCGCGGGTATTGCGATCCTAAGAGCATCTCGCAAACGGGATCGCTCCGATGACGGGCGAATGGCCACCATAAAGGACCAGATCGTGTGGCGCGCCATGGCTCAGGGCGGCCGAATCACAGCCTTAGAGGCCACTGAGCACGCGGGCGTCCCGCAGACCGACGTAGAGTACGCCCTCATGGCACTGGTGTCGGATGGGCGTGCCGCGGCCGAGCCTGGCGAAGCCGGCGAGATCGTGTATCGCATCGAGTCACCGGTCTAGCGCCGAGGCAACGACGGTAGCTGGGCAAATACAACCTGATAAGCGATCCCGGCAACGCCGCCAAACCGGACATCTGGGAAGAAGACACGGAGGTCAGAGGGCCATCGTGAAGTGGGGGAAACGGGAGGATGATGTCTGAACCCTCCAGGATCGACAGAGAGACGGTCGATGAGCTTACGGGGAAGCTCGTCCTGTTGATCGAGGAGTCCCGGCCGTGGAGCGATACGGCGTCGATGCACCAGCAGCTCTCCGCCAAAGTAAGGTACTACGTCCGTTACATCCGCAGCAGCGATTTCGCTAAAGCGCACGCCGCGAGACCCCAAGACACCATCGTTCGGCTGTTATGCAACGAGTCCCCTCCGCAGGACTCTCAGGAATTTCTCGGGCGGATCGGCTATGAACTCCAGAAGAACGGCATCGACTTCGAGTATCAGGTCGGGGAGGAAGGAGTACCGATCGCCGCGATGCCAGATACGGCGGTCGCCGCTACTCGCGCCGAGGGCACGCCCGCTACCGAGCCACCCTCGGAGGTACCGCCGGCCGCCTCTACTGTTTCCGACACGACCGACGTGGCTGAAACCGAGGAACCGATACCCGCAGCGGCCATCGAGGAAGTCGCCGCGGCCGAGGAGAGTGCGGCAGCCGCTGAGTCGACGGAGGCGGAGGAGTTCGTGGACGCCGAGGCAGCCGCGGCGATAGAAAGGGCCCTCGATGCGCTGGAGACTGGAGAGGTCTCGGGGCTCGCTGAGCCTGGTGAAATCGCAGAAGTCGTCGCCAAGCCAGTATCATCCGACCACGTAGCCCCGCAAGCTGAAGGGCCCGATCCGACAGCATCCCCGGCACCACCGGAGCAACTCGAGGAGGAGCTCCTGCCGGAACCGGACTGGGAACCCGAGTTCCTGGGCGAAGGTCCCAGCGAGTTGGAGTTACTGGTCGAAGCCTCCGATGAGGAGGCATCGCGCTTCATCGGACTCGAAGAGGAAAGGTCAACCGAAGAGGCGGACGAGCTGCCGCCCGAGGCCGACATGCTGCTCGAAGACGAGCGCTCTCGTCCTGAGTTCTTCCCCGAGGAAGAGTTCGGACGGGCTCTCTCAGAATTCGAGCACGTTGACAACATTCTGAGCAGGGCCGATTCCGTCCCTATGGGGCCAGCCGTGATCGAGACGAGTTCCGGCGAGCGGATACTGCTTGACGTCTCCGACACGGCAGCAGCGGAACGGGCGAGGGCTCAGCGAGAAGGCCGTCCAAGCATCCGCCGAGCCGTCAGCGCAGCGATCGGCGCGGCCATCGCGGGAGCGCTGATCTGGGCCGGGCTGGCAATCCCTGCCGGACAGGGTGCGAGCCTGCTGGCCGTGGCGGTCGCACTGATGGTGGGTATGAGCGTTCGCCTGCGAGGAGCCGGCCAGACCGGGTCTTTCCGGTTGGTGGCGTGCTTGGGAACGATCTTCGGGTCTCTGCTCGGGACGCTGCTAGGAACAGCCGCCCTCACAGGGTGGGGGGAAGGCCAAGGCCCCGAAGAGGTCGTCGGCATGTTCGCCAGCCCGGACAGACTCGGGGCGGCGTTGGACACCCATGTCGACCCACTCCTTGCCCTCGCTTCACTGGCGATCGCCCTCTACATCGCGTTCAGGATCTCGGCCGCCGGGCCGAGCGAATGACTGAAGCCACAAAGACTTGCGCGGTCCCGCTTTTTTGGTAGCTTGGAAATGGATGCCCTCTCTCCCGGCATTGCACACACGGAAAATCCCCCGCAGCCAAGAACAGCAATTTGTCGTCTGCCTAACAGTGTGATCCGAACTACGCCAACCGGAAGCGACCCATTCGAAACCAGGAGGTAACGGTGAAGGGAACCAAGCGATTACAGTTCGTGCGCCTCGTTACGTTCGCACTGGCTTTCTCTTTCGTCGCGGCGTGCGAAGACGACCCCACATCAGTGACCCCCGACGTCAACCCGGCCGAGACACAGGCGGCCCTCGAGTCGGTTGTAGACCAGTTCTTCACCGATAACCCGGGCCTGGTCAGCCTCGAGACGTTTGGGGCAGCGATCGGGGGAGCGATCCCATCTATAGCGCCGGTCAATCTGACTCTGAGCCCTGAGTCGCCAACGTTCCACGGCATGGCCGAACGCTTCCGCCAGAGCATGGCCGACCTCTATTCGCGTACCACCTCGAGCCCCAAGCTCATGGCCGGGATCCCAGTGGAACTCCACGGCACGACGTTCGTCTACAATCCGACGAGCGGCCAATACGAAGCATCTGGGCGAGCCGGTGCGCCACCCAACGGCATTCGTTTCATCCTGTACAACAACGTCAGCGATCTGACCGAGATCGGCCACCTAGACCTCATTGACCAGAGCGTCTTCGATATCACCCCGGCGACCATCAACATCAGTTTCGCCGTCTTCGTCACGGATGTCAGCACGGTGACGCCGGTCGTGAGTTACGGCGTTACAGGAACCGTCTCGGAGACCGGCGGCACCATTCTCGTCACGGGGTTCTTATCTGACGGTACCGACCAACTCGACTTCGACTTCCAAGTCACCGGCTCCGAAGCTACCGGCTTCAGTGCCGACTTCACGCTAAGCGTCGAGAACGTTCTCAGCATCAACCTCAACCTCAGTGAGACGCTCAGCGGCAGCAGCACGATCGAGGCTTCGATCAGCGACGGCGCGCACGAGATACTCTTCATTCTCACCGTCGCTGCCAACGGAGACCTCCTCGGTGGCAGCGGGATCTTCTACGATGATATCCTGATCGCCACGTTCACGGGCAATATCGAGCAGGATACCGTTGAGTTGAACAACGCCCAGGGTAACGCGCTTAGCCAGCAAGAACTCATCGCTCTGGCCAACATCTTCGTGGCGCTGGAGCAGGCATTCGTCGTGATGGAGGGTCTGTTCGCCTTCGGGCTGGGCCTTGTGGGAGTGATATTCTTCTTCTAGTTCTGCGGTCTTCCATCGGTACGAACGGGCGGCCCTTTTGGGCCGCCCGTTTCAATTCTGTGATCATCCCGGAACAGTATGACCCGTACATGGTGACCTACCGGAGTGGTTCGAAGTTGACCCATGTTCGGGAACCGATCTACCTTATCCTATGCTGACTCGACTTCGACCGATGGCTTACCAGCCAGAAGGTGCCCGCCTCCCGGTGAACGTCCCATGAAATTGCGCACGCTTCTAGCTCTCGCACTTGTGACCCCTGCCGTCGCGGGTACCCTCACCGCCCAGACCGCAGACGGACCGTGCCCGGGCTTCTATCCCAACCCGCAAGTCGGGCACTACGCAGAAGTGCAGTTTACCAACGCTGCAGGCGAGGGAATGCTGATTCGCTTCGCCGTCGTGGGCTCAGAAGCCGTAGACGGACGAACGCACTACTGGATCGAAGTCGTCAGCGAGCCGCCGGACATCGGCGAGAACGTAATCGTCCAGATGCTCGTTCCCTTCTACCCGTTCGAGCACCAAGACCTCAAGAGTTACATCGTCAAGTTGCCGGGTGCGCCTGCCAGGCAGGTACCACAGGACCTGCTGGACCAGAACAGTGCGCAGGTCGCAACGGGTAGCAGCTGGCAGAAGCTATGTGGGTCCGCCGAGGAGTTGGGGGTGGAGCAGGTGACCGTTCCAGCCGGGACGTTTAACGCGCGTCACTATCGCGCGGGCGGCGACAAGACCGATGAAGTCTGGATCGCTGATGTTCCATTCGGTTTGGTGAAGCTACTGCAGGCAGATAGCAAGATGGAGTTGATCAAGCACGGCACCGACGCCGAGTCTTCGCTCACGGAGAAACCTGTGGGTCTGGAGTCGCAGTCCCGACGTTAGGGCATTACCCGGTCGACCATGCCGGGGAAGAAGAAGTAGATCACCACCGCCACAGCCACGATCAACAGCACTGCCACCACCAGGAAGATCAGTAGCTTGCCGAGCCCCTTCTTGCGCCGGCCCTTACCGCCCTTCATCACCAGCGTCGAGCGCTTGCCAATACCGGTCGGTACGTCTTGGGCCGCCGCCGCAAACGCTTCCTGCCGAGGCACGGTCTTCACGGCAAATCGGAACTCGACCTCGCCGAAGCGAAGCGTGTCGCCGTCCCGGAGCGGCTGGGCGACAACTACCAGGTTACCGTTGACCCAAGTACCGTTTGAGCTGTGATCGTAAAGAACGTAACGCCCGCCCTCATAGCAGACATCGGCATGGTGGCGTGAAACCGTCTTCTCGCCGATCACGAGATCGGCCCGGCGCTGCCTGCCGACGCGGAGACAACCGAAGCCGAGGGAAAGCTCCTGGCCATCTGGTAGGCGGGTCAGAAATCCGACCCGCTCCAAGTCCTGCGATGATCCCTCCGGCCCGCCGGCCGGAGGCCCCACCTCCTGGCCACTCATGGCATTCAAGTTAGGCGTCCCACCAATGGGACAGCAAGTCCGCAGTGCCGCTCGCGTTAGGCGTTACTGAACCGCCGCCGCGCTGCCTTTACCAGCAGGACGGCCAGCAGTACAAACACTGCCAGCGACAAGAACCTGGCGAACGGGCCAAGCCATTCGTATCCAAAGCCTTCAGGAATCTCGCCCACGATGCCCGCCCAAAAGGCGATGGCGACGCCCATGATTCCCACACCACCGACAAGTCCGGACGCGTACAGCACCCCCTGCTCTCGAACGTTGTGCTTCGATTCCGGATCCGTCTCACGGTCCTCAAGAACCTTCCGAATCATCCCACCGACGAAGATCGGCATCATAGTAGTGATCGGGAGATAAATGCCGACCGCCAACGGCAACGACGGTATTCGGAAAATCTCCGCCACCAAGGCGAGTCCCACGCCAACGAGTACGAACCCCCAGGGGATCTCCTGCGACAAGACACCATCGATAACCAGCATCATCATGTTCGCCTGGGGCGCCGGCAGCTCCTCCCCACCGAACCCGTACGCTTGTTCCAAGGCGAGCAGGCTGGCGCAGACGAAGAACGCCGCCGTGAGCACTCCGATCAGCTCGCCGGTCTGCTGGCGCCTCGGCGTGGCCCCCAACAAGAAGCCGGTCTTGAGGTCCTGAGATGTGTCGCCCGCGATCGATGCCGCGATCGCAACCACGGCCCCGATGGAGAGCGCAGCGACCTTCCCAACATCATCGGTCCACCCGAGCCCCAAGAAGACCAGGCTGGTTCCCAAGAGCGTGGCGATCGTCATTCCGGAGGTGGGGTTCGAGGTCACGCCAACCAGGCCGACGATGCGACTGGACACCGTGACGAAGAAGAACGCGAAGACTGCCACCAGCAGCGCTCCCAGCAATCTGGCGGCGTACAACTCGAACACGCCGAAGACCTGAGGGAGAAACGCGAGCAACAGAACGATGAGGGCTACACCGATCATTACGAAGTTCAGAGGCAGGTCGTCATCCGTGCGCTTGACGATCGCCGCGACGGTGGATCGTTCCATTCGCGAGCGCAGCCCACGGAGCCCCTCCTTGAACGAGGCAACGATCATCGGAGCGGAGCGAATCAAGGTCGTGATGCCCGCTGCGGCCACGGCGCCCGCTCCCAAGTACCGAATGTAGCGGTGCCACAGCTCGCCGCGGCTCATCTCCGAGATAAGCTTCTCTGTCTCAGGATAGATTGGCGTTGTGGCATCGCCGAACAGAATCACGATGCCGGGGATTATGATCAGCGACGCGATGGCCCCGCCCCCAACCATGATCAAGCCAATGCGGGCACCCAAGATATAGCCTACTCCCAGCAGTGCCGGGCTTACCCGCATCCCGATTTCGCCTCTCGGCAGGAAGGGAACTTTCTGCCAAACGTCCTGCGGCCACAACACCAACCCACGCATGAGCCACTGATAGAGCGCCCCGATCCCGAGCCCCACGAACACATTCTTCGCCTGGCTGCCACCGGCATCGGCGGCAACCAGTACCTCAGCGCACGCCGTCCCCTCAGGGTACGGAAGTCGGCCGTGCTCGTTCTTGATCAAGAAGCGACGCAGCGGGATCATGAACAACACGCCAAGGAGGCCGCCGCCCAACGCAATGACCAGCAGCTTGATGACGCCGGGGCTGAAGCCCCACAGGAAGAGAGCAGGAATCGTGAAGATCAGCCCGGACGCCTGACTGGACGACGCAGAGCCAACCGTCTGCGAAATGTTGTGCTCGAGGATCGTCGACTGGCCCCAAACGCCCTGCAGCGCGCGGAAAATCGCGACCGTCATCACAGCGATTGGAATCGAAGTCGATACCGTGAGGCCTACTCTGAGCCCCAGGTAGGCGTTCGCCGCCCCAAACATGACTCCGAACACCGCGCCGACAACGACGGCACGCAACGTGAACTCCCTTGGAGCGAGGTCCGGGGCGATGTACGGTTCGTACTGGTCGCCTGGAACTTCTTCGTACGCCTTGGGCGACAGCCTGCGTGGTTTGGTCGCTTCTTCCATGTGGTGACCTCGAGTCAGTTCACACCTTGGATCTCGTCTGCCAACGCGGCGGCATCATACACCTTTCTCAAAGCCTCGATGATGTACATCGAGTGCACCGCTACGCAGCGATTGACCTCGTCCGAGTAGCGAAACCGGCCGGGAAGCGACTCGATGTTCCCATCGAACGCCAAGCCGACGACCTCTGCGTCGCGGTTGATCAACGGACTGCCAGAATTGCCACCGACGATGTCGTTGGTCGACACGAAGTTGATCGGTGTCGAGAGATCGAGCCGATCCTTGCGCTCGATCCATCGCGGCGGGAGGTGCCACGGCGGCTTGTAGTCGAATGACTCGGCGCGGTCGTACAAGCCATAAAGAGTCGTCTTGTAGGGCGCCCTGGTGCCGTTGTAGGGATAGTCTTGGACCACCCCGTCCTGAAGCCTCAGCGTGAAGGTGGCGTCTGGCGGCAAGGCCGTGCCATAAACGGCGAACAACGCGTCGGCCACCTTCTCTTCGTTCACCGACTCCACGGCATTGAGCTCCGCGATCAGCCCAGCCAGCTCCCGAGCTCGTGCATCGACGGCTCGAGCGAAGACGATTGCCGGATCCCGGGATGCTTCCACGGCTGCTTGGCCGCCGTCGAGCAACGCCTGGCGCGCTTGATTCTCCGTCAGCTCGGTTCCGCTGTAGATCGCGCGGGCAGCCGCTTCCGGCTCACGGCCCAGCAACGCCGCCTGCACCCACGGGTGGTCGGCTCCCAGGACCTCGCGAGCCCGGGCAAGCATCAGCGCCAGCAACCGCCGCTCGTATTCGACGTCGATGGGAGCCCGGCTAGTAATTCTCCTTGTCAATCCAGCGACATCCTCTTCGCTGTACACCCTATCCGCCCCCGGCCGCGCCATGTCTGCGTTCAACCTGACGATGTCGCGAGCGATGGTGAGCAATCGATAGTAGGCGAACGTCGTGTAACGTCGTTCCGCATCGATCTCGATCAGTTCGCGATTGACGCGGGCAATCTCCTGCCAGGCGCCGCCATATTCGCTCTGCAACTCCGGCTTGGCCGCCACCGCGGCGCGGAAGCTCGTTTCCCACGACTTCTTCGCAGCCATCAGCTCTGGGTCGTTGAGGCCGCCGAGGAAGCCCGTGTAGGCCTTCAGAGAATTTTCCAGTCCAAAGATCGCGTTTCGGTAGCTGACAGCCCTGGCCTCATCCTTCGCCGCCAGCTCACGCCGCACCGCGAGTCGCTGCACGTAACTTTCGATGATGCGCGGATACGAGGCGTCCTTATAGTATTCCAGTTGCGCCACCGTGCTGAGGCGCAATGTGGTACCTGGGTTGCCGGTCACGAAGACCGGCTCGCCCTCGGCAGCGCCGGACTGGCTCCACTTGAAATAGTGTTCGGGCTGCACAGGCTCGCCGTTCTCGTAGGCGCGCAGAAACGTCACGTCCAAGTCGTGCCGCGGGTAGGTGAAGTTGTCCGGGTCGCCGCCGAAGGCAGCTGCCTGGTGCTCCGGTGCGAACACCAACCGCACGTCCGTGCGGCGTCTGTATTTGTAGAGCGAGTAGATGCCGCCGTGATAGAGAGAAACGACCTGGCACCTGAGACCGCTATCCGCTTCGCAAGCCTCGTCGATCCGGGTCGCTTCCGCGTTCCTCAAACTAGCCGCTTCTTCCTCCGAGGCGGCTGCGCGCGAAGCTGCATCGACCCGCGCCGTCACGTCCTCCATGTCGATCAACTGATCGACGAACATGCCGGGGCAAACTAGCTCATCCTGCTGCGACTCGGCGTAGAAGCCGTCCTGCATGTAATCGCTGCCTTCGGGTGTGACAGCCGCTATGCAGCCTCGCGCGCAGTGGTGGTTGGTCATCACCAATCCATCCGGAGAAACGAAGGACGCGGTGCAGCCGCCGGTTCGCAGCGAGGCAAGCCTCACGTGTTCGAGCCACTCGGGCGTGGCTGTGAACCCATACCGCTCTTCGAGGTAGTCGATCGGCGGCTTGTCGAAGGTCCACATCTTCCCTAGACCGGCGGCTTCCACCGCCTCCACCCCGGTAAGGACAGGCGGTACTTCAGCCTCGATAGCCTCCACGGCGTCCGCTTCCGGTGTCGTTTGCGGGGCAGGAGAAGGCCCCGGCTCCGGGGCTTGCGCCGAGGAACAGCTGAGCGATGCCGCAAGGGCTATTGTTAACGAGAGGAATAACCAACCGCGTGCTGATCGTCTCATCGTTACCCTCCAGAAGACTGAGTTCGGGAAGCTGTGGCCGGTTGGGGTGTGGGCAAACTTGGGATCTCCGGCCGTTGAAGCAAGAGAGGATTACGGCGCGGTTCCTCATGGCCTCCGCCGCCGAAAATGCTACATTTAGTCCGTTGTCCGAGCACCCCCGCCCAGTAAGACCTACCAGGAGTTGAGCCATGCCGAGAGCACCATTCCTCAAGCATCTCCCTTTCGCGCTCATAGCTTGCCTTGGAGCCGCGCTCATCGGGTGCGACGACGACGAGCCGTCAGGCCCAGTCGAATTCTCCTTGGCTTTGCAAGTCGTGGCCACAAACCTCGACTTCCCCATCTTCCTGACTTCGCCGCCCGGCGATCATGACCGACTATTCGTTCTGGAGAAGAACGGGACTGTTCGCATCATCAAGAACGGTCAACTCCTCGACACTCCTTTCCTCGACATGAGCGGCGGCGTCTCCGCCGGTGATGAACAGGGGCTGTTGGGGATGGCCTTCTCTCCGGACTACGCGAGCGACCGCCGCTTCTATATCAGCTACATCGACCTGAGCGGCGACTCGAGAATCGCGCGGTTCACGGCGTCTGAGGCTGACCCGGATGTCGCCGACCCGATGCCCGACGTCCTTCTGACCGTCGTCCAGCCCGATGACTACAACAACGGCGGGATGATCGCATTCGGCCCCGACGGTTACCTCTACGTCGGTCTTGGCGACGGCAACGGCGCGGGCGGGGGAGACACCGGCGGTTACGGTCAAAGCCTCGACGATCTTCTCGGCGCGGTGCTCCGCATCGATGTCAGCGGCGATGGCCAATACTCCATCCCCGAGGACAACCCCTTCGTGGACGACCCGGAGGCGCGCAGCGAGATCTGGGACTACGGCATGAGGAACCCCTGGCGCTTCAGCTTCGACAGAGAAACCGGCAACCTCTATATCGGCGACGTCGGCAGTAACGACATCGAGGAGGTCAACGTCGAAAGCACCGTTACCGGCTTCGGCGGTGTGAACTTCGGCTGGGACATCACGGAGGGGCGGTCGTGCCACAATCCGCCGTCTGATTGTGACCGCTCGGGACTGACCGAGCCGGTGCTGGAGTACGCCCACACCGCCGACCCCGACTGCTCGGGTAGTGTGGTCGGAGGCTACGTCTATCACGGCAGCGCAATTCCCGAAGCGCGCGGCCTCTACTTCTACTCCGATTACTGCGCCGGCTGGGTGAAGAGCTTCAGGCACTCAAACGGGGGGGCCGCCGACCAGAAGGATTGGTCGACCCTGCAGCTATCGGACAACGTCACGAGCTTCGGTGAAGACGCCAACGGGGAACTCTACATCTTGACCGCCGGCGGGAGAGTTTACCGCATCGTGAAGAGCTGACGGTTCGCCTTTCCATACTCAAACGGGATCGAGGGCACGGTAACACCTAGTGCCCTCAATCCTAACCCCTACCAATAACGCCACCCATCTTCATCTTCATCCTCATCCTCATCCTTATCCTCATCTTCATCCTCGACGTCGCCCGCGCCCGAGTACTCCTTTAGAAGGGCGGCATAGTCAATCCCGACACTCGTTCCCGCTGCCAAGATCCGTGTAGCCGCCCCAGCATCAGCAGACTATCTTAGCCGTCCACCAACCCGAGAACCTAAGGTAGGAGAGGCGATACCATGTCTGTGGAGACGGTGTTGAAAGAGAGTCGACAACGTTTCGAAGCCGAACTAGCCGAGTTCCTCAGCATTCCCAGCGTGAGCGCCCGGTCCGAGCACAAGGAGGACATGCTCGTTTGCGCCGAGTGGGTGAAGGGGAAGCTGGAGGAGCAGGGAGTGACAGCCGATATCATCACCACCGCAGGCCATCCGGTCGTCTACGGCGAACTCATGGAGGCCGGCCCTGATGCCCCGACACTGCTCGTCTACGGCCATTACGACGTGCAGCCGGTCGAGCCGCTGGACGAGTGGGAGACACCGCCGTTCGAGGCTTCAGTCCGCGGCGGCTACATGTACGCTCGCGGCAGCGCCGATGACAAAGGTCAGGTCCACATCCACATCAAGGCGTTGGAGGCGTATCGGGAAGGGAAGGGCACGCCGCCGGTGAACTTGAAGTTTCTGATCGAGGGCGAAGAAGAAGTAGGCAGCGTCAACCTCGAGGAATTCATCAAGAGCAACGTCGACAAGCTGGCGTGCGACGCGGCCGTGATCTCGGACACGCCAATGCTCTCGCCCGAGCATCCGAGCATCACGGTAGGCCTGCGCGGCATGGTCTACATGGAAGTCCGCCTGAGCGGGCCAAGCCAGGACCTACACTCGGGCCAATACGGCGGCAGCGTCGTCAATCCTGCGAACGCGCTGGCTGATATTATCGCAACGCTCAAGGATGAGAGCGGCCGAATCACCGTCCCGGGCTTCTACGACGCGGTGAAGGATCCGAGCCCGGCTGAGAAGAAGGCATACGCGGAACTCCCTCTCACCGAAGCAGACCTCCGGCAAGAGACGGGCGCTCCAGCCCTCGGTGACGGCGAAGCCGGGGTTCACTTCATAGAGCGGATCTGGACGCGTCCCACCCTAGATGTGAACGGACTGCTCTCCGGCTACACCGGTGAAGGGGCAAAGACGATCATACCCGCCAAGTCGTTGGCCAAAATCTCGATGCGATTGGTGCCGAATCAGGACCCCAACGCCGTACGCGCGGCCTTCGAGAGCTACGTTCGCTCGCTGAAGCCGGAGGGGGTGGAGATGGAGATCGATTTCCACTCGGGCGCAATGCCGTGGGCCGTGGAGCCCGAGGGTCCGGTTATCAAGGCCGCTTCGACGGCCATCGAAACCGTCTTCGGGCGTTCGCCGCTCTTCATCCGCGAGGGTGGGTCGATCCCCATCGTGCCGATGATAGAGCAAATCCTGGAAACTCCGGTGTTGCTTCTCGGCTTCGCGCTACCCGGGTGCAACCTCCATTCACCGAATGAGTGGATCTCTCTCGACCTTTACCACAAGGGCATTGAGATCATGACGCACGTTTACGACGAGATTGCGACGGCATTCGCGAAGTAAGATCGAAGGGCTCGAGTGATGGAAGCCGTCGCGCGGGAGTTCCTGGCCGCAGTCGAGCCCGAACTCAGGCAGTTGACCACAGCGGTCAACTTGGCGCATTGGGAAGCAAGTACGACCGGTACGGCCGAGGTAATCGCGCAGGCCACGGAGTCCGAAGCAAGCCTACGCAGGTACCTCAGCTCCGAGTCCCGGTATCGGCGGATTGAGGAGATCCTGAACTCTCGAGAACTCCTCGATCCGCTCTCCCGGCGCCAACTCGAACTGCTCGCCCTCTATCACCGGCAAAACCTACTGCCGGTGGATGTGATCGACGACTTGGTCAGGCGCAGCAACGAGATCCAAGCGGAGTTTTACAACTTTCGCTCCCGGATCGACGGCTGCGAAGTCAGCAACAATGAAATCCTCCACATCCTGCGTAGCGAACGCGGGCAAGAAGGGCGGCGGGCAGCCTGGGAAGCCTCCAAGCAGATCGCGGCGCGCGTGGCAGGCCCGCTTCTCGAGTTGGTCAAGAGACGGAACGAGGCGGCACGCTCCCTCGGTTTTCGCGACTTCTACGCCATGCAGCTCGAGCTGCAGGAGATCGACGAAGAGGAGCTCTTCGCCGTTTTCGCCGACCTGAGGCGGCGTACGGAGGAACCCTTCAGAGATGCGAAGGCAGCCGTCGATGCACGCCTGGCGGACCGATACGGCATCGAGCCCGACGCTCTCCGCCCCTGGCACTACGAGGACCCGTTCTTCCAGGAAGTGCCGTTAGCCGAGGAGTTGGGACTCGAGTCCCATTTCCGCGGGCGCGATGTCGTCGCCGTCGCCGAACGCTATTTCCAAGGGATCGGTTTGCCGATCCGCGACGTGCTCGATCGTAGCGACCTGTTCGAGCGAGCCGGCAAAGATCAGCACGCTTTCTGCACCGACATCGATCGCGACGGCGACGTTCGGATCCTGTGCAATGTGAAGGATGATGATCGTTGGATGGGGATTCTCCTTCACGAACTGGGACACGCGGCCTACGACACCTTCATCCCCCGTGAATTACCCTGGACGCTTCGGCAGCCGGCGCACATAGCGACGACCGAAGCGATCGCCATGTTCATGGACCGTTTGATCTACGACGTGGATTGGCTCGAAAAGGCCGCCGGCGCCCAGCTGCACGATCGCGAGAGCCTGCGCCTTCGCGCCGCCGAGGCTTCACGATTCGAGCAATTGCTAACCGCACGCTGGGTTTTGGTCATGACCTACTTCGAGCGAGAGCTCTATGCGAACCCGGACCGAGAAGACCTTGACGCATACTGGTGGGACCTGGCGGAAGAGCTTCAAGCTGTGATACGACCGGAGGGCCGAGATTCGCCCGATTGGGCGGCCAAGATCCACCTGGCAGTCGCGCCAGTCTACTACCACAACTACCTGCTCGGCGAGCTGATCGCATCTCAGCTCGGCTCCGCGCTGCGCCGAGAGATCGACACGGGGAGAACGCCAGGCTACGTCGACTGTGAACGGCTCGGTGGGTTCTTGCGCGAGCGGTTGTTCGCCCACGGCGCTGCGCTTCACTGGCAGGCTCTCTTAGAGCGGTCCACGGGGTCAAGGCTCTCTCCCGAACCCTTCATCGAGGAATTCGTCGCCCCTCCTGAACCCTAGGCATCACCCCGGTTTTTCGATATAATCAGCCTCGTTTTGGCCCGATAACGTCATTTCTTGTTGGCTGCGAGGATACTCGGCCAAGTGCCATCTCGGCCCCGGTGCGGCGGAAGCCGATCTAGAGTCATAGAATGCCCGATACAGTAACACGAACGCCGATCAAGCCTGGCAACATTCTGAGTCGGATACCCGAGGCTCTGGGTGCCGGCGTCGTGTTGGCGCTGCAACACGCGGCGGGCAGCGCCACGCTCGCCGGCCAGTTTGTCGTCGCGCTGGCCCGGCCGCAGCGTTACTATCGCGCCCTGCTGACGCAGATGTACGACATGGGAATCAGTAGCCTCCCAGTCGTCATACTCGTCGCAGCATTGTCGGGCGCCGTCACATCCCAGCAAAGCGGCTACCAGTTCACCGGCACCGTTCCGATCTGGATCGTCGGCAGCGTGGTCGCGGCCAGTGTTCTGACCGAACTTGGCCCGCTGGTCACGGCTCTCGTGTTGGTCGGACGCATTGGCGCCCGCATCGGCGCGGAGTTGGGCACGATGGTCGTGACCGAACAGGTCGATGCGCTGCGCGCCGTCGGGCGGGACCCTGTCGAGCAGCTCGTGGTCCCCCGCGTAGTGGCCGGAACCCTGATGCTGCCACCACTCGTGGTCGTGGCCGACTTCATCGGCATCGGCGCCGGCTGGCTCGGGGCCATCCTGACGCTTCCGATCACCAGCGCTGAGTTCATTTACGGCGTGCGCACGTATTTTCACGATTTCGCGCTATGGTTCGGGCTGATCAAGGCGGCCGTATTCGGTGCAACCATCACCTTCATCGGGTGTTATATCGGCTTGAAGGCCAGCGGCGGAGCGGAGGGTGTAGGCCGCACGACGACATCGGTCGTCGTGACGGGCACCGTGACCATCATGTTCTGGGACGCCATTCTGGCGCGGTTGCTGAAAGCCTTTGGATAACAGGAGTACTTGCGTTCGCGCACCCTGTCCTTGGGCAGCGTGGACAAGAATGAAGGAGTGAGTTCCTGCAATGATAGACATCGTTGGCCTCAGCAAGGCGTTCAGTGACAATGTCGTTCTCGACGACGTCTCGATCCACGTGCCGGAAGGCCTGACCACGGCACTCTTCGGACCGTCCGGAACGGGCAAGAGTGTGCTAATCAAGCACATCATCGGCTTGATCGAGCCGGATAGAGGTGACGTTGTGGTCGATGGCGTTTCCATACCCAGCGCGAACAACCGCCAACTGAACCAAGTGCGCCAAAGGGTAGGCTACGTATTCCAAGGATCCGCCCTCTTCGACTCGCTTACGGTCGGCGAGAACATCCAGCTGGGCATGGACATCGACGGCTGTCGTCACGCCAAGAGCGAATGCGAACTGCGCGTCGCCGAGTGCTTGAATCTGGTGAATCTGGATCCGCAGGTGGCGGACCTCTATCCGATCGAGCTTTCCGGCGGCATGCAGAAGCGCGTCGCGATCGCGCGCGCCTTCTCAGGGCACCAGCGCTATCTGTTGTACGACGAGCCGACGACGGGCCTCGACCCGGAGAACGCTTTCATCATCAGCAAGTTGATATCGCAGCTACAGGACGAAATCGGGGTCACGAGCATCGTGGTCACACACGACCTGGATAACGCGTTCCGGGTGGCCGACCGCGTCGCGCTGCTGTACAGGGCGAAGATCCGCTTTGAGGGAACCGTGGATGAATTTCGCAACAGCGATGACCCGGTAGTGCAGAAGTTCGTGAACCCATCTGAAGAGACCATCTTCGCGGCCTAGCGAGCAGGGGGCGACAGTGGCACGGCGGCGCAGTAAGAAACTGGAGTTGTGGATCGGGGTGTTCGTGATCATCAGCGCAGCCCTGCTGACGTGGGGGTACTTCTGGCTGACGGGCCAACCGCTGGGTGAGCGCGGCTACACCGTTCACGTCGTCCTAGATCATTCGGGCGGCCTGGAGCGAGGTGACCGGGTGGATCTATCCGGCGTCGAGGTCGGTGTGGTCCGCTCGGTGCACTTGGAAGCGGCCGACCGGATAGTCATAAGCCTCTGGCTGCACCGCGACCTGGAGCTGCCCGCCGATTCCAGGGTCCTGGTCGAATCGGCCGGATTCTTCGGTGATGTTCTCGTCGTGCTAAGGCCTGGAACCTCGCAGACGCTCGTCGCCGAGGGGGACACCCTCACCGCTGGCTTTGAGACGGGCCTGCTCGAGTCTCTCCTCTCTCCGCGGGACCCTCGCCGAACTCGAGCAACTCCTGCGAGAGAACGGTGGCGAGTTCGCCGCCCTCAGCCGCAGCCTGAGGGAGACTTCCGAGACGCTGCAGGGCAAGATCGAGGGAGTCGAGGTACAGCAGGCCATGGCCGACATCGAAGAGACGGCGGCCCGGATGGCCGAGACGGCCGACATACTCCAGGAGTCGGCGGAATCGATCTCCTCCGTCGTGGAGAAGATCGATAGCGGCGAAGGCACCCTCGGTCTGCTTGTGAACGACCGGGGTCTCTACGAGGACCTGAGGACGGCGGCCCAGAACATCGCCTCGTTGACGCTCGATATTCAGCAGAATCCCGGGCGCTATCTCAAGCTGTCGATCTTCTAGAGCGACCACGTTTTCGGCCCACCATTTGCATTATTGCCCAAGCGGTGGGCGGATTCTCCTTCCACCGGTCCGCGCCGCAATCTAGAATTCGGCTTTAGCGATTCGAGCCAGTCTGAGGGATGACAAGGACGAGACGAACGGTTAGCAGTCGACTTCGCCAACGGCCCGTGCTTGACAGGACGGGTGAACGTGTGTGTATATACGCTACATTGTAGCGTATGCGTAGCACAGATCCGCTCTGGAGGCACGCTCTGTGGCAAGCGAAGAGGCCCCACCAGACCTAAAAGAGTCTGAGCTGGCCGTCCTTGAAGTACTGTGGGGAGGTGGCGAGCTGAGCGCCCGCGAAGTGCACGAGGGATTGGCGGACGGGCTGGACTGGGCCTACTCGAAGACGCGGACTACCCTAGACCGCATGGCGAGCAAGGGCCTGCTGTCGAAGCGGAGCTCTCACGGTATCTACCTGTATAGGCCGTTGGTCTCGAAGGTGGCGGGTCTTGCCAGTTCCCAGCAGGCTGAAGACCACGAGGTGAGCGAACGGCAGCTAGCAGAGCCACAGCCGGGAGAACAGCTAGAAGACGACGACCGTCATCGCCTCGCCCGCAACGACGGGGTTGTCCACCGTCAGCCGACAGCAACCGGTTTCGAACGCTCCACCCAAGAGCTGCGGGCCGCAGCTTCGGGCCCGCTGGCTCGGCGACTCTCGCCCAAATACCTCGAGCAACACGGCATTCTGCCACTCGAACTTTCGGACGGAACGCTCGTCGTCGCCGCCGGCGGCCCACTCGATCCAACGACCTTAGACGAGTTAAGCTGGACCTTTGGCAGCCGGGTCAAGCTCGTCGATGCCCCCGCCGCAGAGATCCATGCCGCGATCATGTCTGCCGCAGGCGAGGCTCTCGCCGACGGGCAGCAGGATTTGCGAGGGACTGACGTGGAAGTCGTCGCGGAAGAGCAGGAAGCCTTCGACGATGTTCGCGCCCTGGCCGATCAGGCCCCCGTCATCAAGTTGGTCAACGTGATGATCCTGGAGGCGTTGAAGGCGCGTGCCAGCGACCTCCATCTCGAGTCCGCGCCGGATGGGCTCCGCGTCCGTCACAGAATCGACGGCGTGCTCCACGACGTCTCCCGGCCTCCCCGCGTCTACCAGGCCGCCGCGATCAGCCGTATCAAGATCATGGCGAACCTGAACATCGCGGAGCGGCGATTGCCGCAGGATGGAAGGATTCGGCTGCGTCTTTCAGAGCGTGAAGTCGACCTGCGCGTTTCTACGGTACCTTCCATCCACGGTGAGAGCGTAGTCCTGCGTATTCTCGACCGAGGGAGCCACGCGCGCGACCTCGCCGAGTTGGGCATGCCTGGCCACGTTCTGGACGTGTGGGCTCCGTTGATCAGGCGGCCACATGGGATCATCCTGGTGACCGGCCCCACCGGGTCCGGCAAGACCACGACGCTCTATGCCGCGTTGCGCTCCATCAACGAGCCGGGCGTCAAGATCATCACCGTCGAGGACCCGGTCGAGTACCAACTCGAAGGGATTATCCAGATACCGGTCAATCGGAAGGCCGGGCTGGCGTTTGCCAACGCGCTCCGGTCCATCCTGAGGCACGATCCCGACGTGCTGATGGTCGGCGAGATGCGTGATCCTGAGACCGCGGCGATCGCCACGCAATCGGCGCTCACCGGCCACGTCGTGTTCTCCACGCTACACACCAACGATGCGCCGGGCGGCCTGACACGCCTGGTCGATATGGGCGTCGAGCCCTACCTGATCTCCGCAACCCTAGAGGGGATCATGGCGCAGCGTTTGGTGCGCGTCGTCTGCGGCGATTGCTCCGAACCATACAAGCCAACCGCGAGCGAGCTCGCGCAGTTCAAGAGCGGCGACGGCAAGCAACTGGAGTTGGGCAACTACACCGCGGCCGAGCTCGGCATACCCCGCCGGAGGAAGTTCCGCCGCGGGCGCGGTTGCGACGCTTGCTCAGGAAGTGGCTATCGCGGAAGAACCGGAATCTACGAACTCATGCCGATGACCGATGCGCTTCGAAACCGACTCGTCGAGGGAGATGCTATCACCGAGATTCGGCGAGCGGCTCGAGCGCAGGGCATGCTGCCGCTCCGCGTGGACGGCTACATCAAGGCCGTCGACGGAATAACCACGCTGGAAGAGGTGTTGCGCGTGACTCGCGACGAGGCATCGGTGTGAGCGAGCGGTATCGATACCGTGCGGCTGCACCGAACGGTCAGATCCTCGAGGGCATCCTCGAAGCTTCCTCGCGCAGGACGGCGTTGGACGAGCTGCGAAGCCGGCAACTCTATCCGATGTCTCTGGAGACCGCGCCGACAGCACATGCTAGGAGCCGCAGCTTTGTCGGGCGCCGCACCGCTGTCACCGTCTGGGCCCGCGACGTCGCCACGCTCCTCGAGGCAGGCATTCCACTCGACCGCGTTCTCGCCGTGACTGCGGACCACGCCACGCACGAGGGGCTGTCAGAAGTTCTGGCGCAGGTCCGTCGCAACGTTCAGGGCGGCGCCAGCCTAGCCGAGGCCCTGGCCCGGCAGCCGCGCTACTTCCCGCCGTTGGTACCTGCCATGGTCGAAGCGGGCGAGGCCAGCGGGGCGCTGGAGACGGTATTCGAGCAGATCGCCCAGCACCTAGAAGAAACCGCCGAACTGCGGTCGCAGATCCAGTCGGCTCTGATCTATCCCATCCTCATGGCCGTGGTTGCCACCATCGGAGTGACGGTCTTGTTGCTGTTCGTCGTTCCGCGCTTCTCCGCCATGCTCGAGGAAGTCGGCGGCACGCTCCCTATCACCACCCGGTTACTGGTTGCCGGTAGCGGCTTACTGACGGCCTGGTGGTGGCTCTGGCTGATCGTTATCGGCCTGGCCGCCGTGGGAATTAGGCGCGCCTTCCGGAACCCGAAAACGCGCCGGCGCTGGCATGCGGCCCGGCTGGAGTGGCCTTGGGCCGGTGACCTCGAGCTGAAATACACTACAGCCCGTTTCGCTCGCACGCTCGGCATCTTGCTGCGCAGCGGCGTCGCTATCGTTCCTTCGCTCAAGATCGCGCGCGGCGCGATCACGAACTTAGCAATCGGCGATAGGGTCGACCAAGCTGCCAGCGGAGTGGCGGAAGGCAGCGCGCTGGCTCCGGCTCTGGCGGGCACGTTGCCACCGCTCGCGTTGCAGATGATCGCGGTGGGTGAGGAGAGCGGCCGGCTGGAGGACCTCTGCTTGCGCGTCGCCAGCACGTTCGACGGCGAGGTACGCCGGACGCTGCGTACGCTTGTCTCGCTGATCGAGCCGGTGATGATCCTGTTCTTTGGAGCGTTGGTAGGCTTCGTCGCCCTCGCGATGCTCCAAGCGATCTATAGCATCAACACGAGCGCTTTCTAACCGATGGCTAAGAGTATAATCATGCCGAAACTAGGAGAACGCGGGCTCACGCTGATCGAGGTCGTAGTCGTCATCATCGTTCTCGGGCTCCTGGCGGGACTGGTGGGCCCTCAGATCATCGGCCGTGTGTCCGAAGCGAAAAGCTCGACTGCCCGAACACAGGTCGAGCTGTTCAGCGTGGCCCTCGACAACTACCGGTTGGATAACAGCCGCTATCCGACGACGGAGCAGGGCCTCCAAGCTCTTCGCGAACGGCCCATGCGCGATCCGGCACCGAGGAACTGGCGCGGCCCTTACCTGAGGAAGGAGATACCCCTCGACCCGTGGGGGCAGCCCTATATCTACAAGAGCCCCGGCGACGAGAACCCCTCGAGCTACGACCTTTTCACGCTGGGTCGTGACGGGCAGCCTGGCGGCGAAGACGAGGACGCCGATATCAAGAGTTGGGAGTAGACCGCGGACGCGGCCAAGAGACTTGCCAATCGAAAGGGGGCTACGTACTGCAGCCCCCTTCTCTTTGTCATCTCTTCAGGCGTCTACCAGATGACGCCGCGATTCCTATAGCTTTTCCACATCCAATCGTCCTGTCGCGTTAGGTGTGTCGTCCGTTGTCCATGAAGCCAGCAGGCTCACGATCGCTTGCTCTACCTGAGTCGGCGTCGCGTTCGGGTGATCCTGCAGGTAGAGGATCGCCGCGCCCGCCCCGTGCGGCGCCGCCATCGATGTACCCTGCAGGTTTGCGTAGGTGCCGTTCAGCCAGGTCGAGATGACTCCAACACCCGGCGCCGCCACCGTTACCGGGTTTCCGTAGTTGCAGTCGTAGTCGGCATTGCTCTGGTCGTGCGAGGTGACGGCGATCGCGCCATTCACCCGCTTGGTGTCTCCGTCGCTGCCGTCTGCGGCGTTGATGTCATCGTCGCCCACTCGCGACGGGGTGTGATCCTGAGAGTCGTAGGGGATAATGCAAATACCGAGCATGCCGTTGCCCGCCGACAGACTGTAGACCACGCCGGCGTTGATCGACCGGCGAACCGCTGTCTCCATCAGCTCGTCTGTGCCGATTCCGCCCAAGCTCATGTTGGCCACCATCGGCTGGCTGGCGTTGGCCAGCTTGCGTGCCGTCACTTCTTCGATCCCGGCCAGGACCACGTCCTCCGGGCACGAACCGCCGTCGTCGCAGACCTTGAAGGCGTATATAGGAGCGCCCGGCGCGACGCCAACGGCGTTTCCATTGCCATCGACAGCAGCTGCAGTGCCCGCTGTATGAGTGCCATGTCCGTTCCCGTCCTCACCCCCACTGCCGTCGCCCACGAAGTCCACCGTTTCCGCTACGTTCAGGTCCGGGTGATCGCTGTCTACACCCGAATCCAGGCCGAAGAACCAAGCCTTCATCTCGCAGCCCGCCCGCTGAGTCGCCTGCCACTTCGGGTTCAGATGCGCGTTAACGCGCTCGATGTTCCAAAGCTGCTCAACGTCGTCGTGATTGCCCGTGTCGTCGCACTGGCCCGGGGGCGGCGGGTCGTCGGTCGTGGCGCTCGCCTGGTTCGAGTAGCCGGATAGGCCAGCCGCATTGTATGCGAAGACGCGATATGTGTACGTCGTGCTCGCAGCCAGACCATCGTCACTATAGCTCGTCACCTCAGCCCCGACCTGTCCGATCTCCACAAAGCTTCCGCAACCAGCGCCTTCGCAGCGCTCGACCCTGAACCCATCCTCGTTGTCGGATTCGTCCAGCCAAGCGAGGTCTATCGCGGCGGAAGAGACCATCGTGGCTGTCAGGCCTGACGGTGCGGCGGGCGGCGTCGGAGGTTGCTCGGGCACTGGCTCGGCGCAGGCGACGTTAGAGTACTCGGTGTACTCGTACCGTTTGCCTTTCTTCTTGTAGGCTCGAACCTGGTAGCAGTACTCATTGCCTGACGATACTCCGTTGTCGCCGTAGGCCGTCACGTCAGCTCTCACCGTGG
>JBDHAS010000022.1:0-58733 GCA_039588015.1 Gemmatimonadota bacterium | reverse complement strand
GAATGACGGATTCCCCTTACCGGACATCCTATCGTACGCACATGGCGGGCGAGCTCCGTGCCGGGCACATCGGCGAGCGGGTTCGTTTGGCAGGCTGGGTTCACCGCCGGCGCGACTTGGGCGACTTGATTTTCATTGTTCTGCGGGACCGCATGGGGATCGTGCAGGTCTCGTGTGGACCGGGCACGATGGACGAGGAGTCGCTCGAGCGAGTGCGCCGGCTGGGCTCGGAGGTCGTGGTGGCCGTGGAAGGCGTCGTCGCCGGGCGGCCGCCCGACGCCGTGAACCCGGACATGGCGACCGGCGAAGTCGAAGTGACGGCGACGGAGGTCACGATGCTGGCGCCGTCGGAGACGCCGCCGATCCCAGTCGCCTACGGGGCCGACGAAGAGCTCGCCTCGGAGGAACTGCGCCTGCGCTACCGCTTTCTCGACCTCCGTAGAACGGAGCTCCAACGCAATCTCCAGCTGCGGCATCGGATCTGCCAAGCAATCCGCTCGTCCTTGGACGGGCAGGGGTTCACCGAGGTGGAAACGCCCGTCCTCACACGCCCGACGCCGGAGGGCGCGCGGGACTACCTGACGCCCAGTAGGGTCAGCAAGGGCGAGTTCTACGCGCTACCGCAGTCGCCGCAGCTCTACAAACAGATCCTCATGGTCTCGGGCTTCGATCGCTACTTCCAGATCGCGCGCTGCCTGCGCGACGAGGACCTGCGCGCCGACCGTCAGCCGGAGTTCACTCAGCTCGATCTAGAGATGTCGTTCGTCAGCGAAGAAGACATCTTCGCGGTTGGAGAGGAGGTGATGACCTTTGTGTGGGAAGCGTGCGCCGGTCGCATCATCGAGCGGCCGTTCCTGCGCATGACCTACGGCGAAGCGATGGAGCGCTTCGGGACCGACAAGCCGGACTTGCGGATCCCGTGGGAGCTGGTCGATTTCAGCGACCTGCTGGGGGCGAGCGATTTCCGGATTTTCCGCTCGACGATCGAGTCCGGCGGCAGGGTCCGAGGGTTCCGGGTATCGGGCGGCGCCCGCCTCAGCCGCAAAGCGCTCGATGCGCTCGACGGCGTGGCGCGGGAAGCGGGAGCGCCCGGCGCACTGTGGACGAAGCTGACGGAGTCGGAGGCGCACGGTGGGTTCGGCAAGCAGCTGTCGAGCAGCGAGCTCGAGGGCCTGAGGGAACGTCTCGGCGCGGGGGACGGCGATCTGATCGTGGCCGTCGCCGGGCCGGACAGAACGGCGAGCGCCGCCCTGGATGCTCTACGCCGTCACCTCGGCTCCGTAATGGAGGCGGTGGAGGCTGGCGATCGCTTCCTTTGGGTCACCGACTTTCCGTTGTTCGACGTTGACCCCGATAGCGGTGAGGCCGTGCCGAGCCACCACCCGTTCACCTCGGTGGCGCCGGAGGACGTGGAGTTGCTGGAGACGAATCCGCTGGCCGCGCGTTCTCGCGCCTACGACCTGGTTTACAACGGCTCCGAGTTCGGCAGCGGCAGCATCCGAATCAACGAGCCGGAACTGCAGCGTACCGTGCTCGGCGTGCTGGGCATCTCGCGCGAGGAGGCCGAGAGGAAGTTTGGGTTCCTGCTGGAGGCGTTTCGGTACGGGGCGCCACCGCACGGCGGCTTCGCCCTGGGCCTCGATCGGATCGTCATGCACTTGGCGGGGGGCGACTCGTTGCGCGATGTGATCGCATTCCCGAAGACGACAGCGGCACGCGCATTGATGGAAGGCGCGCCGGCCGCGGTGCCGCCGGACGAGCTGGAGGAGTTGGGACTGAGGCCGCTGGAGCGAGACGATGACTGAACCGACGACGAACGCATCGCGGGCCATCCAGCATCGTCTGGACGTCGAAGGCGCCGACCAACTCATCCTGGCCGGCGTGAACGACGCGAACCTCCAGGAACTTGCCAAAGTCTGCGGTTGTCGCGTGGTGATCAGGGAAGACCATCTCGTGCTCTCCGGCTCGCTGGGTGAAGTGGAACGGTGCATACCCGTGGCCCGGCACATGATCGATCTCGCGCGCCTGGGTACGCCGTTTTCGGCCAGCGACATTCTTCGTTTCGCGGACGTCGTGGCGGAGCAAGAGGGGCTCGAGCCGATCGCGATGCAGGAGAGCAAGATCGTGCTGCCGGCGTCGAGGAAGGTCATCACGCCTCGTACGGGGGGCCAGAAGCAGTACGTCGATGAGATCGCGCGGAGCGAGATCGTCGTCGGCATCGGACCGGCCGGCACCGGCAAGACGTACCTGGCCGTGGCGATGGCCATAGACGCGCTCCACAAGAAACGGCTGCGGCGAGTCGTATTGGTACGCCCGGTGGTGGAAGCCGGCGAGCAACTCGGTTTCCTCCCGGGCAGCGTCGAGGAAAAAGTCGATCCGTACCTCAGGCCTCTGTACGATGCGCTCGGCGACATGATGCCGTCGGAACAGTTGCGTAGGGCGCTGGAGAATCGGACGTTGGAGATCGCGCCGCTCGCGTATATGCGGGGTAGAACGCTGTCGGACGCCTTCGTCATCCTCGACGAGGCGCAGAACACGACCACGGCGCAGATGAAGATGTTCTTGACCCGGCTCGGCCTGAACTCGAAGGCCGTGATCACCGGCGACAAGACCCAGATCGACCTGCCGCGGCGAGAAGATTCGGGGCTGCTGGAGGTCGAGCGTATCCTGCAGGGTATCGACGGGATCTCTTTCGTTTACCTTTCGGAGGTCGATGTCGTCCGGCATCGCTTGGTCAAGGACATCATCCGAGCGTACGCGAAGGTGCGGTCGAACGACTCCCATCCTGAGAAGAAATGATGAATTCAGGGCAGGGAAAAAAGAGGAAGCCTGTCAGGCGGCTGCGTCACCTGGTCAGCGAGTTGCCCGGGCGCAGGGTGCGCTTCTTTGGAGACTTCTATCGCCTGGTTCTGCTGGCCTCTGCTGTGATCCTCATCGATGTGGCGTTCCCGGTCAGGGCTCCGCCCGAGCTGCCGGACTGGAACGAGGAAGAGGTCGCGGATCAAGACGTCATCGCACCCATGGACTTCGATGTCCCTATGCCGGACGACGAGCTGCGCGAGGCGAAAGAAGCGGCAGCCAGCTCGGTTTCCCCTATTCTCGATCACCGTCCCGAGAACGCCGACTCGGCGATCGCCAATGCGACCGAGTTCTTTGAGGCTCTCTCCGCCGCGACCGAGGGAGTGGAGAGCTCTGCGGAACGGTCTCAGGGCATTCGCGCCGCGATGGAGGAGCGTCGGATTCCCGTCAATGAGGTGCGAGTCTCCCTTCTCGTCCAACCGGAGGTGCGCCAGAGACTGGTAACCGCGCTGCAGCGAGCTTTCGATAGGCTTCTGCGGCCGGGTGTGGTGAGAGAAGCGGATCTCCCGGGCTCGAGTACGGCGGCGGTCGTATTGCGAGCGGAAGGCCGCGATCGGCTCGTCCAACGCGACTCGCTCCTTACGCTTCAGGCCTTCTACGTTCGGGCGCGCGCGCTCGCGCCGGCACAGTTCGATCTCGACGAGCACCGGCTGTACAGCTATTTGATCATCCGCTTCGCAAGTCCAAGTCCGACGATCGAAGAGAACAGAGAGGCCACACGCACGCTCCGCGATGAGGCGCGGGGGGCTGTCGATGAAACGCGCTATAGGGTGCTGGCGGGCGAACGAATCGTCACCGCGCACGAGCGGGTCGGGTCGGAGGAGGTCGAGAAGCTGAACGCGCTGCGCGCCGCGCTCGCCGAAAACGGCGCACCGAGGTCGGCTAGCGCGCAAGCGGGTGGCCTTCTATACAACCTAATTCTGCTCCTCGTCTTCGCCGTCGTGCTCAGGTACTTCCGGCCGGCGATCTACGGGTCGAACAGGTCGCTGGGCTTGTTCTGGATTCTCGTTATGGCCGTGATCGGCGCGGGAGCGTTGATCGCGTGGTCTGGCGCCGAGCCCTATCTACTACCTGTCGCATTCGCGGCGCTCGTGCTGGCCAGTCTCTACGACGGTCTGATCGCTCTGGTCACGGTCATGGTCCTAGTAGGACTCGTGGCCTTTCGTGCGCCTTTCCTCGCAGTGGCGGTCCTGTTTCCGACGCTACTGGCGGGCACGGCGGCGGCGCTGGGCGGCCGTGTCGTCAGGCGGCGCGCTCACATGTGGACTTTCGCCACCGCGATCGCGGGCGCGTTCGTCCTTGCCGGGGCGAGTTTGGGGCTTCTTGGGCGGGTAGATCTGGACACGATCTTCACGATCTCGTTCTGGGGAACGGTGAACGCGATCGGCTGCGCTCTATTGGCCTGGGGAGTCCTTCCTCTCGCAGAGACGTTCACGAAAATCACGACCGACCAGACGCTGCTCGAGCTGGCGGACCTAACGCGACCGCCCCTGAGGAAGCTGTCGCTGGAAGCGCCGGGGACCTACGCCCATTCGATAAACGTCGCCAACGTGGCCGAGGCTGCGGCGCACGGAATCGGAGCCAACAGCCTGCTGGTGAGGGTCGGTTCGTACTACCACGACATCGGCAAGGTCGAGAAACCTCAGTACTTCGTCGAGAACCAGCCGCGTGGTCGCAACCCTCACGACAAGCTGAAACCGAGCACGAGCGCGAACATCATCCGCGAGCACGTGGAGTACGGTCTGAAGCTGGGGCAAGACGCGCGGCTGCCCGATCAGGTGCGGGCGTTCATCGCCGAACATCACGGTGATGCGCGGATCAGCTTCTTCTGGGAGCGCGCCAAAGAGCTCGATCCGGACGGAGAGTATAGCCAGAAGGATTTCCGTTATCCGGGTCCGAAGCCGCGGAGCAAGGAGACGGCCGTCGTCATGCTCGCCGACTCGGTCGAGTCGGCCGCCCGCGTGTTGCAAGATCCGACGTACGAGAGCATCGAGGAGCTCGTCGATCGCATCGTGAGATCAAAAATGGACGAGAAGCAACTGGATGACGCGCCGCTCACCCAGCAGGAGCTGACGGTCATCAAGCAGCAGTTCGTGAAGGTGCTGACCGGCATGTACCACAGCCGCATCGACTATCCCACCCAGAACAACGACGTGCCGGAGGAAGAGGAGCCGGCGGCACTGGAAGCACCGTGACGGCCGGCGGGCTGGAAGTCTACGTCAATCGAGTAGGGACAGCAGGGCCCATCACCGACGAAGATGTCCTCCGGGCCGTAGCCGCCGTAACGGAAGACGCAGGCGTCGCAACCGGCGAGATCTCGGTCACATTCGTGGATGCCCCGGCCATGGCCGCCCTTAACGAAACACATCTCGACCGCGCCGGCCCCACCGACGTGATCACCTTCAACCTCTCCGAGCCGAGCGAGCCGCTGGGAGACGTTTACATTTGCCCGGAGGTCGCTGCGGCGTCCGCTCGCGAGTGGGGCGTCGAGTTGCGAGAAGAGTTGCTGCGCCTCGTTATCCACGGTGTGCTGCACGTCGTTGGCTACGATCACCCAGAAGGCGCCGAGCGGCTCGAGAGCGAGATGTTCCGCCGCCAGGAAGAACTACTCACTCGGTTTCTTGGATAGCCAATAGTCGATAATCGACGGCCGAGTTTCGAGTTATTCTCGAGGCTCGACATCCGATGTTCGACGCACGATTGCCCGATTTGTGGGGGACGGATGTCGACCATCGAAGATCGAACGTCGATTATCGGAAGAGACCTCGTGAATTGATCATCGGCTGTCGGCTGTTGACTATCGAAAGCAACAACGCGGATGCATTAGCGTAGTCCGGTACTCGCTCAGCAGTGGACTCCGCAGCCGTCTTCCGCTAAGGTTAGGCCGGGTGAACGGCCATGGAACTGAATAGAGCCTTGTTAAGACGGATCAGGCGCTACCTGCTGACCGGCATCGTTGTCATCGCGCCGGTCGGCGTCACCGTCTTTGTTCTCTGGTGGATATTCGCGAGGCTCGATGCGATTCTCGGCCGGATCTTCGCGGCGGTCGGAGTGCGCGTTCCCGGGCTTGGTCTGGTTGTCCTGGTAGCGCTGGTGATCGGTGTCGGTTGGGTCGCGCAGCAGGCGGTCGGCCGCCAGTTGATCAACATGGGGCGGAACTGGCTGATGAGGTTCCCGCTCACGAAGAGCATTTATAGCGCGGCCAGCCAGCTGACCGAGCAGATCCTGGGGGAGAAGAAGAGGTTCTTCCGATCGTGCGTGCTGGTCGAGTACCCGCGTCCGGGCTGCTGGGTGGTGGGTTTCCTGACCAGCGAAGCGGCGGGCGAAATCAGCGATCTAACGGGCAAGGACGCGGTGGCGGTGTTCATCCCGACAACGCCGAATCCTACATCGGGCTATGTCGTGTTCGTTCCGCGCACGGACATACGGACCCTGCAGATGAGCGTGGAGGATGGGTTCAAACTGGTGATATCAGGCGGTGCCGTCACACCGGAACTGGCCGGGCCCGCCGTTCAGATCGAAGTGGAGTCGGACGATGGGTAGCGAGGTGAGCGAAGAGCTGACCCATAGGTCGAGCGTCGAACGCGTTCGCCAGTTGCTGGAGGAGCGCGAAGACGAACGGCTGCGAAGCTACTTGGAGGGCTTCCATCCTAGCGACGTCGCCGATCTGATCGAATCGCTCGACGAGGAGGAGCGCGCGCTGGTTCTGCGGGTGCTTCCGGACGAGATCGCGGCGGAATCGCTTGCCGAGATGGAGGAGGAAGAGCACCCGGAAGAGCTTCTGCTCGCCGACCCAGAGCGCGTGGCGGAGCTGGTCCAGGAGCTCTCGGACGACGATGCGGCCGACATCATCGGCGACCTGCCGCCGGAGAAGCAACGTGAGGTCCTCGAGCAACTTCCGCTCACCGAAGCCGGCGAGCTGAGGGAGCTGCTGGCCTACGACGAAGAGTCGGCCGGCGGCGTGATGACGACCGAGGTCGTCGCCGTGACGGAGAACGCGTCGGTCGGCTCGGCCATCGCCGAGATTCGCCGGCACGTGGCCGAAGAGGGGGAGGACTTCTACGCCGTTTTCGTGGTCGATGACCTGGGCCGACTGCGTGGAACGGTCTCGTTCCAGAATCTCATCGTTTCGCAGCCGTCGATTCCGATACGCGATATCACCGAGCCGCCGGTTGCCGTCGTTCCGGCCACGATGGACCAGGAGGAAGTGGCGCGCATATTGTCGCGGTACAACCTGGTGTCGGTTCCGGTCGTCGACCCGCTCGACCGCCTGATCGGGCGCATCACCTTCGACGACGTGATGGACATCGTCGAGGCGGAGACCACGGAAGACATCCTGCGTTTGGCCGGTAGCTCGGCGGAAGAGTACGTGCGCGGCGGCGTCGGCGAGGCGATCAGGAATCGTCTGCCGTGGCTGGCGGTCGCGCTGCTGACGACGTCGATTGCCGCGGTGGTCATCTACGTCTACCGCGACACGGTCGAGAGCATAGTGATTCTCGCGGCCATCATGCCGGTCATCGCGGCGTTGGGCGGCAACGCTGGCACCCAGACGCTGGCTGTAACCGTGCGGAGGCTGGCGGTATCACCGGAGCGATCGGGCGCTTGGGGTGTGGTCGGCAAGGAGGTGGCCGTCGGTCTGGTCAACGGACTGGCCATCGGGCTACTGGCCGCGATCGTCGGCTATTTTCTCCCGGGTGGCAGTCTCCTTCTCGGCTTGGTCGTGATGCTCGCCATGTGGGGCAATCTGATCGTGGCTGGCTTCGCGGGCGCCTTCGTGCCGGTGCTGTTGGAGAGGCTGGGCGTCGATCCGGCGGTGGCGTCGTCGGTGTTTTTCACCGCGCTGACCGACATCTTCGGGTTCTTCTTCCTGCTCGGCCTGGCTAGCTGGATCCTGCTGCCGCAACTCGCCTAGCGGCGGCCAGCTCGTGCGGCGAGACTTCAGTCTCTAGACTGCGGCAGAGGGCTTCTGTCGCTAGCCGTTACGGAACGATGACTCGTCGGGGCAGTGGACTATTGGCCGTGGTTCCGTCACCCAGCTGGCCGTGGTTGTTCTCTCCCCAGCAGTAGGCGTCGTCCACCGCGACGGAACTCTCCTGGATGGCGCAAGTGTGACCGGCTCCTGAACTGATCAGTGAACCGCTGATCCTTGCACCCGCACAGGGGTAAGACGGTCGACAGTTGTACCGTTGCCTAGCTACTGCCGGGGTGACCGCTACCTCGACCACTTCGGCGCAGCCGGGGTCTGTCGGATTGCGTCGTCGCTGCCACAGCTGGCCAATGCCATCGCAGAGAGTAAACCGGTGACGGCGAGGGTGAGCGGCCTGTTCATCTTGGCCCGGGGAACGGTGGGGAATATCTGAACGACGTTAGGGTGCCATCATTGCCCACCTCAAATGATCAGCAATCGGCGCCCCAAGTCACGGACGCCTAGCTGCTCCCGGACGCCTCCTCGAGCATGGGCCAGTAGCGCTGACAGAAGTCGCAGTTACAGGAAAGCCCCATCGCGAAAGGATAGGGGCACTCCTTCCAGTCCCGCCCAAGTTCTTTCTTGATCGCCTTGCGGATGCGCTTGTCCAGCTTCTGGAACTTCCTCGAGGGGATCGAGTCCAGCAGGGCGCGGCGTTGCGTCGCGTGCTCGGCCAGATCGTGCATCTCCTGCCGGAAATCCTCCCGCTGCCTGCAGGAAGCGCACTTGGCGTTGGGGTGGGACACATAGTGGACGCCGCAAACGGGGCAGAGAGCCATGACTACCTCCGCCGATGCGAGACTACTGCCGCTTCCAAGATAGCCGAGGCTCGCCCGGCGCGCGACCATCGGCATCGGTGTGGCCTGGCCTGGGAGTGATAGTGGCTCGGAGAGCGTTCAAACGCCCTCGCAGGCTTGACCACCATGAGACCGGCGGACAACTTAATAAATTGTGGCGATGACAGAGTCTAAATCCAGCCAGCACGAGCTGCTGGAATCGTTCGAGAACGGCGAGGCCCGGGCGCTGGCCCGGGCCATTTCGTGGGTAGAGAACGGCCGGCCCGGCTTCGAGGCGTTGCTGAGCGCGCTGCACGAGCGCGTGGGCCGCGCGCATCGCATCGGCATCACGGGACCGCCCGGGGCGGGGAAATCGACGCTGATCCACGCGTTGGCCCGCGTCGTCAGGAAGAACGGTGAACGCGTGGGCGTGGTGGCCGTCGATCCCACTTCGCCGTTTACCGGCGGCGCCCTGCTGGGCGACCGCATCCGCATGACGGGCGCGTCGGGCGATGACGGGATCTTCATTCGCTCCATGGCCAGCCGCGGGTCGCAGGGCGGTCTGGCGACCACGACCCGCGAGGTGGCCGATCTGATGGACGCGTTCGGGTTCGAGCGCGTGGTCGTGGAGACGGTCGGGGTGGGGCAGTCCGAGCTCGAGATCGCCGAGGCCGCCGACACCACGGTCGTTGTGCTGACGCCCGAGTCCGGCGACTCGATCCAGGCGATGAAGGCCGGCCTGATGGAGATCGCCGACATCTTCGTTGTGAACAAGGCGGACCGTCCCGAGGCGCAGCGCGCTGCTGGCGAGCTGAAGACGATTCTCAGACTCCGCCAGGGCCAGGTCTACGACCGCGTGCCCGTGCATCACGGTATCGACCTCACCGAGCTGGCGAAACGTAAGGCGGCGAAGCGTGAGGGCAGGGTTGCCGAGTCTGCGAGAGGTTTGGCGAAGAAGGAGCCGGCAGGCTGGCAGATCCCGGTCTTGCTTTCGACCGCTCACACCGGTGAGGGCGTGTCTGAGCTGGTCGACACATTCGACGCGCATTACGCGTTCTTGAAAGAGACCGGCCAGCTGGAGGAAAGGCGGAGCAAACGGTTGCTGGAACGGGTGCGTGCTGTTGTCGAACGCGGGCTCAAGTCGCGGGTCTGGTCGAAAGGCCCGGGCACGGCGATCCTCGAGGCGGCTCGAGCAGACCTGGAATCGGGGAAGCGAACGCCGTACGATGTGGCTGGCGAGATACTGAATGGCGTCGGCGACGCTCAGGACTTGTGACCGCGACCCGAGTACAGAGTGAAACCATATGAGCGAACGGAAGAAAAGACCATCGGTTAGCGAACTAGCGGCCGAAAACGAGCGGCTGAAGTCGGAGCTCGATCAGCTTCGGCGCGAGCGGGCATCCTGGCTGGGCAGATTCGGCGGAATGCCCAAGCGGGACGACGTCATCTTCGACTCGCTTTCCGGGCGGGAAATCGATCCGCTGTACACACCACTGGACACGGGCACCTATGACCCGGAGTACGGAGACAAGCTCGGATTTCCCGGCGAGTATCCCTTTACGCGCGGGCCGTACACGACGATGTACCGCACTCGACTGTGGACGATGCGTCAGTTCTCCGGATTCGGCACCGCGGAGGAGACGAACGAGCGCTACAAGTATCTGCTCGACCACGGACAGACCGGACTCTCGGTCGCCTTCGACTTCCCGACGCTGATGGGCTACGACTCTGACGATGCTCGCTCGGAAGGCGAGGTCGGAGTCTGCGGCGTGGCCATATCGAGCCTCGCCGACATGGAGACGCTGTTTGACGGCATCCCGCTGAGAGACGTCTCCGTTTCGATGACGATCAACGGTCCGGCGATGATGCTCTATTGCTTCCTGCTGGCGACGGCGGAGAAGCAGGGCGTCGATCTGGAGGAGTTCCGCGGCACGATCCAGAACGACATTCTGAAGGAGTACATGGCACAGCATGCCTGGATCTACCCGCCTGAGCCCGCTCTGAAGATCATCGCCGACATCTTCGAGTGGTCGAGCGTCAACGCGCCCAAGTTCAACACGATCTCGATCAGCGGCTATCATATCCGCGAGGCCGGTTCTACGGCAGTGCAAGAACTGGCGTACACGCTGAAGAACGGATTCACCTACGTCGAGAAGGGTATCGAGCGCGGTCTCGACGTGGACGAGTTCGCGCCGCGGCTGTCGTTCTTTTGGGACGTGCACAACGACTTCTTCGAGGAGATTGCCAAGTTCCGTGCGGCGCGGCGTATCTGGGCGCGCCACATGAAGGAGATCTACGGGGCGAAGAACCCCGAGAGCTGGCGGCTGCGCACTCACGCGCAGACGGCGGGCGTCTCGCTGATGGCGCAGCAGCCCGAGAACAACGTCGCCCGCGTCGCGTACCAGGGATTGGCGGCGGTCCTGGGCGGTACGCAATCGCTGCACACGAACGCGCTCGACGAAACGCTGGCGCTGCCAACGGAGAAGGCCGTTCGCATCGCCTTGCGCACGCAACAGATCCTGGCATACGAGACCGGCGTGCCCAACACAATCGACCCGCTGGCGGGCTCGTACTACGTCGAATGGCTGACGGACAAGATGGAAGAGGACGCGGAGCGCACTTTCGCCGAGATCGACGAAATGGGCGGCGTGGTGAAGGGCATCGAGGAGGGCTACTTCCAGGGCCAGATCGCGCTGTCGGCAGAACGCTTCCAGCACGAGGTGGAGTCGAATCAACGGATCGTCGTCGGAGTCAACGACTTCACCGGCGGGAACGAAGATCTGTCGATCGATCTGCTGAGGATTGGTCCGGAGATCGAGGAGAAACAGCGGCAGCGGCTGGCCGATCTGCGCGAGCGGCGCGATCAGGCGGAAGTCGATCGAAAGTTGGAACGGCTGGCGGAAGCGGCGCAGAACGGTGAGAACCTGATGGAACCGGCGCTCGACGCGGTACGCGCGTACGCGACGCTCGGAGAAATCAGGTTTGCGTTGGAGAGGATATACGGACGATTCAGGGAACCGGTCTTCTTCTAGGGCTTTGAAGGATGAACATTCGAATATCGAACAAGGAATGACGAAGGAGCGTGGCGAGGTTATTTCTGACTTGAGTGTTCGGTGTTCGATATTCGCAATTCAATAACGTGCAAGAATACGGAGCCAGCAATTTCTACTAACCCCTCTTATCCAGAGATTCGGTTCAACGCGCTGACCGGCGACAGGGTCATCGTTGCCGCTAACAGGGCCGTGCGCCCGAACCTGCCCGACTATTCGGACGAGGCGGAAGAGTTGCCGCACTACGATCCGTCCTGCCCGTTCTGTCCCGGCAACGAGAAGCTGGCGGCGACGGAAGTCTATCGAGTCCCTTGGAGCCAGGATGCGCTGGACCCCGATTGGCAGGTGCGGGCCGTGCAGAACAAGTACCCGGCGTTGGTGGAGGTGCCCGAGCCAGTCGCGGACGATGCAGGCCGCTACCGCTATGCGGAGCCGGCGCTGGGCAAGCACGAAGTGATCATCGAACACACTCGTCACGACAAGCCGTTCATCGAGTTCGATGACGACGAGTTGTCGCGGGCGATGCAGGCCTACCGCGATCGGTTCGCGGCTGCCGCTCAGGACCCGAGAATCCGCCACGTCGTGATCTTTCGCAACCAGGGGAAGCTGGCAAACGCCACGATCCTGCACCCGCACTCGCAGCTGGCGGCGCTTAGCTTCGTGCCGTCCCACGTGAAGCGAGTCCTGGAACGCGCCCTAGAGCATCGGGGCGCCGGCGGTCACGCGCTGCTCTTCGACATAGTGCATGAGGAGGTGGAGAAGGGCGACCGGCTGATCGATGCCACGAAACGGTTCGCGTCGTTCGTGCCCTACGCGCCCTCGCACGATTTCGAGATCTGGGTGGCGCCTCGCTTCGTGCCCCAGCGTTTGGACAAGGTGGACGACGAGACCTTGCTGGACTTCGGGCTGGCGCTGCGACGCGCGCTTACCGCTCTCGATTCGGCGCTGAACGGGCCCGACTACAATTACGTACTCCACACACCGCCGCTGCTCGGAACCGAGAGCGCGTTGCCCTGGTACGTCCAGATCATCCCGCGCCGTACGCTGGCGGCGGGTTTCGAGCTGGGCGTCGGCGTCCAGATCGTCGTGACGGCACCGGAAGCGGCCGCAGCGCGTTTGCGGGACGGGCTCAGCTAGCGGGCCGAGGTGGGCGAGCCCGAAGGTCTGCCGTGACCGCGTCGCCTGACCGTCGGCTTGCTGGTGGCTCAAGGCGCGGGTATTATCTCGTCGCGAGCCCCGACTGATAACCGCGATCCCGAAAGTTATGGCAGAACGCAAGATACGCGTGCTGGTCGGAAAGCCCGGCCTGGACGGACATGACCGCGGTGCGAAGGTCGTGGCCGCGGCGCTCCGCGACGCCGGCATGGAGGTCATCTACACCGGTCTGCACCAAACGCCGGAGCAGATCGTGCAGGCGGCGATCCAGGAGGACGTGGATGTCGTGGCCCTCTCGGTTCTGTCCGGCGCACACATGACTCTCTTCCCCCGCGTCCTCAACCTCCTGAAGGATGGAGGGATGGGTCATGTACTGTTGACGGGCGGCGGCATCATCCCCGCGGAAGACATGGAGAAGCTGACGGAGATGGGGGTTGGTCAACTGTTCGGCCCGGGGACTCCGACGACAGACGCGGTGGCCTACATTCGCGAGTGGTTCGAGGCTCACCGCTCCAGCGACGAGTAGTGGTTTGGGCTCTCCATCGCCATCGCCATCGTCATCCTCATCCAGGTCCTGGTCTCGATGTCGATGGCGATGAGGATGGAGATGGCGATGCGAAAGCGGAATGGTTTTGAAGCCTAAGGACAAACCCAGGATGCGCCATTTGGCGCAGCAGCTTCAGTTACTCGAGGCCGAGTTGCGAATGGGCGGCGGCCCGAAGAAGGTCGACAAGCAGCACGGCGAAGGGAAACTGACCGCCCGGGAGCGGCTCGACCTGCTGCTGGACAAGGACTCGTACTTCCAGGAGGTCGGGCTCCTCGTCGCCTACGACCGCTATGAAGGTGCGGCGCCGGGCGCCGGGGTGGTCACGGGATACGGTCGCGTAGGCGGGCGCGAGGTGGTCGTCGTCGCCAACGACGCCACGGTGAAAGCCGGTTCTTGGTGGCCGGAGACGATCCCCAAGATGCTGCGCGCTCAGGAGATCGCGATGCGCTGCCACATCCCGATCGTCTACCTGGTCGATTCCTCGGGCATCAACCTGCCGTACCAGGGCGGGGTCTTCCCCGGCCAGTACGGCGCGTCGCGGCTCTTCTACTACAACTCGCTCATGCGGCGCTACCTGAGGGTGCCGCAGATCTCTGCGGTCATGGGCAATTGCATCGCCGGCGGCGCCTATTTGCCCGCGCTCTCCGATGTGATCTTCATGGTCAAGGGCACCAGCTTCATGGGGCTGGGCGGTCCCAACTTGGTGAAGGGCGCGACGGGGCAGTCGGTGGACGCCGAGACGCTGGGCGGTGCGGATACGCACACCAAGATCTCGGGTGTGGCTCATTACGAGCCCGAGAACGACGAAGAGTGCGTCCGGATGATACGCGAGTACATCGCGGATCTGCCGCCAACCGATGGCCTGCCCATTACGATCTCCGAGCCGCGGCCGCCGAAACGACAGCCGGAAGAAGCCTACAAGATCATTCCCGATGACCATCGCGGCGGCTACGACATGCGGGCGCTGCTGGAGACGATCGTCGACGAGGGCGAGTGGAACGAGTTCCAGCCCGAGCGCGCCCAAGAGATGATCTGCGTCGATGCGCGTATCAACGGCATTCCGGTCGGCATCCTCGCGAACGACCGCGGAATATTCCAGGGCAAGAAGGAGAAGACACCACGCTTCGGCGGCATCATCTACACCGAGAGCGCCGAGAAGAACGCCTACTACATCGAGACCTGCGACCGGCACCGCCGGCCGCTGCTCTACGTTCAGGATGTCTCGGGGTTTATGGTGGGAACCGAGGCCGAGCACTCGGGAATTATTCGTGCGGGCGCCCAGATGGTCGAGGCGATGGCGGTGGCCACGGCGCCGAAGATTGTCCTCACCATCAACCATGCCAGCGGCGCCGGCTACTACGCGATGGCGGGGCAGGGCTTCGATCCCGACTTCATCTTCTCGTGGCCCACCGGCCGTATGGGCGTGATGGAAGGCGAATCGGCGGCGGTTGCGGTGCACGGCCGAGCTATCGGCAAGGCGGAAAAGGAAAGCCGCGATCTGGACGAGGGAACTCAGAAGGCGATGCAGAAGACCAAGGAGACCTACGATCGACAGCTCGACGCCCGCTTCGCCGCCGCCCGTGGCTACGTCGATGCCGTGATCGTCCCCGATAAGACGCGCGAGGCGTTGACCCTGGCCCTCGAGGCCGCCATCCAGAACGCCGGGCCTCATATCGGTCCCTTCGCGCTTCCCGGCTCGCTGGAATCTCTTCTCAAGTGAGCGATAAAGTCGTCCGTATCGCCTCCGGCCAGGGATTCTGGGGCGATTGGCTCGAGGCGCCGGTGCGCCAGGTTCAGGCGGGTCCGATCGATTACCTGGTGATGGACTACCTGGCCGAGATTACCATGTCCATCCTCCAGAAGCAGCGGAACCGAGACCCCTCCCAGGGCTACGCCCGCGATTTCGTGCCGTTGATGGGCCGCATCCTCCCTACCTGCGTCGAGCGAGGCATCCGCGTCATCGCCAACGCCGGCGGCGTGAACCCGCTGGCCTGCGCCGAGTCGGTGCGTGATCTGGCTCGCCGGGTCGGGCTGGATGGCCGCGCGCGCATCGGCGTAATCACCGGCGATGATCTCATGGAGCGGCTGGACGACCTTCTGGCCGAGGGGATCGAGCTGCGCAACATGGAGACGGACGAGCCGCTGGAGGCGATTCGCGACGCGATCCAGTCGGCTAACGCCTACATCGGGGCCGAGCCGATGATCGAAGCGCTGCGGCGGGGCGCCGACGTCGTCCTGGCCGGGCGTACGACGGACACCGCGCTGACCTATGCGCCGATGATGTTCGAGCACGGCTGGGCGGCAGACGACTGGGACAAGCTGGCAGCCGGCGTAGTGGCGGGGCACATCAACGAGTGCGGAGCGCAAGCGACCGGCGGCAACACGGGCGTCGATTGGCAGAGCATCGACTACAGCGACATCGGTTACCCGATCATCGAATCGCGTTCGAACGGCGAGTTCGTCGTGACCAAGCATGAGGAGCTGGGCGGGCGGGTGACGGTGCCCACGGTGACGGAACAGCTGCTGTACGAGATGGGCGATCCGTCCGAGTATATCACGCCGGACTGCATCGCCGACTTCGGCACGATCCACCTCGAACAGGAGAGTGAAGACCGCGTCCGCGTCTTCGGTGTGAAAGGCAGCCCTGCCACGGACATGCTGAAGGTGTCCATCTCTTACCACGCGGGGTGGAAAGCGGTCGGTCGAATGGTCTACTCCTGGCCGGAAGCCTATGAGAAAGCGCGAGCGGCGGACCGCACGCTTCGCGCGCGCTTCGATCGTATCGGACTACGCTTTGATGAGATCTACACCGAGTATCTGGGCGCAAACGCCACGCACGGCCCGTTGGTCGGGCCGCCACCGGCTGATCTGCCTGAAGTCGAGCTGCGGATCGGCGTGAAGCACTCCTCCAATCGGCACGCGGTTGACCGGTTCACTCGCGAGATCGCCTCGCTGATCCTCGCCGGACCGCCCACCGCGACGGGCTTCGGCGGCGGCCGGCCGAGGGTCCAGGAGATGGTGGCGTACTGGCCGGCGCTGATCCCGAAGACGCACGTGCAGCCCGAAGTCCACGTGGAGAGCGCCTGACGTCTGGGGCAGGGGAGAACTAGCATGCGGCTCAAGCTTCTGCAGGTCGCGCACGCGCGTTCCGGCGACAAAGGTGACACAGCGAACATCGGTCTAATCGCCTTGAAGCCAGAGTTCTATCCTGTTCTGGTTAAAGAAGTTACATGTAAACGTGTCAAGCAACATTTTAAGGGCATCTGCGAGGGCCCGGTGGAGTGCTTCGAGCTGCCCAATCTGAACGCCCTAAACTTCCTGCTACACAACTCGCTGGGCGGCGGCGGCACGCTGTCGCTGAGGACCGACGCCCAGGCCAAAACCTTCAGCGCCGCTCTTCTCCGCATGGAAATCGACATCCCCGACGAATTGGCGGATCTGATCTAGGGCTTGTTAACAGGATGAGCTCGAACGGCCGACTTGGCGAATTGGCGCGTCTTTTTCTGAAGCTGGGCTGCGTCGCCTTCGGCGGGCCCGCCGCGCATATCGCCATGTACGAGGACGAGGTCGTGCGCCGACGCGGTTGGATGTCGGCGGAACACTTCCTCGACCTGGTGGGCGCGACGAACCTGATCCCCGGCCCGAACTCCACCGAGATGACCATGCACGTGGGGTACGAGCGTGCGGGTTGGGCAGGGCTCGTCGTTGCTGGTTCCTGCTTCGTTTTGCCGGCTGCGCTGATCACCGGCGTACTGGCCTGGCTCTACGTGCAGTTCGGGACGCTGCCGGCGGCTGCGCCATTCCTCGACGGCATCAAGCCCGCGGTACTCGCGATCATCCTGGGCGCCGTCTGGCGGCTGGGCCGGAAGGCGGTCAAGAGCTGGCGCGTCCTGGCGGTTGGCGTTGCCGTGCTGGTCGCGGTGCTCGCCGGCGCGAACGAGGTAATCGCTCTGTTGGTCGGCGGGGTCGTCGGGATGTTCTGGCTGAGGCTCGGCGGCGGGCGAGGCTCGGAGGGGGCCAACGTGCTGGCGGTACCCATCGGCGCACCGTTCACCAAGCTCGCGGGTCTCGGTACGCTGAGCGCCGGCCTGGGCGCCGCGGCGGCGAGCGTACCGCTCTGGAAGCTGGCGCTCTTCTTCCTCAAGGTGGGCGCCATCCTTTACGGCAGCGGCTACGTCTTGATCGCATTCCTGCACGGCGATCTGGTGGCCGGCTACGGTTGGCTGACCGACCAGCAACTGCTCGACGCGGTGGCGATCGGTCAGTTCACGCCGGGCCCGGTGCTGTCGACGGCGACGTTCATCGGGTACGTCATCGCGGGCGCGCCTGGCGCCGTCGTCGCGACCGTGGCGATCTTCCTGCCCTCTTTCTTCTTCGTCCTGATCCTGAATCCACTGATTCCACGCCTCCGGTCATGGCCTTGGACGGCGGCATTCCTTGACAGCATCAACGTGAGCGCGCTGGCGCTGATGGTTGCCGTGACGCTGGAGTTGGGGATGGTGGTTCTGACCGCATGGCCCGCCTGGGTCATCGCCGTGCTCGCCGCCGTATTGACCCTGCGCTTCCGAGTCAACGCAGCGTGGGTGGTGGTGGGCGCGGCCGTGGCCGGCTGGGCGCTCAGCGCGCTGGCCTAGACCGGCCGTGACTTCTGCCCGCAGCTACGTTCTGCGTGAACCTTAATCCAGAGGTCTCGCGCTTAACCCTCGGCCAGCGTAGGTTAATTGGGTACTCCGAGGGACCGGCTCACCATCTACGAGCCGACGACAGACTGAAAAAGACGCGTCAACCGTCACTTCCCACCTCCTTCTGTATCGGCGTCGATTTCTCACCTCTCGTCGGTGGCAGGAGGTCTAATGATCAAGTCCAAGGGCTACGATCCGCATTGCCGCTTTGCCGCCGCGCTGATTGCCAGCGCGATCAAAGCCGCGCGAAAGATCGACCAGCCGGACAAGCACGAAGCACACGTCAGCGCGCTGAAGGCGATTGAATGGCTGGCGCTGCCCGGTGCGGCGGACCAGTGGTTTGACATGGCGGGTTTTGACTACGAGGCACTGGTCGAGCGCCTACCCCTGAACCGTTGGGTCAAGCGCGGGCGCGAGTTGGTCACGACGGACGGGCAGCTAAAGAAGGCCGTGACCTGACGTCCGCGGTCGATAGAAGGAGCGACTACACAGCCGGGCAGCGTTGAGCTGCCCTCTGCCCTCTCGGCTCCACCTAAGCGGGGTCACACCGCGTAGCACAAGAATCGCCAGGTCGCAGGACTCTATCTTACACAGCTCTCACGTTGCGTTGCGCTTGCGGCAAGTTCATATGTAGGCGATGCAAGGCGCTGAAAGCACTAAGGGCGCGATCGCGCGCCACGGGGTCGACGCGACGACCCATCGGCGTGAGGTCGTCATCGCGGGGGCCATCTTCGCTTTCGGCCTCGTTGCTATCCTGGTCTTCGCGATCGGCGAGGGTGTACGCGGTCCCGGACTGGTGGGTGCGGCGGCCGTGTTCGCGCTGATCTTCGCCCCCTATCCCGCGCTCAGCGTCGAGCGCTGGCGCGCGCGACTCTCCGGCTGGCTCGCTACCGCGCCGAATCTGCGCGTGGGGATGCTGTTGCTGCTGCCTCTGGTGGCCTACGCTGCCTACACAAATGCGGCCGGCGGCTTCGATGGCCGGTTCGTCTGGCAGTACTTCCTCTACGCGGGCGTACCGGCGGGCTTGATGCTGAGCGGGAGGAAGGCCGGTAGGGAAGACCCGTTCGCCACGCCGCTGCGCTTTCTGGCTGCGGTCCTCGTTCTCTGGCTTCCTCACGACCTCGGTTGGCTGGCCGAGTTCAGCATCCCGGCCGGGGCCGAGCACACGGTGAACGTCGTGCAGTTGATCGGTCTCGACGTCGGCCTGTTGCTGTTCACCGTTGTGACTCAGGTCCGAGATCTCGGGTTCTGCTTTCGCTTGCGTATCGCGGATCTGAGGTTCGCGCTCATCGCCTTGGCGGGCATCGCGATCGTGGCGATACCGCTGGGGCATTCCATCGGCTTCATTCGCTATGGTTGGCGGGATGTACAGCCGCTAGCGTGGTCGCTCATGGCCCTCAACATCTACCTCGTAGTGGCGTTACCGGAGGAGTTCCTGTTCAGAGGTTTGCTGCAGAATCTGTTCGAGAAGCGCTGGCGGGGCGAGAGGGGTCGGTTGGGCTCGCTGCTGGTCGCCTCGGTCATCTTTGGGTTCGCCCATATCAACAACCCGCCCGTTCCCAACTACCGCTATGTCCTGCTGGCGGCGCTCGCCGGGATCGCCTACGGTTGGGTGTGGATGCGGACGCGCAAAGCAACCGCGTCGGCGGTCACCCACGCCGCGGCCGACTGGTTCTGGGTCGTGGCGTTCCGAGCCTGAGACCGGGGCTCGACATCCCACATTGCCTGGTCACCGGATGGATCCTCGCTGGTGTTCGACGCCAGCCAGGAAGGCGGGCCGCCGGACCTGTGGATAGTGGACGTCGCGAGCAAGAGAATTGTTCGACTGACCGCCGCCGCCCAAGCCGAAGTCCATCCCTACTGGTCTCCAGTTGGCCGCGAGATCGCGTACAAGAGCGGCGGGAAGATCTGGGCTATTTCCCTGGAAAGCGGCGAAGCCCGTCAACTCACGCGGGGCGATGCGTTCGACATGCATACGTGTTGGTCGCCGGAGGGCTCAACTATCGCCTTCACGTCCGATCGCAGGGGCAACCTCGATATATGGACGGTTTCCGCAGCAGAGGTTTGCCAGGAGACCATTGAGAAACGCCGGCCCGTGTGCAGGTTGGCCCGGCCGCCCGTGCAACGGGACCGCTAAGCGTCGTACGTAGTTGGCCGTGTATAGGGCGAGCCGGCATTTGGCGCGCCGACTGTGGTTGTAAATTCCTGCCGCCCTTTACATCTTACTTGCCGTCCTCGTTGTGCGGTCAAAACTTGGAGACACCATGGCCGGCCTCGCGCCCCAACACCTGTGGAACTCCGTGCGACGGGCCCGTCTATTCCGGGTCCTCGCCGTCTACCTCGGCGGTTCCTTCGCCGTCATCCAGATAGTCGATATCTTCACGGACCAAGTCGGCCTACCCGATTGGGTCTTCCCGGGGGCTGTCGTGTTGCTCTTGATCGGGTTGCCGATCATCATCGCGACCGCGCTGGTGCAAGGCGCAATCGGGCCGGCGATGGCCGAGCAGGCTGCTGTATCCGAGAAGCCGGTGCCGGAGGTCGCTAGTCAGGCTCCTGCAGCGGACATAACCGCGGCAACCGGCCACTGGCTCACCTGGCGCAAGGCGATTCTGGGCGGCGTGCTGGCTTTCGCGCTCCTCGGCGTGACCGCGACGACATACATGTCGATGCGAGTGCTCGGCATCGGCCCGGTGGGCTCGCTGGTCGCCAAAGGCGTTCTGGACGAACGAGATCGCATCGTGCTCGCCGACTTCGAGGACCATACGGCGGACCCGGAGCTTGCCGCGACTGTCACAGAGACCTTCCGTATCGATCTCGCCCAGTCACCCACCGTGACGTTGGTGCAGCCGCGGACTATGAGGCAGGTACTAGCCCGTATGCAGGTCGATCCCGAGGCGCCGTTCGACCGCGCCTTAGCAAGTGAAGCAGCGGTTCGCGAGGGAATCAAGGCGGTAGTCGCGGGCGAAATCAATACTGCGGGTTCCGGCTACGTGTTGTCGGTGGAGCTCGTATCTCCCGAAACCGGCGATGTGCTCGTTGCGGTACGCGAGACCGCCGCCGACTCGAGTGAAGTCATCCCTGCTATCGACAAGTTGTCAGAGCGTCTTCGGGAGCGTATAGGCGAGTCTCTGAAATCGATTCGCGCCAACGAGCCGCTGGAGAAGGTGACAACGGCATCGCTGGAGGCACTGCGCAAGTACACGCAGGCGGAACGGGCCGTCGACCGAGAGGATTTCGACACGGGCATCAGGTTGCTGGAGGAGGCAACGAGCCTCGATACCGCCTTCGCGATGGCGTACCGGAAGCTGGGTGTGGCTCTGTCCAATCGCGGCGGCGAGACGACGAGGCGAAACGAAGCGTTGGGAGAGGCTCTTCGGCATCGCGAGCGGTTGACGGACCGTGAGAGTTACCTGGCGGAAGCGGCCTACTACGACATCGTGACCAACGATCGTGAGCGGGCGATCGCCGCTTATAGGACCCTGCTCGAGACCTATCCCACCGATATCACGGCCCTGAACAATCTCGGTATTCTCTACTTCCTCCGGCGCGACTTCGAGGGTGCAGAGCAACTCTACCAGCGCGCTCTCGAGCAGGATTCCTTTTCCGTCATCTTCTGGACCAACAGCGTTGTGGTCCAGGCCGCCCAGGGCCGCTGGAGCGACGCGGAAGCGACATTGCAAGGGATGGCGGTAACCTTGCCCGGGCATCCAAGGCTGGGGGATTACAGGGCCTCCTTGGCCAGCGCTCGAGGGAGCTACGACGAGGCGGAGACGCATCTGCTCGCATTGCGGGAGGAGCAGAAGGGCAACCTGTACTGGCGCTCCGTTACGAGTTCGGCCCTCGCCAGCATAGCGCGAACGCGCGGCCAGCTGGCCGTGGCCGAAGGCTATCTGCGTGACGAGGCCGAGGTAAACACCGAGCGCGGCCTCCCGGCAACCGTCATATCGGGCGCCGTAGAGCGGGCCTGGCTGGACGTCTGGTTCAGGGGAGAGCCGGCCCGCGGGCTGCAAATCGTAGAGGCGGCGTTGGAGCGTCAGCCGCTGTCGGGGATTCCTGCGCTCGATCGGCCCTACCTGGGACTCGCTTGGCTGTACGCTTGGGCGGGTCAGGCGGACCGAGCGAAAGACCTGCTTGACGCGTTCGAAGCGGAGATCGATCCGGCCATACGCGAAGGCATGGACTTCCAGCACGCTGTGCGTGGTACCATCGCGCTAGCCGAAGGGCGCGCAAATGACGCGATCGCGCACTTCCAGCGCTGGGACGCGCGAATGCCATGCCCAGTCTGTGCATCCGTCTCTCTGGGCACGGCGTACGACGCGGCCGGTATTCCGGACTCGGTCCTGGCGATCTACGAGCGCTACTCTACGACCCCGTGGCTCTTCCGCTCCGGTCCTGACTCGTTCACTCTGCCCATTGCCTACGAGCGATTGGCGAACCTGTATGAGCAGCGAGGCGACCGACAAAAGGCGATCCATTACTACGGCAAGTTGGTCGAACTGTTGAAGGACGCCGACCCGGAACTCCAGCCCCGCGTCGAGGCGGCGCGCCGCGCGATGGAAGCGCTGTCGTCCGATCGCTGAGGTAGCTGCGTAGCGATCAGTAGTGTGGATACCGACCGGCATCGCCTTTCACCGGCCAGGGCCAGCACGACGTTCATCGGAGATAACGCCGGCGCAGGCAGCCGGGCCTGACTTGGCGGTAGCGATGGCTTGCGGGACAACTGGGCGGGATTACGCGAATAGAGTCTAGATAGGAGACGACATGGAGCAGGGAGAGCTGAAGGCGAAGCAGTGCGTGCCTTGTCGAGGCGGGATACCGCCGCTCGAGCCGGAGCAGGCTCGGGAATATCTGGAGCAGGTACCGGGCTGGACCCTTTCGGACGAGGCGGACCGTATCTCGAGGAGCTTCACGTTCGGAAGTTTTCCGGACGCGATCGCGTTCGTAGGCGAGGTGGCGGAACTGGCGGAGGAAGAGGGACACCACCCCGACTTCCAGATTCACTACAACAAGGTGGATCTCATCCTCTACACGCATAAGATCGGCGGTTTGCACGAGAACGACTTCATAATGGCGGCAAAGATCGACGAGTTGGCTGCGGACTAAGCCGTTTTATCGTGTCCGCCCCTGAACCGGTTAGCGTTGGTCACAGGTGAGATGCTAATGAGGAAGTGCCGCATCTCCGGGTCGCGCTCGACTCCGTACTCTCTCCGGCGCGAATCACGGCGGTACTCCTACGTGTTCTCTAAGAAGGTGACGAAACTGCTGATGCCCGCTATCTCGACCCCGGCTCTCAGACGGTCGTTGTGGTGGTCCATGGAGGCGAGTACCGATCGCCCCCCGTAGGAACTTCCGTAGACAGCTACCCGGCCGCTCTTCCGTACAAAGCTCAAGAACATCACTGCTGGTTTGGCTATTTGGCGCTTGCGCTACGCGTTTCAGGTCGCACCAATGCCAAGATCGCCGACAACTCGAAGCCGCACGACGTACTGCACTTCAAGTTCGTCACGCCATATTCCGTAGATCTTGTCGCCTCGGAATAGCTTGGGAGTGAATAGCTGGGGCAAAGTGACCACTCCCAGGAAGCGCCCGTCCGAATCGAACACGTCCCAGTCCCGTGAAGCCCATTCCTCGATGAAATTCAGCGAGAAGACCTCGGTTTCGCTCATCTCGGACGGCGGCAATGGGTGCTGGACCCATATCGTACCCGCCGGGCCTGACACAAGCGCATGGAACGCCGGAAAGAACTCGCCGTATTGCCAGTGAATGAGCCGGTTCCACTTACGCCTTTGATTGCTTCCATGGCTCGGGCTTACTGAGGATCCTCGATCAGAGCACCCAGGCCCTTGAGCTGATAGACGACCTCGGGACCGGTGACGGTTGAGGGGTCGAACTCGGTTCCGTGCTCCTCAGCTTCATGGCGGGCCCTTTCCAGAGCCTCTTCCATCGTGTATTCGAGCTTCTCTACGATTCCCTCCACCCGGGCATGGAGCCCGCGAGCCGTCATGGGGAATACGATGACGCCGTCTTCGACTTTGACTCTGAGCTGTTCGCCGTCATTCTCCCCGGCCACCGCGAGCCAGCATCCCCGCATCTCGCAGACGTCCACAACGGTTCCTTCCACAAGGACCTGCTGTCCGAGATACGCCTCGGGATCGCCCAAGATTGCCGAGACGCTGGTGACCTCCGTCAGGGTCAACGCCTGGCCGTACTGGGTCATTGTGTCAGCAGCGGGCCCGCATCCCGCCAGTAGAACGAGAGGGATCATCCAAACGACTGCGACTGAGTTCTTTAGCATTTCGACTCCTATTCATGATCAAAGGAGCTCACAATCTACAGGAGGCGAGGCATGGGTGGAAGGGATTGGATGGGAGGAAACTTCCGCTTTCTCGACAAAGTCCATGACGGTGATGACGTCATTGACCTGAGGGACCTGGTCCTCCTTCTTCGACGACCTCCAGCTCCGGATTCTGGACGGTAGGCGCAGCTCGACCCCGGCTCGAGCCTGCGACGGTAGCTTACCTCGGCAGGGAACGCGGATCCCGCGCGGGACCCACCAGACCGGGCCGCGCCGCGCCTTCTGCGAGCGAAGCCAGGCGATCGGCGAGCTGTTCGAGTTGCGGATGCTTCCGTTGCGCACCGGTCCACAGGATCAGGTTCGCCGTCGTGACGCCGCCCGCCACGGCGAAGCCAAGCGTCAGGACCAACAAGATCGGGTTCGGGTCATTCCCAAGCCTCCAGATGGGGAGTGTCGTGAGCGCGCCGAGCGCGGCGCCCCAGCCGGGAACGAACAGCCTCCAACCGGCTAGCTCCTGACGCTCCTCGATGTGAATCCGCGTTTCCCCGGCTTCGGGTGTGATCGTCACCACCAGCTTTCGGCCTTCCTGTCCCTGCGCGGCCGGGCTCCAGGTGAGCGCTTTCCCAACGCTGGACACGTGCCCGGCGATGTCGAGCGTCTTCTGGATCTCCTCGACCAGTGCCTCATGTGCCGACTCCGGCACCTCGCCGTCGGCGATCCGCGTGTAGCGCAGCTTGTCGCTCTTGAAGAACCTCGGCGGGCCGCTCCGGGTAGCGGGCGGCGTCGCGGCGGGCCGACGCTCTAGCTCGCGCGCCGCCTCGCGCACGTGCTCGGGCGGGATGCCGACCTCGGCCGCGACCTGCTCGACGGCGCCGATAGACAGCGCGCTGCCCTCGGTGGGTTGTTCCGCCTGCAGCTCCGCCGCGCGCCCGATGATCCGGCGCACCTCTGCATCGCTGAACTTGAGCCCACTCTCCGTCGCCGCTTCCAGCGCTTGCGCCAGTTCGCCCGGTGTGGGGAACCGGTCGGCGGGTCTGACCGCCAGCGCCCGGGTCAGCGCCTGCTCGACGCGACCTGGAAGGGCGTCGAGTCGCGCGCGATGCTCGGGCGGGGCATCGGACAGCCGTCCCAGTCGCACGTCGTCGTCGGACGGCCACACGATCGGCGTCGCGCCGACAAGCATCTCGTAGACCACGCACGCGAGGCTGTAGACATCGGTCCGCTCGTCGGGATCGGCGACCGCCATCGCCTGCTCCGGGCTCATGTAGCCCGGCGTTCCCAGCGGCGCGCCGGTGCGAGTCAGGGCGTCGCGACCGACCGTGCTCACCGCCTTGGCGATGCCGAAGTCGGAGACGACCGCGTGTCCCTCGGAGAATAGGATGTTCTCGGGCTTGATGTCGCGGTGAATGACCTGGCGCCGGTGCGCGTAGTCGAGTGCCGAGGCGACCTGGCGGGTGATCAGGAGCGTAGCCTCGAGCGGGAGCGGTGTCTCGCCGCCCAGGCAGGGGCGCAGCGATCCCCCCGTCACGTAGGGCATCACATAGTACAGGACGCCGTCGGCTTCACCGGAATCGAGTAGCGGTAGGATGTGCGGGTGATTTAGCTGAGCGGTGATCCTGATCTCGCGCAGAAAACGCTCCGACCCAACAGCTGCGGCGAGGTCGGCGCGCAGGACTTTGACCGCGACGCTCCGCTCGTGCTTGAGATCGCGGGCCAGGTAGACGGTGGCCATGCCACCGCTGCCCAGCTCGCGCTCGATCGTGTAGCGATCGACGAGAGCAGCTGCGACGAGATTCGGTTCGTCGGTCATCGATCGTCAAGATGCGGTGGTGCCGGCGCCGCCGCTAGGCGGGGCGCGCGTTCAGCTACCCGCATCGCCCTAGTCGTTCGCGTAGTGGACCTTTGTGTCATCGGACACGAGAGAGTTGTACACCTCAACGAAGGAAACCGGTCCGACGGCCAGGGTCCGGATGAGCTCGTCTCGGCCTAGTTCGTCATCGATCGTCATAGCCATCATCGCTCCAACGATGTAGTAGGCCCTCCTTGTGACGCCGACGCGCCAGGCGAGTCGACGCAGCTCGTCCTGCGGCAACTCGCCTACCTGTGCGAACAGATCGTTCAACTCTCCCAACAACCGCCGGACGTGAGCCGGATTCTCCAGCATCCGGTAGTCTCTTTCGCCGGGCGCAGGGAAGACCGCTACGGCCTGGTACCCGACGTAGGTTGCCGTGCCCTCGTTCTGGAGGGCGTCGAGCATGCCGTAGAGCTGGTCATTTCCTAGAGGCGGTTCGCTTCTGCCGGCGCGCATGCGCGAATAGCCGACGTGGAAGATCTCGTGCGTCAGGTTGTTCAGTATGTTGTCTGCGTTTCCCCTCCAGTACGGGGCCGAGACGTTGATCACGACACCGCCGGACACGAACGAGCGGGGCGGCACGAACGCCGTGAAATAGACCGGGATGTCCAGACTGATGTCTTCGGCTACATACGAACAGATGTGTGGAATCGCTTCTGCCAGGAACTCCCCCTTCGTAGCGATGATCGCGTCCGTGACGCCGAGGAGCCGGTGCCGGCCCCGTTCAGCGGGACTCAGTTCGGCCAGCTGCCGTATTTGGCTGCGCCACCGGTCATACGATATCGTCGCGTTGACACCTTCGGCCCAAGCACGTGTATAGATCTGCGGCTTCTCGTCCGCCCAGAAACGCTCTTCGTTCTCAAGGACTTCCTGCGGCTGCCGGACGATCTTCTCCAGCGTGCCCGTCTCGAAAACGATTTCCGACTCGAGACAGCTCTTGGCCTCCTGTGCTACGATGGAGCCTGTGAAGGCGCAGAGAATGGCGGGCACCGCCATAGGGGTGACGGTGAGGAATCTGCTTTGGACCAGGATCGGTTTCTGGGGACGCCGCCGCCGTTGTGGGCGAACGGTGCCGCTCCCCCGAGGCTCTATCTCGGCCATCAGGCCCTCCAGTGGCTGGGCACGGGGCTCGAGCGGGTGGCTGGGGTGACCGCAGAACGCTGCCTCGGCACGAGATCGAAGCTCCCGTACTTTCATTACGGGTACACGTCCTGGGCGGTTTTATTCGCGTCGGACGGGATGTTATCTTTCTTCTGAAGTCCGCTAGCTACCGAGGGAAGCGAGAGGAACGCGCTTCGCACGATGGAGTCGGCGGCGAAGCGGCGGATGCCAGCCAAAACGATGCAGCGACGGGAGGTCGAATGCGAATCCGGGCAGTGATCATCGGGCTCGTCTTGGCGACAATCGTCATCGTGGTCGTTACGCTTGCCCGTTCGATCTACGACTTCGGGCTCCTGGCACTCGGGGTCATCGGGTTTGTGGTTCTGGGGGTAGGCGCGTTCGTCAGCAGAAGGTGGCTCCGGCGGTAGCGGCACCGGCTCGTTAGCTCGGAGGAAGGCGCTGGAAATGGAATCGAGCGAAGGCTACGAAACCCTCGTCGTCGAAATCGACGCCACGCGCGGTGTCGCGACGATAACGCTCAACCGTCCAGAGAAGCGGAACGCATTGAGCGACGTACTCATCGATGAGCTGGCGGACGCGGTAGCGTGGTCGGACGCCGACGAGCGGGTGCGCGTCATCCTGCTGCGCGGCGAAGGGAGAGACTTCTGCGCGGGAATGGACCTGCAGTCGCTCTCCGACATGATGGACGCGGACGTCGAGGAGCAGCTGGCCGACGCCGATGCCCTGGGCGACCTGTTTCTCATCTTCCGGCGCATCGGGACGCCGATCGTTGCGGCGGTGCACGGCCATGCAGTAGCCGGCGGGTGCGGGCTGGCAACCGCGTGCGACGTCGTGTTGGCATCGGAGGACGCGCGGCTGGGCTACCCGGAGGTGAAGATCGGCTTCGTGCCGGCTATGGTGATCACGATGCTGCGGCGCGCCGTTGGTGAGAAGCGCACATTCGATTTGGTGACGACCGGACGCATCGTGGACGCAAGGGCCGCGGAGAGTTACGGCCTGGTCCAGCACGTGTTTCCGGCTGGTGAATTCGAACGAGCGAGCCGTGAGTTCGTGGAAGACCTGGCGGAGCGGAGCGCCAGCGCGATGGCGCTCTCGAAGCGGCTGATCTATCAGACGGAGCGCCATTCGTTCGAGGCCGCGATCAGGGCAGGAGCGGACATCAACGCGTTGGCGCGGATGACCGAGGATTACCGGGAGGGTGTGCGCGGGTTCTTGGAATCGAAGCGCAGGAAAGGAAACAGCTGATTCTTCTCAAGCTCAAGCTGACGCTGCTGTTCGTGGGTGCCGGACTGGCGCTGGCCGCTGATAGACTTGGCCGGCGCTGGCTTTTCTATGTCGGTTTGGGCTTGCTGGTCGTATCGCTGGTGCTACCGTCGGCGGTGGGGCAAACGCCGGAGGACAGATTGGCGAACCTGGGTCGGCACCTCCCGGGCGCCCGCCTGTTCCGGCGGCGCGACTAGCTTTCGATCGTGTCCGTCAGGGCTACGGGCTCTGATTCGGGCTCGATCCACTCGGCAGGGACCTCCAGCTCGCCGCGCTCGTGCAACGTGGCCGCCGCCTCGGCGATGCGCGGATCGAAGTGCTTGCCCGCATCCTCCACGATAATCTCCACCGTCTTATCGAAACCCGAACCGTCCCACTTCTCGTGGTGGTGGCGGACGCCCGGCATGATCGCCTCGAACCGGGGGCTCTTGATGTGCTTCAGGATGTCGACGCCGTGGACCGGGTGTTTCTTGATTTCGTCGAACTCCTCCTTGGTCAGCTTGCCCGGCTTGTTCAGGATCGACTCCGGCACGCCGATCTTGCCCACGTCGTGAAGCAGGGCAGACAGCTTCACGAATTCGATCTGCTCCTGTCCCATGCCGAGTTCGCCGGCCACGCGCGTGGCGAACGCTGCGACGCGCTCCGAGTGCCGATGCGTGTATCCGTCTTTGGCGTCGATGGTCGCAACGATGGCTCGAATCGTATCGAAGAAGAACTTCTCGAGCTGCGCGATAAGCTGGGCGCGATGGATCGCCACGCCGGCTTGGTTACCGATCAGGGCGAGTAGCTCCAGGTCCGCCTCCGAGAACGCGCCCGTCAGGCTGCGGCTGTCGGCGTAGAGCACACCGATAACGCTGTCGTCCGTGGCGACCGGGGCGCACATCACGCCACGGATCTGTTGCTGGATGATGCTCTGGCCGGCGCGGTAGCGGGCGTCGGCCGTGGCGTCCTGGCTTAGCGAAGAGACGCCGTGGTCGAGCACGTCCCGCACAACCGTTCGGCTGACCGCGATCTCCTCCGGCTCCTGGCTGTAGGAGCGCGCCCGCGCCGACACGACTTTCAGCTCGTCCGACTCTTCATCGCCGTCCTCGAGCAGTAGCGCCGCGCGGTCGGCGTTCAGCGCCGCGAAGATCGAGTCGATGACTCCCTCGAACAACCCTTCCAGGTCGCGAGCGCTCGAGAGCAGCTTCGAGACTTGATAGGCCGTGGCGAGGTTTTGCTGAGCGCGCTGCAGGTTATCCGTGTCTTCCGGGCGCTCCGGTGCCGCCGTCACCATGCCGGGAAACTGGGTGTCGATCCTCTTTCGCAGGACCGTCATCGTTCCCTCTTCCCGAAAGGCGAGCGTCGCTTCGCCGGGCATGCGACCGACCCTGACCTCTTCTTTGACTCGACACGCGAGGATAACCGGCCCTACGGCCAACTCGTCGCCCGGCACCAGGAAGCCGCGATCGACCGCCTCGCTGTTGATATAACTTCCGTTGGCCGATTGGAGATCGACGACCTCGATTCTGCGTCCGATATTCTCGACGGTACAATGCCGCCGCGACACGCCCTGATCCGGAAGCCGAATGTCACAGTCCGGCGCGCGCCCGATCGTCTTTCGGCCACCTTCCGCGATCGCCAAGATGCGACCGGGCTGATCACCTTGCTGGACGACGAGCTCGAGGTTCATGGCGCCGGATGCCCCTCATTTTGGCGGCAGGTTGAGTCTGCCGAGGTTGAGATCGCTAAACGGAGGGATCTGTATCGTCTGCCTCAAGACGTTGTAGTTTCGCTCGTGCTCGAACGTTGGATACAACTCCAGCTCATGTTCGCCGGCCATCAAGACGAAACCGGCCAGCGGCGTCGAGCCGACTCGCACGTTGTCGATGAACACATCGGCGTACGGCTCGGAGGACACGGTCAGTGAGCCGAACGGCGGAACCTCCTGCCTGATGTCGAAATGCTGGCCGGGCTCGAGCATGATCTGCCGCGTATGCAGCGAAACGGTATAGGACGAGTTGAGGTCGGTGCCCAGCAACTCCACCCGATGCTGCTGGTTCGGCGAGATCTCCAGGTTCATGACCGGCATGTAGCCGATCGTTCGGCCGTCCAGCACCAGCTGCACACGGTAAGTGGCCTGCGGCGGCAGCACGTTGACGCTGAGCGTCGCCGGGCCGGTCGGTCCGGGCTCCGGGACAGCAGCCATGGTGGAGAAACTGACGCTGTCGGCCACGAGGGCGTTGCCCGCCCAGTCGGTAATCGCCGCAGTGACGAACAGCGCGTAGGCCGCCCCTTCTCGCAACCCGTCCACCGGCTCTATCTGGGCGGTCCGTCGATCGTTGGCCAACGCGACCTGGATCTCGAGGAAGCTCCCTTCCGGATCGCGTAGCCGTACGCTCGACGAGTTGATCGTGTTCGGGTTGACCTCCTCGCTGAACGTGAGCGTCAGCGGCTGATCTACCGCGACGCCCTGAGCGTTTTTCGGCGGATCGCTCCCGGCCAGGAACGGGGCATCCATGTCGGGCGGTGCGAGCCGCGTTCGGAATTGAAAGGACGCTCCCGCCTCTGGAGCGCGCGGGTTCTGGAGTATCGATGCGCCGCCCGCGCTCAACAGACCGCTGCCGATTCGAACTCTGTATTCGGATTCGTAAGCGAGACGCTCCGCCGGTCTGATGACGATCAGCCGCCCGCCGTTGGCTACCGTGATCTCGGCGCGCACCGGTCTCGAGTCCGGGCCGATCAGTTCCACGTTCTCGCTGCTGGCCGTACCGGGATCGATCGGGCTGCTGAATATTACCTCGAAGGTGGCGTTTTCCACGTCTGCTCCGCCCTCGATGCTGGCATAATCCAGATCGGTGGCGTAGACGTTGCCGCTACCTATCACAGGTAACGCGGCGAGGGCGGGGAACTGCTCCTCCCCCATCATGCGGAACCCACCAAGATCGACCGCATACGATGCCACCGCGCCGACAAGGACGACCGCGGCAGCGAGCCAGCCCCAGGGGCGGCGCCGCTTGGTGGGTAGGTGCTGCCGGCCGGCCGCGAATACAGGGGGTGTCTCCATTGACGCCCCTTCCGAAGGCGTCCGTCCGGCCGAAGGCGTCGGGGTCTGCGCTACACGCGGCTCGCCGGCCGCGACGGTGACGACGACCGAGCTTTGCGTGCCGCCTACCACCGCCGCCAGATCTGTGCGCAGTTCATCCGCGTTCTGGTAGCGGTCGGTGGGGATCTTCTGCATGCAGCGCAGGATGATCTTCTCGATCTCCTTGCTGAGTTCCGGGTTGCGCTCGCGCGGCAGCGGAGGAAGCTCCTCGATGTGCTTTCGGCCCAACTCGAACCAGTCGCGCCCGACGAAAGGCGGCTGACCGGTCGCCATCTCGTAGAGGGTCACGCCGAGCGAATAGATGTCAGAGCGGTGGTCGACGCGCTGGCCGCGCGCCTGTTCCGGCGACATGTACTTCGGCGTGCCGACGTAAACGGTCGTACCGGTGGCCGCGGTGTAGTTTGTAGCCGCTTCTGCGATCCCGAAGTCCGTCACGACGGCGTTGCCGTGGCGATCGAAGAGGATGTTGTCCGGCTTCAGGTCACGGTGGACGATGCCGCCCTCGTGGGTGTGCGCAAACTGGAGGGCCGACGCCACGTCGCAGCCCACCTTGACGATGGCATCGCGCTCGAGCGGCAGCCCCGCGCTGAGCAGGTCCTTCAGGCCCGTCTCGAGAAGGTCCATCGAGAAGAAGACGATGTCGTCGTCCTTCCCGGCATAATGGATCGCGATGACGTTTGGATGGCGGAACTTCGCCGCACGGTGCGCTTCGCGCCGGAAGTTCGCCTCGAAGACCTCATCGTAAGCGAAGGCAGGCTTGAGAACCTTGAGGGCGACGTCGATCTCGAGATTGGTGTCACGTGCCTTGTAAACGTACGCGAACCCGCCCTCTCCGAGGAACTCGTCGATTCGGTAGACCGCCACTCGACGGCCTAGAAAGATGTCCTTCTTCAGTGTGACCTCCGCTGAGCCGGCTCTTCGGGAGCCGCTCTACTATCGAGGCCCGATGGCCCCAAAATACTGTCGAGTCTCCGGGTTGTAGATGTTCAGGCCGTACAGCCTCTCCAATCTAGGGATCTCCCTGCTCAGAATGAAGTTCGGCCTGACGTTGTATATCTGGCTGAAGGTCTGCTCCGCCTGGTCGCGGCGCCCGAAGGCATAGTAGGCGGCGGCGAGTATCTGCCAGGAGATCACCGTCTCTTCACCGCTCAGAGCCCCCTGCATCAGCATGCCCTCAAAGAAGCTGACCACCTCTCCGTAGTTCGCGTTGCGCCAGTGATCGAAGCCCGGCGACAGCTTGGCGCGTGCCGAGAAAACGACGAGAGAGTCCTCGTATTCGTAGCGCAGTTCCTCAGATGCGTCACTCGGCAACGACTCGGCATAGAGTCCCATGAACTCCAGCGCGTCACGGCCGTAGCCCGCCAACCGCAGCGCCTCGTAGATCTGGAAGGACTGCCGTTTCACCTCGGGCCGCTGGTAGTATGCTGTGTCCGGCCCCTGGCCGACCAGCGTCAGGATCTGCTGGCTTGCCTCTCTCGGGTCGTCGGCCCGCAGGTAGATGTCTGCCAGCGAATACAGAAACTCCAGCAGGTCCTCCTTCGGCATCGGTATCTTGGCCGCCTGCTGCGCCCACCCCACGGCACCTGAGAGGTCACCGAGCCTATAGGAACTGGAAAAGCAGAGCCGCAGCAACTTCCCTTTGACGTCGTCGCTTGCCGTCAAGACCCCCTCGTCGATTAGGCGCACGCCTTCGGACGCCTCCTGCAGTGCGACGTCGTATTCGCCCCGCTGATAGGCTGCGCTGGCGGCGAAGTAGGAAAGCGGCATCACGTCTGTCGGGAGCCCACGCACGCCGGTCGTGAACACGGGCGCGACGCGCACGTAGCGAGGCGGCGTCTCCGGTAGCTCGGTCGCGTCGATGCGATAGGGTGGGGCCTCTGCCGTTGCGAGCACGCTGAAGGGGCCCGCCGGCTCGTTCGCTCCCTGTATCTCGTAACGTCGCGTGAAGCGGCCCGGTGCCGCGTCCCAGTTCAGCACGGCCACGTCGCCTTCGTACTCGAGCTCGAGGCCGGTCAGCGCCGGCATGTGGACGTCCCAGCGGTACGTGATCGTGCGTCCGGCCTTCTCGTCGGATATGAAGATGTTACCGTGGCGATCGACGTTGAGGCCCGTCGGTTGTTCCAGCGCGTCTTCATCGCCCAGCTGGATCAGAACGGCGTCGAGGCTCGATTCGATGATCGTGACACGGTGCGTGTTTCTGTCCAGCAGGAACAGATTCCCGGCCGCGTCGAACGCCATCGCCGCCACCGGGCCCGTCATCAGCTCCGGCGGCAGCGGTTGCAGGCGGCCCTCGTTCACATCGAGACGGCCGGCCTGCGTGCCATCCTCGTTCCAGACGTATATCTCACCGTCGGGCGCGACCGCGATTCCGGCCGGTCTCACCACCGGGTAGGCGGCGATGAGGCTTGCCAGGTCCGAGCTGAAGACCTTGACTCGGTTGTTGCCCGTGTCGCCGATGATGATCCGGCCGTCGGGCAGAACCGCCACGCCGCGAGGGCTCCTGAGTTTTCGCTCGTCCTGGTAGTTGTCGCCGAAAGTCCCCAGGGGGCGCCCGACATCAAACGCGAAGATGGCGAACCGATTGCGGCGCGAGTCCGCGATCACGACCATCGTGTCGGCCATCACGGCCGCCGCGACCTCTCCGATCTCCTGAGTGAACTGGTGGCGCGGCCCCGCTGGATCGATGGTGTGAGCCGCCGCGCTATCGCCATAGACCGTAGCAAAGGCCTCCAGCCTGGTGGCCACCATAGAGACCACGCTCTTGTCGGACTCGAGCAGAAAGCGCGATGTGCCATCGGGAGCGTAACCGAAGTCGAGCAAAGGCGCTGAAAGCCCTCCTTGCGGGACGCGCGTCACCCGTATCGGGAAGTCGAGCACGGGAACCGCGGTCAGCCCGTCCTCCGTCTCCAGGTGGATCCGCTCGACCTTGCGCAGGCGGCTGTCGAGGATCACCGCTTCGTCGACTCCAGAAAACGCGACGTCCACGGGCTCTTGAAACGCTCCCCGTCCGGTTCCTTTGCCACCGTAGAGCAGGTCGCTCGCGGCGACGGAATCGTCTGCGGCGAAGTTCCTTCGATACAGTCGCGCAGCATCCTTGTCGAGGACTACTGCGGTCCCCAGGTCGTTGACCGCCGTAGCTATGGGTTCACCCAGGCGCCCTCCGCGGATCGGCACGCGGTGCACGTTGACCGCCATCAGCCCTCGGGACCAGGAATGCTCCGTGAACGGGGGTAGGACCAGGATGTGAGTGGGCGTCCGCTTGTCGGCCACGTAGATGGCGCCGTCCAGCCCTACGGCCAGGGAGATGGGGTCCCTGATAGTCTCGGCGAAATCGATGTCGCGGACGAACGTACCGTCCCAACTGAAGATCTGAATGCCTTTTCGGCCTTTGTCCAACACGTAGACGTGCCCGGCCGGACCCAAGGCGAGGTCGAGCGGGTCGGAGAGTTCGCCTCCGCGCTTGCCGCTTCGGCCGATGACACCCAGCGGTTGCCCGTCCGCGTCATAAACGAAGACCTGCTTTCGGTCCGTGTCGAGGACGAACGCGTAACCCTCCGCGGAAACGGCGACCGCCTCCGGGCGGCCCAGTTGGCCCTGGCCGTAGCGTCGTACGGGACTTCCGTTGGCGTCGTAGACCTGAACGAACCCCTCGCCGTCCGCTACGTGTATTGCGCCGCCCGCTCCCACCGCCACCGCGTAGGGGCGGTCGATGCCCCCGGGTTGGCCTTTTACGGGCAACTCGAACGAGCCTTGGGCCACGTAGCTGGCCCTCGCCGCCTGGCCATGGCTTTGACCCGGGATGACGACGACCAGAGCCAAGGCGGCTATCACCCACAACGGCACTTCTCGCACGCTGAACTTCTTGGTCAGTTGCATGACGGACCTGGCTGCAGTTGATGGGACCAGGCGGGACGATCCCCGATTAGAAAGACGAAACGGGAGAGTCCGGTCACGACCTCGTCTCCGTGTTCCAGCCGCATGGGCGCTTGGACGGGTGCGCCACGCAGTAACGTTCCATTCGTGCTTCCCAAATCCTCGATCCACCAGGCCCCGGCATCGGCGCGTATCAGGCAGTGGTGTCGGGAAACCGACCGATCGGGGAACTGCACGTCGTTGTCGGTCGATCGCCCCACGCGTGCCTCGGACGAATCGATCCGGAAGATCTTGCCAGCGTGAACGCCCCGGATAACACGAAGGCGGCTCAGGGCAGCATCCGCGTTGCCGTCGGTGAACCGAAAGCTAAGGTCCGACAGCCCGATGACGTCGCCCACGCTGAGGGTTCGACGATCGCCGAGCTGAAGCCGAGCCCCGTTCAAGGTCGTTGGTTCGTCCTCCGCCATCACCTCCAACACATGGCGGGAGCCGGCGCATTCGATGCGAATATGGTAGGCTGCAACACGGTCATCGCGGATCCGCAGCGCGTTCGCCGACCCGCGTCCAACCGACATCACACCGACCTGGAGAGGGTACTCTCGGTTCCTCTCCGCGTAGAACTGCCCTATGAGCGCTGCGTCGCTCGACAAGGCGCTCATTGCTCCGTTCTCCGGGGCTGGGGAGGGCTTTTCGTGCCGCCGTTCGCCTCCCAAATGTTAGGCCCTCCGGCTTGAGTGTCAATTACAGGACGGGCTGGGTCCTGGCGTCGGAAAGATTCTTGTTGTTGGGGTTTTCCGCGGTGGCGGCGGCTGGGTCCTAAACTCGGGGATGTCGGCGCTCTGCCTGGCTGTCTAGGCCGTGTCCGGCGCGTCCGTCCCGCGACGTTGAGCCTTCGTTGACGGGGACCCTCGATCATGGGGCGTGTGGTCTGATGCACGCTCCGCGCTCGAGCGCCACTTCGGTTACTCGGACTTTCGCCCCGGCCAGGGCGAAGCGATCCGCTCCGCGCTGTCAGCTCGCGATGCGCTCGTGGTCATGCCGACGGGCGGGGGAAAGTCGATCTGCTATCAGATCCCCGCTCTCGTCCTACCGGGACTCACAATCGTCGTCTCACCGCTGATCGCGCTGATGCTCGATCAGGTAAGCGCGCTGGAAGGCCGAGGAATCGCCGCCGCGCTGGTCAACAGCACGCTGTCCTCGGACGAAATCCATCAACGCCTGGCCCGAGCGGCGCGAGGCGAGCTGAAGATGCTGTACGTGGCACCCGAGCGGTTCGGTAGCCCCGTCTTTCGACGTGCTCTCGAGCAGATGGAGGTCAGCATGGTGGCGATCGACGAGGCTCACTGTGTTTGCGAGTGGGGTCACGACTTTCGTCCCAGCTACCTGCAGCTACGGGACGTCTGGCCGAAGATCGGTCAGCCGCGGCTGCTGGCTCTGACCGCCACGGCGACGCCCGAAGTCAGGCGTGACATCGTCAAGGAGTTGGGCCTACGCCACGCGCGCGTCATCGTGCGCGGCTTTGACCGGCCGAACCTCTACTGGTCCGTTCGCCGCGAGGAGAAGCTCGCGCACAAGAGCCGCGCGCTGATCCGGTTACTCAGCGGCTCGGACAAGACGGCCGTCGTCTACGCGTCAACCAGGAAGATGGTGGAGGCGGCGACTGAGTTGCTCAGAGGCGCGGGGGTTGGCGCCGCCGCCTACCATGCTGGACTGACGCGCGAGCAGCGCGTGTGGGTACAGGAGGCATGGACATCCGGCGATGTGCCGGTGGTCGTGGCCACGAACGCGTTCGGGATGGGAATCGACAAAGACAACGTTCGACGCGTCGTCCACTTCCAGATGCCGGGTTCGCTCGAGGCGTACTACCAGGAGGCGGGCCGCGCCGGCAGGGACGGCGACCCGGCCGACTGCATCCTGCTGCACAGCTATCGAGACCGGTTCACACACGAGTTCTTCATCCGCGCATCGTACCCGCCTCGCAAAGTCGTCCTGGCGACCTATCGCGCGCTGGGCGATGCGGTTCGGTCGTTCGGGGGGCCAGTGACGCCGGCTCGTTTCGCGCACAGGGTGCCGGGCATCAAGAGCGAGCGCGAGGTCTACTCGGCCCTTCGCATCCTCAGCGACTCCTGCGCCGTCGAAGATGTGGGGGCGCGGCGCGGGCTGGTCGTCCGCTGGATCGCGTCCGCCGAGCATGTCAGAGAGTTGCTGATGAACGGCGCGCGCGGAGCAGGGGATTCGGAGGGTCTTGGCCCTGTGCTGGAAGCCCTGTCCCGGGCGTCGGCCGACGGCGTGCGGCGAGTCTTCCGCCTTTCGCCCCGGGAGCTGGCCCGGGGCTGCGGCGGCGACTTCAGGGCAGCTCGCCTGGCCCTGGCAGACCTGCAGGCGAACGGGATCATCGGGTGGCGCGAGCACGGCCCGAGCTCCGGCTATCGCCCTCGGGATGGCCGCCTTCGCCCTGAGGCGATTCCCGTGAACTGGGACCGGGTGAAGGAACTGCGGTCGCTGGAGTTGCGAAAGCTGAAGCGCATGGAAGCGTACGCGTATCGACGGGGCTGCCGGCGGCGGTATCTGCTGTCCTACTTCGGCGAGGAGACGACCCCGTGGCGCTGCAGCGCCTGCGACCGCTGCAAGGGAGATCGCTAGCGACCGCCGGCCGAGAATCGGCATCTACGTGTCGTCTTGTCGGATCAGGTCAAGAGCCTGGACTGGATAGAGCGGAAGGACGAGTACATCAGTGATGTGCCCGCGTCCGTGATGCAGGAGGTTCTGGCGAGACTTCGCACTCTGGTTGGGGACGACTAGCGCCCGACGGGGCTCTGCGCTCCGCTTGACTTCACTCCCACTCGATCGTACCTGGCGGCTTCGAGGTGAGGTCGAGCGCGAGTCCGGAGACGCCGCGCAGCCCCAGCACGTCGCAGCGCAGCTCGTCGAGCAGCATGGCCGGGAATTCCACCGGCGCTGCCGTCATCGCCCGCTTGGAACGCACCGGTCGGATCACCACGAGCTCGCCTCCGTCACCCGCGAGATCCAGGGGGACCATCACCGTCGGGCACTGCCAGATCGCATCGTACAGGCGGTGGCGTCGTAGCCCTTCCATGACCAGGTAGTCCGCCTCGCGTAGCAGATCCAAACGCTCGCGCGTCACCGTGGCAGCGAGCGGCACCACCGTGGCCGGTGGCCCGTCGCCCAGGTTGCAGATGCAGCGGTTGATGCCCGGGACCTCGGCGGTCAATACCGATGCAGCGGCGAGCAACGTCTCCCATGGGGCCTCGCCGCTCAGGAGTGCCGGGTGCTCGTAGGCGCGGAGGTCGGCCTTCACTCCGACGGATTTGATGGGAAGTACCTCGGCGTCGAGGTTGTAGTGGCGCCCCACCTCGGCGACCAGCGGCGCGATCTCCTCGAGCCCCTCGATGTCGCCTTCGCCGTCACCGCAAAGAAGGCGGACCCCGAGGCCGGGGCCCGGGAAGGGATGCCGCCAGACCAGCCTGTGCGGGATCCCCATCTTCTCTCCCAGCTCGCGCACCTCGACCTTGTAAAGCTCGGCCAGGGGCTCGACGACCCGGCCCTGCTCCAGCATCTCCTCGATCACCGGCACGCGGTTGTGGTGCGTCTTGATCGTGTCGGCGCGCGCGGTGCCCCCGGTCTCGATGGTGTCGGGATAGATCGTGCCTTGCCCGAGAAGGTGGTCGTGCAGGCCGAGACGCTCGGCCTCATCGCGGAACACGTCGATGAAGGTGTCCCCGATGGCGCGGCGCTTGTCCTCCGGCTCGATGAGTCCGTCGAGGGCGGCGAGGAAGCGATCGCTCGCATCGGCGAAGTGAACGTGCGAGCCCAGACCGAGACCGCGGAAGAACTCGATCACCTGCGCGCTCTCGTCTTTGCGCATCAACCCGTTGTCGATGTGGAGCAGGTCTACGCGCTCCGGGCCGAGGGCGCGGAATAGCAGGGTCGCCGCCACGGTCGAGTCGACACCACCCGAGGCGAGGAGAAAGACGGAGCGGTCATTGACCTGCTCCCGCAGCTTCGCCATCTCATCCTCGAGGAACGCTTCCATCGACCAGGTGGCTCGACAGGCGCAGATCTCGAACACGAAGTTCGCGAGCATCTTGTCGCCGTGAACGGTGTCGTCCACCTCCGGGTGGAATTGGAATCCGTAGCGACGCAGAGAATCGGAGCCGATCGCCGCGAAGCGATGACCGTGTCCACCTTCCGTCGTCACGCTCCAGCCCAGCTCGCGGAACTCGGGACCCACCGAGACGACGCTGTCGAAGTGGCTCATCCAGACGGGCTCGACCGGCCCCAGCCCGGCGAACAAGGGGTGCTGACCCGCCAGGTGGAGATCGGCGCGTCCCCATTGGCGCCCGCCGTGGATCACTTCGCCGCCGTAGTGTTTCGCGATCTCCTGATGGCCGAAGCAGAAGCCGACGATCGGGATATCGAGGTCGTAGATCGCCTTCGTGTATTCCGAGTCCTCGCCGTGAGCCGATAGGCTGGGACTGCCCGAGATGATGATGCCTTTGTACGGGGCGAAGGCCTCGATTGAGTCCTCGGGCTGGCGGATCTCGGCCAACACTCCCAGTCGCCGCACTTTGGTGGCGATCAGGTGCGCGTACTGGCCGCCGAAGTCGATGACCGCAATAGCGTCGTGCTGCATCAGCTCCTCGTCAGGGCGCGTTCATCCGCTTTTTTGAGATAGTCCTCGAATAGCGTGATACACCGCGATGACGCAAGAGCCACCCATGTGCGCAGAGACGGCTACTCGCTGCTTAACGCCACCACCGGATCGATACGCGTCGCGCGCCGCGCGGGCAACAGACAGGCCGCGACGCCGACCGTCGCCAAGATTGCGGCGACGGCAACCAGCACGACTGGGTCGGTGGGCCGGACGCCGTACAGCAGAGCCTGAATGAGGCGAACCAGGAGTACGGCGCCCAGGCCGCCGAGCACGAGTCCGAGGCCAAGTACCCGGAGGCCTTGTGAGACCACCAGCCCGAACAGTCGGTTCGGGCTGCTTCCGATCGCGATGCGAATCCCCATTTCTCGCGTCCGCTGGGTGACCGTGTAGGCCAGCACGCCGTAGATACCGACGGCGGCTAGGAACAGCGCCACGCCGGCGAAGATCACGAGCAGCAACATGGGCGTCCGGCGTGTCGCCAGCGATTCGGCGATGCGCTCCTCCATCGTCTGGGGATTGAAGAAAGGTAGATCGGGGTCGATACCGGCCACCGTCCGGCGGATCGTGCTCGTCATCGTCGTCGGCTCCTGCGCCGTCCTGACCGCCAGGGTCACGAAACCGAACGGGCGCTGCTTGTAGGGGAAGTAGTAGGCGCCGACATGCTCGCTCTCGGTGAGGTCGTTGTGCTTGATCTGTCCGACAACGCCGACGATCGTGTACAGGTTCTCTTCATCCTCGGCGCCTTCCGCGCCGGGCACCGTGCCCCAAAGCATTCGCCTCCCGAGCGGGCTCTCGTCGGGGAAGTAGCGGTTCGCCAACCACTCGTCGATGATGATGACGTTCAGCGTCTCGCCGATATCCGTCTCGGCGAAGAAGCGGCCGGCGACGAGCGGGATCCGCATCGTCTCGAAGTAGTGCGGGCCGACGACGTTGCTGAACGGGGACAGCAACGACTCGCCGGCGCTAGGGACATAACCCTCCGGCAAGATGACGCTGTTGCTGTTGTTGTCGCCGAACGGGATTTGGCTCGTCACGCTGGCCGCGGTGACTCCGGGCAGCGCCCGGGCTTCGCGTAGCAGTTCGTCGATGAATTGAACGCGGTCGGCGCGTTCCGGATAACGAGAGTCGGGTAGCGACACGTAGCCGGTCAGAACCGAACTGGGCTGGAAGCCGGGGCTTTCGCTCAATGCCGCGCGCAGGCTGGCGAACATCAGCCCGGCACCGATGAGCAGGATGAAGGCGACCGCTACCTGGCCGGTCACCAGCGCGCTGCGCAATACGACTGCACTGCGGCTGGCCGAACCGGTGCGGCTTTCCGATCGGAACACGGAGTTCAGATCGGAGCGGAAGATGTGGATCAGCGGAATCAGACCGAAGAGGATTCCGGCGCCGACAGCGATGGCCAATGTGAAGGCGACGACGGTGCCATCGATTCCGACCTGCGCCCCGCGCGGCAAGTCCTCCACGCCAAGCGTTTCGAGCAGCCGCAGGCCACCGGCGCCCGCGCCCAGGCCGAGAAGGCCACCGAGCACGGCGATCAGGACCGCCTCGGTCAGTAGCTGACGGCCCAGGCGCTTGCGGTCGGCACCGACCGCTATGCGGGTAGCCAGCTCTCGCAGCCGAACGTTGGAACGGGTCAGCATCAAGTTGGTGATGTTGAGGCAGCCGATGAGCAACACGAAGGCGACGCCCACCCACAGCATGATGAAGGTCGGCCGCACGTCGCGCAGCAGATCGTCTTGCAGGTTCGGCACCCTGACGTTGTAGCCGGCGTCCGCCAGCATCTGAGCGAAGTTGGCCACGGGTACGAGCTCGGTCAGCTCCTGGTCGAGCGCGTCGATCTGAGCGACGGCCTGGTCGATGGTGGCACCCGGCGCCAGCCGTGCGATCATCTCGTAGTTGTTACTGTGCAGCGCCGCAGGTGTGCGCTGTTCGGGCGTGAACGGGATCGGGACGAAGAAGCGCGAGTCGCGCTGACCGAGGAAGTCGAAGCCAGCAGGCAGCACGCCGACGATCGTGTAGGGCACGCCGTTGATACGGAGGCTTTGGCCCAGGACGTTTGGGTTGCCACCGTAGCGCTCGCGCCAGAAACCGTAGTCTAGGATCGCCACCTGCTCGTTCCCGATGTCCATCTCCTCCTCGGCGAAATTTCGACCCAGCAGCGGTCGGACCCCCAGCATCGGGAAGAAGGACGGAGTCACTCTCATACTGAGCACCTGCTCCGGGCTTCCCGGCTCGCCGACCGTGTGCCCCCAGTTCTGATAAACAGCCACTTCCGCGAAGGCCTGAACCCGCTCTCTTCTATAGAAGTAGTCGGGCGCACTGGTCGACGCGCGCTCCGCGCCGGCGTTGGGATAGCTGTTGAAGACTCGGACCAAGCGCTCCGGCTGGGGGAAGGGGAGCGGATCGAGCAGCACCGTGTTGACCACGCTGAAGATGGTCGTGTTCGCGCCCACGCAGACAGCTAGCGTGAGCAGCACCGTAAGACTGAGCGCCTTCTCCTTCCAGAGAAGCTTGGCGCCGAACTTCAGGTCCTGAAGCAGCTTTTCCATATTGTCTCGTCCGCTGTGGTAGGGCCTTCAGGTAGATGTCCCAGACCCTCTTTACGCACGCCCCTGGCGGGGCGTTTCAGGCTGCCCTGGACATGCGCCCTAGAAGGCGCTCTACCTCTGTGAGCTTTCGGCTTCGCGCTATGGCTGCGCGGGAACGGCGCCGTGAGCAATCGCGGGAGCGAAGAGGGAACCCGACGCCCCCTCTTCCCCCCACAGCGGTCGATTGTGCAGGCGTCTCAGTCCACCGCCCTGGCCAGTTCCTTCAGGTAGGCGTCGACCGTCCCAGCCTCCAGGCTTCCCTGGACCACCCGGGTCGTGTGGATCGCGACCGATGGGACGGACCAGTCGTGGAACCTACCGGCAGTCACTCCGCCGTCCCGCCCCAGCTCGATGATCAGGCTGGTGCCGGCGTGGCCCTGCGCCGTGATGTTGAGCAGCCAGGTCCCTTCCGAGGGCCACTGCTGGGTGAGGGCATAGACGCCGGCGTGCGCGGTCTGCTTGAACTGCAACACCACCGTCTTTCGCTCGCCGTTCACCAGCCCCTCCGCGGTGCCAGCGACGGTGATGCCGGCCGGGCGATCGTGATGGAAGGCGCGGACCACCATCGCGGCACCGCGCATCGCCTGGTCCATCGGATTCGCGGGGACCTCCACCGATAACCACGGTGGACCCACAGTCGCGGGCGGGGAACCGGTAAGGGCGAGCAGAGGCAGGGTGGCGAAGCCGATAACGGCCAGCTTTAAGGCGTTCGCACGAGACATGGCATCCTCCAGTTGGAGTAGCAACGATTTCAGCTAGTCCACGGTAGGATGCCGCTCGGCGCGTTCGGGTTTGAATGGCGATTCGCCAGCGACTCAAGGTCTCTGGCGCAGCCTGACGTTCCCCTTGTACGTCTGGATCTTGATGCGCGAACCGGCGTCACCGATAGCGAACATTACCTCCCGGCGCCGGCCCGCGATGTGTTCCTCGGGCTCCGCCTCGAGCGCAAGGTCGTTCTCGAGCCGGCCGCCGTATGTCACCACCTCGAAGTCTGCATTCGCGCTTCGCGGCAGGTCGAGCTCGATGTCACCGCTGTTGCTCTCGAAGGAGAACGAGCCGTTGGCATCGAAGTCTCCGTTGAATCGGATGTCACCCGATACGGACGAGGCGCGTCCTTCCCACACGTTCCGACCGTTCAAATCGATCCGACCCGCGACCGTAGACACATCCACGTAGCCCATCGCGTGTTGCACCGTGACGGAACCGCCGAACGATCGTGCCCGCAGGATCTTGGTGGCCGCCTCGATAATGACGTCGCCGCCGGCGAAGGCGTGGATGGAGCGGAGTCCGCTTCCGGCTACGATTACGCCTCCGTCCACCGTCTCGAGATCGACCGCTCCGTGTACCTCGTGAACCTCGATCGAGCCTCCGGCGGTGCGCACCGCCAAATGGCTGGACGCCGGGACCCGTACGACCAGATCCGATCCGCTCGGCGCCGTCTCTTGTCGCTGCTCGCGCCGGATCACCACCCGGATTCGGGTCGAGCGGGCATCGCCGGTGAGATCCACACGTTCCACGCTAGGCGCGAGAGTGCCGGTCACGGCAACGGAATCGCGGTCCCAACCTTCGACTCGAACAGCTCCCGCGTAGTTGGTGATCTTCACCGTTCCGTTCTTCGCGGCCGCGCGCCCTGTGTTGACCATGTTCTGGGCGTACGCACTCGCCGGACCAGCCGCGACTGTGAGCACGCTCGTGAAGGCAACGATTGCGCCGATTCTCTTCATTCTCGTCATAGCTACGTACTCGCTATCAGGCGGTTCACGCCCTGCAGAACATCGATCTTCGCTTGGTGGGCGCTCCATAGCATCCGCCGCAGGTTGGCATCGGCGGGATCGGCCTGAAGCGCCTCCCGTGTCTCGCCGATCGCTTGATCGATGACTTCGAGGTTGGCTTCGATTCGAGCGATCGTTTCGGGTGCGAGACGTTGGCGGTTCTCTTCGAGCGTCGCCCTCAGCTCCTCGGCTGCCTGCGTGTAGGGGAGTTCTGCGACCAGCCAGTCCGCCGATGTCGAGGACGGAGGCCCACCGCCCGACGTCCTGCCTGCTCCCAGGCGGTACACGACGATTGCGGTGGTCGCCGACGATACCGCGATGAGCAAGACCGCCGCCGCGGCGAGCGGATAACGCAGCGGCCACAGCGAACGGTCGACTAGTGCGGGCCTTGCTATGCGCTCTCCTATCTCCGGCCAGAGATCGCGCTGCGGCTCGATGGCTCGCGGAAGCTCGGCTGCGTCGCGGCCCAGCTCGACTAGCTCCTCCACTTCACGGCGACACTCGGCGCACGTCTGGAGGTGCGACTCGACGACCTCGCGGACGGCGTCAGTAAGTTCCCCGTCGACGTAGTCGTCGAGTTTCGATTTGAAGTCCTGGTGGTTCATCGATCAAGCGCCTCCCTGAGCAAACGACGCGCGCGATGCAGTTGCGCCTTCAACGTTCCCACGGCGAGGCCGGTGATCTCGGAGATCTCTTGGTGCCGATATCCCTCGACTTCGTGCAGGATGAAGACGGTCCGGGCGCCCGCGGGCAGCGCGGCGATGGCGCGCTCGAGGTCGAGATGCGCGCCAGGCCGCTCTTCCCGCGCCGCCGTCGCCAGCGATGCCGGGTCTTCTACCTCGAACACCCGGGCACGCCGCCGCCGCTCCGAGCGCTGCGCCATGAAGACGACGTTCACGGCGATCCGATGCAGCCACGACGTGAAGGCCGAGTCGCCTCGGAACGTGCCTAGCTTGCGCCAGGCGCGAACGAAGGCATCCTGAGTGTGCTCTTCGGCCCGACTCGGGTCACCGGACAGCCGCAGGCAGAGCGCGTAGACGCTCCCGACGTGCACGCGGTACAGCTTTTCGAACGCGTCCCGGTCACCGGACTGGGCTCGGCGGATCAGCTCATGCATGCACCGCTCCACGTCGCTGCGTCGGGGGCCGGCAACGGGCGGACCTCGTCGGGCCGTGGATTCCTCGGCTGTCGCGATCGCGATCGGTTCTCTCCATGCATCCGGTTTCGTTACCCGATACTCGGGCTTCACATAGAAAGGATGCCGCCGGCGGCTTGAGGGTTTGAAGGCTCACACGCGCTGAGGCGTTGGGTGTACTACGGGCGACAGAGCGAAGAGCGCCTGCCCGGCCTGGACCGGAACAGGCACCCTTGCCCTGCAGAGAGGAGTTGGCGCGGCGCCGTCTTGACGCCGCTTTGCTATCGCTCAGTTGTCGCTTGCCGACGAGTGCACCGCGAAGGCGGCGCCCTGAGGATCCATGCACTGGGCGATCCAGTCGCCGCCGGGCACTTCCATCGGTCCGTTTAGGACTTGGCCGCCCAGCTCCTTGACTTTGTCGACGGTCGCGTGGACATCCTCGACTTTTATGTAGTGAAGCCAGTGCGGCGGTGCCGGCATCTCGGCGGGCTTGTTGTACATGCCGCCCAGCGGGAAAGCGCCGCAGCCGTACATCTGATACATGCCTGCTTCGCCCATGTCCATCGCCTCGGTCTTCTGCCAGCCGAACAGGTCGGCGTAGAAGTCGAACGCGGACTCGTGATCTGTCGTGGCCAGCTCGTGCCATGAGAACTCGCCCGAGGCCGGCGGTTTGTCGAGGTCCGGCGCCTCCTCTTTTGACGTGAAGACGGCAAACACCGCGCCCTGAGGGTCGCCCAGGACGGCGAAGGACCCGACGTTCGGGATATCGGTAGGCTCCACATACGCCATCCCGCCCAGCTCCTTCGCTTTGGCAACGGTCTCGTTAGTGTCCGGAACGGCGACATAGGCCATCCAGTTGGGCGGAGCCCCCTGGGCCTTCGCCTCCTCGGGCAGCAGCATGACGCCGCCCAGCGCCGTTCCCGCGTTCGTAAACATAGTGTACGGCGTTTCACCGCCCTCCCAAATATCGGTTCCCCAGCCGACGATCTCCTTGTAGAAGCCTTCGGCGGCGGCCGGGTCCGACGTCATCAAGTCGTGCCAGCAGAATCGGCCACGTGGATAGTCGGACATGGAAGCACCTCCTTCGCGTGATGGTTGGACCGCACGTCTGCAGTGTAGAGGGTTGCAGTCTAAGCCTTCATTACGGCTTAGGCCAGTCCGACGGTTTCCCGGGCTTGGTGAGACGGCTACTAGTCATCGGCGTGCTTACGTTACCGCTCGCAGCTCTACGCGAATCCGGGCTTGTTGACCGAGCTCTCTGCGTTCTGCGGCTCAGGTCGGTCTCGGCGACAGGTCGATCTCGAAGCGGCCTCCCGGGGTATCCAGCACGTTCACTCGCCATTCTGCTCCGCACCCCGGGCATCTGACGGAGTCGATCCGAATGTCCCGCAACTCGATCTTGCTGGAGCAGCTGGGGCAGTCTAGCACCGTGATATCAGGGCTCATCGCTATCCACGCCTCCTTAATGTGATTTCTTCACAATGGGGCTCTACTTGCCCGTATGTCAACGATATACAATCCTCACGCGCGTACGCCCCTAGCGGTAATCTCAACTCTTGAACATACTTATAAGTTGAGTTGGCAGCTCGCGATTAGCCGTTTCGCCCTCGAGCACGGGGGCCGAACGCTTACATATACAGGGACATGATCGAGCTGACGAGCACCGTTGACGATCGGTATCTGACCGACGAGCACCGAATGCTCCGGGAGATGGTCCGGGAATTCGCCGTAAACGAAATCGAGCCGATCGCCGGCGAACTGGACCGTGATGCGCGTTTTCCGTGGGAGAACGTTGCGAAGATGGCGGAACTCGGCCTCTTCGGCATTCCCTGGCCTGAGGAGTACGGCGGCGTCGGGATGGATACGCTGGCGTCGTCGATCGTGAGCGAGGAGTTGGCAAAGGTCTGCCCGTCGCACTCGATCACAGTGGGAGCGAACATCACGCTGGCGGCGAGCCCGATCTACCATTTCGGTAGCGAAGAGCAGAAGCTCAAGTACCTGAGCAAGCTAGCCACCGGGGAGGTATTGGGCGCGTTTGGCCTGACGGAACCGGAAGCTGGTTCGGACGCCGGAGGAACCCAGACCCGCGCGCAACAGAAGGGTGACCACTGGGTTCTGAACGGGACCAAGATCTTCATCACCAACGGTGGTGTAGGAGAGATATTCGCGGTTACGGCGGTGACGGGCGAGAAGAACGGGAAGAAAGAGATCACCTCTTTCATCCTGACCAAGCCGACCCGTGACCTGGAAGAGGCGAAAGCAGTCGGTGTCGGGCACGCCGAAGACCTGGACTATGTATCAGGCTTCAAGGAAGGCAAAAAGGAAGACAAGCTGGGTTGGCGAGCCTCGGACACGACGGAACTGATATTCGAAGACGCGATCGTCCCCAACGAAAATATGCTGGGCGGCCGCGGACAGGGATTCAAGAACTTCATGCAGACGCTCGATGGCGGGCGCGTCAGCATGGCGGCGCACCTCCTCGGCATCGCGGAGGGCGCTCTGGAGTACACGCTGAAATTCACGGAGGGGCGTAAGCAGTTCAACACGCGGATCTGTGACTTCCAAGGCGTGCGATTCGATTTGGCTGATTGGTGGACCCGCATCGAAGCGGGCAAGCACCTGACGTATCACGCCGCGATGCTCCGGCAGACGGGCCAACCGCACACCAAAGAGGCGGCGATGGCCAAGCTCTACTGCTCGGAGCTTGCGACTTGGGCAACGATCAAGGCTGTGCAGTTCCACGGAGCCTACGGTTACACGACCGAATATCCCGTGGAACGGCTCATGAGAGACGCCAAGATAGGGGAGATCGGAGAGGGAACCTCCGAGATCCAGAGGACTGTGATTGCGCGACACCTCCTTGGAGCTGAACAAACAGGGAAGGATGTCGCCCTATGGTAAGAGGAGTGATCAGGAAAGCACATGAAAAGGCAGATACTCATCAATGCGGCTCCGCACGAGACGCGGGTCGCGATACTGGAGGACAACGTCCTGGTCGAGTTGATGCTCGACCGCGCGGACGCGCAGCGGATGGTGGGCGACATCTATCTGGGTCGAGTCGAGGGCGTACTGCCCGGCATCCAGGCTGCATTCGTCAACATCGGTACCGATAAGGCCGCGTTCCTCCACGTCTCCGACATCGCCGACGAAGACCCCGAGGCCTCGGAAGAGGAGAAGGGCGTCAAGCGTTACCCGCCGATCCAGACCCTGATCAAGAAGGGCGAGGAGATTCTCGTCCAGGTGACGAAGGAACCGATCGGTACCAAGGGTCCCCGTGTCACAGCGCAGGTCTCGCTGCCGGGCCGGAATCTCGTGTTCATGCCCCGCAGCGAGCACATCGGTGTCTCGCGCAAAATCGAGGATCGCGAGGAGCGGTCGCGCCTGCGTCGGCTGATGCGAAACATCCTGAAGCCGGGCGACGGCGGGGTGATCGTCCGCACTGTGGGCGAGGACGCCAAGCGGAAACCCTTGGAGCGCGAGCTCAAGGGGCTGATGAAGACGTGGAAGAAGATCGAGGCCAGGGTGGCACAGCAGCAGGCCCCCGCGATCGTTCACGAAGAAGCGCACCTCGCCGCGGGCATCATCCGCGATCTGTTCAGCGAAAAGGTGGACTCGCTGATCGTGGACTCGCACGAGATCTACAACGAGGTCCGGGACTACCTCGAGGCGGTGGACCCTGACCTGATGCAGCGCGTGAACCTGTACGAGGGTACGGCGTCCCTGTTCGACAAGTACGAGATCGAGGAGGAGATTCGGCGCTCCTTCGACAAGAGGGTGGAGCTTCCGTCCGGCGGCCACGTCGTCATCGAACCGACCGAAGGCCTGATCGCGATCGATGTCAACACGGGCCGCTACACGGGTAAGAAGGACCCCGAGAAGACCATCCTACGGACGAACTTGGACGCGGCGGGCGAGATCGCGCGGCAGCTGCGGCTGCGTGACATCGGCGGCATCATCGTCGTCGACTTCATCGACATGGAGGACAAGGCGAACCGCGACAAGGTGATGCAGGAGCTGCGGACGCACCTCGGTCGCGATCGAGCCCGCACCAAGGCGTTCCAGATCTCGGATCTCGGGCTCGTGGAGATGACCCGCCAGCGCGTGCGACCGAGCGTCTACCATACCGTCACCCGGCCGTGTCCGTATTGTGAGGGCGCGGGTCGTATCGTCACCCCGACCACCGTGGTTCGCCGGATAGAGCGCGCCGTTCAACGTATATCCACCTCCAGGGAGGAGAAGCGGCTGGTCATCCGGCTCCATTCCGAAGTCGCACTGCACATCCTGGAAGAGGAACCGAACCTGCTGCGCCGGCTCGAGTCCGAGTTCAAGGTGGACATCGAGATACGCGACGACCCGTTGCTGCGGGCGGACGAGTTCCGGATTCTGGCCGGACCGGCGGACGTCGATGTGACCAACCGGTACGCGGTCGCCTGAGGGGTCCGCGGGCTGGGAGCGCCGTTGACACAAGCCGGCCCGGTGGATAGGCTATAAGGCTGTCACGCAAACGAGAATCGCGATAATTGGCATTGTCTTCATAAACACAGGACGCGTACGGCAGTGACTTACGCAATCTTCAAGGCAGCGGGCTTCCAGTACCGCGCTGAGCTCGGGGCCATACTCAGAATACCCTCCTTGAACGCCGAGTTGGGAGACACGGTCACGTTCGACGAGGTGCTGCTGGGAGCAGCTGAGGACGAGGTGCTCGTGGGCCGGCCCACCGTGGAGGGCGCTGCGGTGCGCGCGGAGGTTCTGAAACACGGGCGTGCGGATAAGGTGATCGTTTTCAAGTTCAAGCGCCGCAAGAACTACCGCCGCAAGTCCGGGCACAGGCAGAACTACACCGAGGTTCGGGTCAGCGAGATCGATCTGGGCGGGACTCTCAAGGTCAGCCTGGAGGCTGAGAAGAAGGCGAAGCCGGCCAAGGCCAAGGTGAAGAAGGCTCCCAAGGCCGAAGCGGCCGCGGAACCCGCCGCCGAGAAGCCGGCAGCCAAGAAGGCCGCCCCCAAGAAGGCTGCGGCGAAGAAGCCGGCAGCGAAGAAGGCGACGGAGAAGAAGGCCGCGGCCAAGCCCAAGGCGGAAGCCGCGAAGAAGACGACGACCAAAGCCAAGGCTAAGGCCAAGGACACGAAGTCGAAGAAGAAATCCTAGCGAGGACGGTCGCTATGGCACATAAAAAGGCAGGCGGATCGACGCGTAACGGACGCGACAGCAACCCCAAGTACCTAGGCGTGAAACGGTTCGGGGGGCAGTTCGTGCGGGCCGGCAACATCATCATGCGACAGCGCGGTACGAAGTTCCACCCGGGCCACAACGTGGGCCGCGGCGGTGACGACACGCTGTTCGCGCTTTCCGACGGCTTCGTGACGTTCGGTACCATGCGCGGGCGTCGGGTGGTATCGGTAGAGCCGGGAACCTAGTATTAGACCCAAAATACTGACCGGTTAGCCGCTTTGAATCTGCCAGCTTTGAATATCGAAGGCCGAATATCGATTAGCCAATAACGAAGAACTGTTCTTGGAAATTTCGACATTCGATATTCTGTATTCGTTATTCAGAGCCTGCCTCACCGCAACCACCGGCTGCCGCTTTCTCATAGCTCATTACTAACGCATTCCCATCGTATCATCGGCTGACGGCCCGTAGGTGCCCGGCAGCGGCACGTCGAGCAGCCGCAGGTAGACGGAAAGCTGGCCGCGGTGGTGAATCTGGTGATTCATCACCATGCCCCGTATGACGCCCACCCTGGGAAGAGTGAAGATGTCCTGCCCGGCCGCTTTGAGCGTCCACGGCTGCATGATCGCCTCGTCGTCCGTCGATGCGAGGGCATCGCGGAACTTCTCCACGTTGGCCTCGAACTTCTCCAGGATCTCCGAGACGGACTTCAGCTGCTCACCCACGTACGGCTCGCCGCCCGGTGGGTTGATGTCGAGCTCTTCCGTGATCAGGGCCTGGTGGCCCCACGTGGGTAGTTCCGCCAGATGCGTCGCCAGCCGACTGAGGGTCATCGACTTCTCAGCTGGCTTCCAGTCCAGCTTGTCTTCTGGTAAGCGCTCGAGCATACGGCGCGTTGCCGCGGCCTCCTGCTCGAGCTCGGGCAAAAGAGCGTCCTTGATCGCCACGGCCGATCTCCTCGGTTGGGGTTGCTAGAAGGTGAATGTGAGGCTTGCCAAGCTAGGGTCCGGGCTCCGGTCCGACAAGCCGAGCCGTTGTTAGGCCGCTTGAGTCCTTCTGTGTGGCGGGTGATGATCTGAAAATATGGTGGCCGCGTTGCAAGCGACCGGTGGGTGCGGTAGTATGCGCCCGTCTCCCAGCCCGTTGCTTCATGACGAGGGTTCCAATGCGTAAACGTGCCGTTATCGGGTTACTGGTGTGGTTGGGCGTGCTTGGCTCTACTGCCTCTCCCGCGGGCGAGGGCCCGGGCGCGGGCGCGGGCGGTGGCGTGGTTGAAAGTGCGGGCGCTGCCGCGGACCGTGGCGAGGTTGAGGGCGACGGCGGCGCGGCGGCGATCACCGGAGGTCAGCGAACGCAGATCGTGCTGTTGGGGACCGGGACCCCCAACGCGGATCCCGATCGTTCAGGCCCTGCGGTCGCCATAGTCGTGGACGACACGCCGTATCTCATCGACCTGGGTCCCGGGGTGGTGCGTCGCGCGGCCGCGGCTTATCGAGATGGCGTAGAGGGACTGGCGGTATCCAAGCTCACGTACGCGTTCGTCACGCACCTGCACACCGATCACACGCTGGGTTACGCCGATTTCATCTTCACGCCGTGGGTACTGGAGCGCGACGTGCCCGCCGAGGTGTTCGGGCCGGCGGGACTGCAGGCGATGACCGATCACCTTCTCGCGGCCTACGATGAGGACATCCGCATCAGGATCGATGGCCTCGAGCCGGCTAATACCGAGGGATACAAAATCAACGTCCACGAAATCGAGCCCGGCCTCATCCACGAGGACGAGAGGGTGCGCGTGACCGCGTTCCCGGTCCGGCACGGGTCCTGGGAGCAGGCGTTTGGCTTCCGCTTCGAGACGCCGGACCGCACGATCGTTATCTCCGGTGACACGGGACCGAGCGAAAGCGTGGTCGAGTACTGCCGGCGCTGTGATTTCCTGATCCACGAGGTGTACTCGCAGGCCGGCTTCGAGCGCCGCGAGCCCGTGTGGCAAACGTATCACTCGAGCTTCCACACCTCGTCGCTGGAGCTGGGCGCGATCGCGGCGCGCGCGCAGCCGAGCACGCTCATCCTATACCATCAACTTCTCTGGGGCTCGACGCCGGAAGAACTTCTGGCAGAGATCGCCTCCGTGTGGGATGGCAAAGTGGTGTACGGTCGAGATCTGGATGTGTTCTAGTGACGTTGCGCGAGCAACGCCCTCGAATTTCTATCGATCAAGGAATGTCGAATACTGAAGTGCGTGGTTTAACAGAGTTCTTGGATATTGGATGTTCGATGTTGGATATTCGAAAATCAAAGCCCGCAAACAAAGCAGAGGGGTTAATTCTATGGGCGCCGACACACAACTGACCCGCCGCACTTTTCTAGCCTACTTCTCGGGTCTCGGGCTGTCGTCGACGTTGCTGCCCGGCGTCCTATGGGCTCGTCTGCAGGATGAGGAGGAGCCAAGGATCACGAAAGAGATGCTCGAAGACGCCGAGCAGGTTGCTGGCCTCGAGTTCACCGATGAAGAGCGCGACCTAATGCTGCGCGGGCTGAACAGCAATCTCGAGAGCTACGAGAGGTTGCGTGAGGTCGAGCTGCCGAACAGCGTGGCCCCGGCGCTCTATTTCAACCCGCTTACGGTAGGTGCCTCCGTCAACGTTCCGCCTCGCCCGTCGCGCCGCAGCGAGGTTAGAGTGGACGGAGCTCCTTCCGACCTCGAGGAGCTCGCGTTCCGACCCGTCACATACCTCGCCGCGCTCGTCGAGGCCCGGCTGGTCACTTCCGAGGACTTGACCCGGATGTATTTGGGCAGGCTGAAGAAGTACGGGCCGAAGTTGGAGTGCGTGATCACGCTGACAGAGGACCTGGCGCTGGAGCAAGCGCGGCGCGCCGATGCGGAGATCGCCGCCGGCCGCTACAAGGGCCCGTTGCACGGCGTCCCATGGGGCGCGAAGGACCTGCTCGCCGTTCCCGGCTACAAAACCACGTGGGGAGCGATGCCGTACAAGGAGCAGGTCATCGACGAGAGCGCGACGGTGGTGAAGCGGCTAGAGGAGGCCGGGGCCGTCCTCGTCGCCAAGTTGACTCTGGGTGCCCTGGCCTGGGGCGACGTCTGGTACGGCGGAAGAACGCGCAATCCATGGGACTACGAACAGGGATCGAGCGGATCGTCAGCCGGTTCCGCGTCGGCGACGGCAGCGGGATTGGTGGGCTTCGCGATCGGTACCGAAACCTGGGGCTCGATCGTCTCGCCCAGCACTCGCTGCGGAACGACCGGCCTGCGGCCGACGTTCGGCCGCGTCAGCCGGCACGGAGCGATGGCGCTGTCGTGGAGCATGGACAAGATCGGACCCATTTGTCGAGGCGTAGAGGACTGCGCTCTTGTCTTTGAAGCGATTCACGGCCCGGACGGGCGTGATCTTTCGGTCGTGGATGCCCCCTTCAACTGGGACGCGGAGCTGGATGTTCGCGGCCTCCGCGTCGGCTATGTGAAGAGCGCGTTCGAGAGCGAACGCGAAGAGCAGGAGGAATGGAAGCGGCTCGATGAGGCGACGCTCGAGTCGCTGCGCGCTATGGGCCTCGATCTAACGCCGATCGAGCTGCCCGATCTGCCGATCGGAGCCATGTCGTTCATACTGAACGCCGAGGCGGCGGCAGCGTTCGACGAGCTTACGCGCACCAACCAGGACGATGTTCTTGTTCGCCAGATCCGCAACGCGTGGCCGAACGTCTTCCGCCAGTCACGGCTAATACCCGCCGTCGAGTACATCAAGGCGAACCGGGTGCGCACGCTGGCCATGGAGGCGATGGCCGAGATCATATCGGAGATCGATGTGTATGTGGCTCCGTCGTTCGGTGGTAGCAACCTGCTGTTGACGAACCTCACGGGTCATCCGTGCGTCGTGTTGCCCAACGGTTTCCGCGAAGACGGCACGCCGACGAGTATCAGCTTCATGGGCAAGCTGTTCGGCGAGGCCGAGACGCTGGCCGTGGCGAGGGCATACCAGGAGGCGACGGACTTTCACCTCAGGCGGCCGACGCTTCAGACCTAGTGGTCGTGCGGGTTAGGTATGACAAGCAAGGCGCGAGTGGTATCGGATATTCGATATTGGATATTCGACGGCCGATTCTCATTGTCTTCTCGATGCTCGATGTCGTATGATCGATGCTCGATTGGTCGATTGTCGGGCTGAGTATCGGATTGTCGAGCCTCGAGCATTGGCGGTCGATGATTGAGAAGAACTCGCAATTCGATCATCGACTGTCGAGTATCGAATATCGAAGATGTCGACTACAATCGTTGCACCAGCCACAACCGGCGGCGTTAGGCCCGCCTGTGGCTCGCATCCACGAATGATTCGACGTGCTGCTTCGGCATCGGTTGTGTCGCCAGGCTGACCGCGATCAGTAGGGCGCAGTTCACGACCAGCCCACAGATCCCTTCGTGTATCCCGAATGGCCGTAGGTCAGGGAACTGGCGAAGCAGGAGCGTCACCGCCGCGCCCGCCACGAGGCCCGCAACGGCGCCGGCCGGCGTAGCGCGCTTCCAGAAGAAGGCAGCTGCCGTGATGGGGGCGAACTGTACGACGGCGCCGTAGGCGGCGAGCAATAGGGCCACCAGCGACATCTCGGTGTTGATGGCGATGTAGTAGGCGATGACACCGACGATGACCGCGACGATACGAATCAGCCGCCTGCGGCCGTGATCGCTGAGTTTCTTGTCGAATACCTTCCGATGCATGTCCTGCACGTAGATCGACGCCGATGCGTGCAGCATCGCGTCGCCTGTGGACATGCTGGCTGCTAGTGCGCCGGCGCAGAAAAGCCCGACGACGACCGGCGTGACCTCGGTGCTGAGGATCATGTGCGGCAGAATGAAGTCCGCCGACGGCGGCTTGACTGCGAAGAGAACGCCGGCGAAAGCTATGAAATAGAGCGGCAGCAGGAACAGCTGAAAGGTCGGGTAGAGAACCGTTGTCAGTTTGAGCGTGCGATCGTCCTTCGCAGCGAACCCCTTCATGAACAGGTGGGGCCACATCGTGAATCCTATCGCGCTCACTAGAACTGCGGATGAGTAGGCGCCCCAGTTCCAGGGCTCGCCGCTCTCGTTCAGGCCTGGGACGGTGAGCAATTCCGGCCGCATGTCGGCGATCCGCTCGAACATCGGTCCGATGCCGCCGTACAGATGGTTTGGCAGCCAGAGGCCGAGCACCCAGGCGATGACCAGCATGAAGATGCCCTGAAAGGTGTTCGTCCACCCCACGCCCATCACGCCGCTCTTCAGTACGTAGAGCATGACGACGACGTAGGCGGCCGCCGCTCCCACCCAGATCGGGACGTGCCCGTCGGTCACAGCGTTGAAGACGATGCCGGCGCCTTTCATCTGCAGCGCGATGTAGGGAATGAAGGCGACGATCGACACGATGGCGATCAGGACCGACAGCGGCGTGCTCTGAAACCGGTGCGATAGGAGCTCGGCCTGGGTGACATGGCCGAAGGCGCGGCCGACGCGTGCCACGCGCGGTCCGAGGACGTACCAGGGAGCGAATCCGAGGACCCCGTAGGAGAAGACATAGAATGCCGCGCCACCTCTGCTATAGGCCCAGCCCGGCGTGCCAAGGAACGCGAAGGCACTGAATATCATCGCGCCCATGATGAAGTACATGACCAGCAGGCCGAAGCCGCGGTCCCCGGCCACGTAACCGGTGACGGTATCGCTGGCGCGGCGACCGGACAGCCAGCCGATCATCAATGACAGAGCTAGATAGCCGGCGGTAACGAGTGTGACGATGACCCAGCGTTCCATCGGTACCGACCCGGTCAGGTGTTTGGCTGATCTGTGGACCGTCCGCTGCCGTTGCCCGGCTGCGCCGAGCTGTCCTGGCGGTTCTGCTCCCAGAAGAACACACCCGCGAGAACCAGAACGGCGCCGCTGATCCAAAGGACCTGCCAGAACAGCGAGAAGGGCATCCCGAGCACGAAAGGCCGGATGCGGTCGAACGGCACGTAGCCCGGGTAGGTCAGGAAGAAGACCATGGCCAAGAAGTAGGCGATTCCCAAAGATGGAACTAGCCGAGCTTTCATGACTTCGTCACCTTTTGAATGTAGAATGTCGAATATCGAACAGAGAATGAAGAAGTGAACTCTTACCGCGCATCATACCTTTGGAGATTCGACACTCGGTGTTCGATATTCATTATTCGAAGCCCGCTCTACTTCCCTTTGAACTCCGGTTTCCGCTTCTCCAGAAACGCCGTCACGCCTTCTTCCTTGTCTTCGGTCGAGAACACTAGGCCGAACCAGGACTTCTCGAAGCGCAGCCCGGCATCGAGCGGCATCTGCCAGGCGGCGCGGACCGTCTCTTTGGCGGCCTGCAGCGACGCGGGGCTCTTCTGCGCGATCTTGCCGGCCAGCTTCATGGCGTGGTCCTTGAGCTCGTCCTGGGGGACGACCATATCGACCAGACCGATCCTCTCCGCCTCCGCAGCATCGATGATGTCGCCCGTGTAGATCAGGCGCATGGCGTGGCCCTGGCCCACCAACCGCGGCAAGCGCTGGGTAGCGCCACCGGCCGGGATGATTCCGAGGTTCGTCTCCGGCTGTCCGAGCTTCGCTTTGTCACCCGCGATGCGGATGTCGCAGGCCATGGCGACCTCGCAGCCTCCGCCCAGACAAAAACCGTTGATCATGGCGATGGTCGGCTTGGGGAACCGCTCCACAGCGGAGTAGATGTCGCCGGTCTGCATGATCCGGTACTGCTCAACGGCGGGCGAGCCCTTGAACTCGGAGATGTCGGCGCCGGCGATGAACGCCTTTTCGCCCGCACCAGTAAGCAAGGCGACGCGCACGTCGGGATCTTGCCGCAGCTGCTCCAACGCCATCGCGAGCGTGACGATCACCTGAGCGTCCAGTGCATTCAACTTGTCGGGACGGTTGATCGTGATGGTCGCTATGTGATCTGACTTCTCTACGAGGACGACTTCTTGCTCGGACATGTTGCTGATCTCCTCTCCCTGTTCGCTCGCTCGCAATATCTCGCAGCCGTCAAGACGAGGCCGAACTCGATGTCGAGCGGAGTGCCCGCACAGCTAGGCGCTGCAAGGCTCTCGGTCTGGCGTGGAAGAACCGGGGGATAGAATGCCTGCGCGTCCAGTCGGCGGCAAGCCCCGTCGTCTGACGAAAGCGCCTTGCCCTCCGATTTGGTGCGATGCATGATTGAGCAATGAGACTATACCGTTTGATCTTTCCGGCCGCCGTCGTTCAGGCCATCGTCCTGGGTCTTCCGAGTCACGCTGCTGCCCAAGACGTTGACGCCTTCCCGGGTTGGAACTTGGCGTACACGGTGCCGCCCGGCTGGTACGTGCGGCAGGCGGTGGGGCGTGTCCGCGTTCTAGCCTCGAATACCCAAAGGGGCGCCATCTTCGTGGCGCCGGGGCTGTACGAGAGCGTCGAGGATGCCCTTTCGAGTATGAGGTCGTTTTCCCGCTTGGCCAACATGAGCAAGACTCCGACCGAGGGCCCGATAGACACCACGCTGGCGGGACTGCCGGCGACGCTTGCCAGTTTCACGGCTAGGAGCCAGCACGGCGGACAGGTCTCGACACGGGTCGCGGGTTTGTTCACGCCGCACCGCACGGGAATAGTCATCTTGGGTGTCGCTACTCCGAATGACTTCCCCGATATCCAGAAGACCGTCGAGGCCATGGCCGCGACCGTGACGGCAGGACCGCCCGATGTGGACGCAGCCGCCGTTGCGGCGCTTGTGGGGCTGTGGATCCGGTATCGGGATGGCCGACCTCCGAGCACAGATCCCGAGTATGACCGCGAACGCAGCGTCGAGAACACGATCGAGTTCGAGGAAGGCGATCGCTTCGT
>JBDHAS010000021.1:0-31324 GCA_039588015.1 Gemmatimonadota bacterium | reverse complement strand
ATCGCCTGGCGATAGGGGGCAAGGCGGTCGGCCAAGTCCGGCCCCGCGAGGTCTTCGATATACTCTAGGCGTTGCGATCGCGGCATTTGTATCTCAGCCATGATGATCGAGAGCGCGTCCTCATCGGGCTCCGCCACCGCCGGCGTGACCACCCGCTCAGCCGCTACCGCGTCGTAGGGGGGCCGCTGTAGAGGCTGTACGGCCCTACCGTTTGGCGTTGAAGCGCCGTTGTCATCCTCCGCCTCGGTCACGCGGACCCAGCGGATTCCCGCCGGCCTGCTTGCCAGCAGAAGCGCCATGGCGAACACGGTGCATATGGGGATCAGTACGCGGTATTTATTGATGACCATGTATGGCAACATCTCCGAGTCGGGCCTTTTCTGTCGGGCAACGGTGGTCGTTCAACCTTCATGAGAAGATGACAGTCGTTCCACCTGTTTCGTTAAGCGGGCGGTAGCGAGATTGCCGCGCCCGGAGCCCACCACTAGAATGCCCAAGTCGTCGGCCGCAGGTGCTCGCAAGATGCCGCTCTGCAGCAGAGTACCCGTCGTCATTTCAGGCAACATCTGATCCGCCGAGACGGCGGTACGGCGGCGGGCGAGCGAGCGCGGCGGCCTCGTAGCGTGAATCACAGCCGTCAGGGATCGAAATCCGTGCGTGAGGGGAGGACTCGGGGCTAGCTGATGAGAAGGCGTCGCAGCGATTGGAACAACGCGCCCAGTCTTCTGACCGCCGCTTCGGTGGACCGGCCACCGATCACGCTACGCGAGGCGCTCGGGCCGTTCCGGAGCCGCTTCGGCTGGACAGGCCTGTACTTCCCTTTACATGGCGGTCACTACGGTCACGTCGGTGGGGTTCATGGAGGTACGCCCCCTGACGCCTGCCGGCCGTTCGTTTACGATCGTGCTCATCTTCCTCGGCGTAACGGGCCTGGGTATGTGGTGGGCGCTTACGACCGCTCTGATTGTGGAACTCGATCTGGGCGGTGTGTTACGGAGACGTCGGATCATGCGTTCGATCGAGAGCTTGAAGAATCATTTCATCGTTTGTGGCGCGGGTCGGATGGGGCGAGTCGTTGTGGCCGAGCTTGTCCAATCGGGGCATCCGTTCGTTGTGATCGAGAACAATCCGTCGAGCCTCGCCATGTTGCTCGAACTGCACTCCGATTTGCTCATGATCGAAGGCGACGCGACGCGTGAACAAACGTTGAGGAGCGCTCGAATCGCTCGCGCCAGCGGACTAGCGACTTGCCTGGCCGATGATGCCGATAACCTGCTGGTCTGTATCACCGCCCGTCACCTCAACCCAGAGCTGACGACCGTCGCCAGGGCTTACAACGAAGAATCCGTCGAGAAGCTCCGGCGAGCCGGCGCCGAGCACGTCATATCGCCCAACCAAAGCGGCGGAATACGCATGGCCTTCTCGCTTCTGCGCCCGTACGTCGTGAGTTTCCTTGACTGTGTGATCGCTGATGCGGGGCTCGAACTAAGGCTGGAGCAGGCTACTATACCGGCGACGTCCCACCTCGTGGGTCAGACGCTCGCCGAGGCGAAGATCCCACAGAGAACGGGTCTCATCATCCTGGGGCTCCGCCAAGCCGGCGAAGATGGACCGCTGACCTACAATCCAGGGCCGGAAACACGACTCGAAGCCGGGGATGTGATGATCGTGATGGGCGGGGCCCGTCAGGTCCAGCAACTTCGTGACTACGCCGAAGTAGCTGTGGAGTTGTGAGATAGGGCGTCGCGGTCCGACGCCCTGAAGTACGCAGAATTGATTCGGCCTACACGTCCAGATTCTTGACGTACCGAGCATTCTGCTCTATGAAAGCGCGGCGCGGTTCGACCTCGTCGCCCATCAACAGGCTGAACAGGCGATCCGCCTCGACGGCATCATCCATTGTGACCCGCAAGATCGTGCGCTGCTCCGGATCCATCGTCGTCTTCCACAACTGCTCCGGGTTCATCTCGCCCAGCCCTTTGTAGCGCTGAATATCGGGCTTGCCCTTACCGTCCTTGTCGAAGCGCGCCATGACGTGATCGCGCTCCTCGTCGGAATAGGCGTAATGCTCCTCTCGGCCACGACGGATTCGGTAGAGCGGCGGCTGCGCGATGTAAACGTAACCGACCTCGATTAGTTGCCGCATGTGCCTGAAGAAGAAGGTCAGCAACAACGTGCGGATGTGTGCGCCGTCGACGTCCGCATCGGTCATGATGATGATGCGGTGATAGCGCGCGTTGTCGATGCTGAACTCGTCTTCGCCGATGCCCGTTCCGACCGCCGTAATAATCGTGCGGATTTCCTCGTTCGTGAGCACCCTGTCCAGTCGTGCTCTCTCCACGTTGAGGATCTTGCCGCGCAGCGGAAGGATGGCCTGGAAGTTCCGATCGCGGCCTTGCTTGGCCGAGCCACCGGCCGAGTCGCCCTCCACGAGGTAGAGTTCACTGACCGACGGATCGTCCAGCGAGCAGTCGGCGAGTTTGCCGGGTAGAATCGAGCCTTCCAAGGCCGACTTCCGGCGCGTCAGGTCCCGCGCCTGCCGAGCCGCCTCGCGCGCTCGCGCCGCCGACGTGCATTTGTCGATGACCCTGCGGGCGGCTGTGGGATTCTCGGCAAGGAAGTTCGAGAGCCCCTCATTCACTACCGACTCGACGGCGCCTCGCACCTCGCTGTTGCCCAGCTTCGTCTTGGTCTGGCCCTCGAACTGCGGATCCATGACGCGAACCGACAGTATCGCGGTCAACCCCTCGCGGACGTCTTCGCCCGTCAGATTAAAGTTCGCCTTCTTGAGCGTGCCTCCCCGGCGAGCATAGTCGTTGAGAGTTCTCGTGAGGGCCGACTTGAAGCCGGTAAGGTGCGTGCCGCCTTCGTGTGTGTTGATGTTGTTGACGAAGGTGAACGTGTCCTCTTTGTAGCCTTCATTGTATTGAAGGGCGAGCTCGATCTCACACTCCGGACGCTTCGCCTCCATGTAAACCACTTCGCCATGGAGCGGCTTGCGATTGCCGCGCAGGAACTTCACGAACTCCTTGATGCCACCATCGTACTGGTACCTGCCTTTTCTCTCCCGATCGGGGCGATCATCCTTCAGCGTGATCCTCACACCGCGATTCAAGAAAGCAAGCTCGCGCAGTCTGGTGGCCAACGTGTCGAAGTCGAACTCGAGTTCCGTGAAGACCTCTGAATCAGCCTTGAACCTGACAACAGTGCCGGCTTTGTCGGTCTTCCCACCCTGCTTGAGCTCGCTCTTCTTGCGGCCGCGGCCATACTTCTGGCGCCAGATCTTGCCGTCGCGGTGGATTTCAACTTCCAACCACTCAGACAAGGCGTTGACGACCGAAACGCCGACACCGTGCAATCCACCAGACACTTTGTACGACTCTTTGTCGAACTTTCCTCCTGCATGCAATGTGAGCATAGCGAGTTCGACGCCGGGAACCTTTTCCGTCGGGTGCATATCGACGGGGATTCCCCGTCCGTTGTCCTGCACGGTCACGGAATTGTCGGAATTAATGGTGACGTCAATGTGGTCGCAGTAGCCGGACATCGCCTCGTCGATCGAGTTATCGACGACCTCGTACACGAGGTGGTGCAGCCCACGTCCGGACGTGGACCCGATGTACATGCTAGGTCGGCGCCGCACGCCCTCCAGGCCCTTGAGTACCTGAATCTTCCCAGCCGTGTACTCCTGCCTCGAAGACCTCCCACTCGCCTGACCCTTTTGGGGTTTCTTGGCGGTCCTGGAAGCAGTCCTCTTGCCGGCTTTTCCGACAGGGGTCTTCGAGGCCTTCGCACCGGCCTTCTTGGACCTCACCTGCTGCTTAGCAGCCTTCTTCTTCCCTGTCCCCGATCGCTTCGCCATCACCCTTCCTCTTGTTGTCTATGTGCCAATCACATCTTTCTCGACGCCCCAGTCTCAACGGCCTTCGTCGAGCCTGAAGACGATCTTCTCGAACTTGCCGCGCCTGCGTCCGGCATTGAGCCTGGCCAGAATTCGCCGCTCCATCATTTGAAGCTCCATCAACCAGGCTGACGAGCGCACTTCAACGAACAATGTCGCCCGGTCGAAACCTACGGGCCTCGCGACACGCGCGATCTGAGGCCCAACCAACTCAGGCCATTCCGGGAGCACGGCGGCACGCTCTACTCCTTCCGCCAGGCCGCGCGACCGCAGGACCCCTTCGATCAACTGCCCGATTCGCTCGAATGACCCGCCACGTCTCTCGCTCATACTAGGCGCGTCTTACCGTTTTCGATTCGGTATTCCGCCAGGCTACCCCCCATAAAAGCGAACTCATCCGGCTTGGGGGACGTCACAATCACCTGACCCCACTCCTCGGCGGTCAGCAGATCCACGACGCGTTCCGCACGCATGGGATCGAGCTCTGCGAAGACGTCATCTAGCATCACGATCGGGCGGCGGCCTCGCGCGATGCGCAGCGCTTCCGCCTCGACCATCCGCAAAGCTACCGCCGCCGTCCGTTGTTGGCCCGCCGACCCAAAACTTCGGAGCATCACGGAATCCGACCCGCCCGCCACCGAGAAGGCCAAATCATCGCGGTGCGGACCAACCAATGTCAGACCGCGTCTTCGCTCCCGATCCACCTGGCGCTCCAACTCGACCAAGAAGGACCGCGCCCAGGAGTCCCGCGCCGAGGCCTCGGCTGCCGAATCACCCGGCTCCGGCGCACGTACGGACGGCCGATACTCCAGCGCGGCCTCCTGCCCACCGGAGATCGCGGTGTAATAGCGGGCGAAGCTGTCGCGCCTCGCAGCGACCCAGCGGGCTCGCGTCTCGAGGAGCTGGCTTCCGGCTTCCACAAGGCCATCGTTCCAAGCCGCCAGCTCGAGCAGGCCGGCACCATCCCGTAACAGGCCGTTCCGCTGTGACAGAACCTGACGGTAGCGCTGCAGGGCCAGCAGGTAGCCGGGCTCACCGAGCGAGAGGACGATATCGAGGAACCGCCGTCTAGCGCCGGGTCCCCCAACGATGATCTCGACGTCGCTGGCGGTGAATACGATCGCGCAGACCCGGCCGAGGGCTTCGCCGACACGATCGGGCTCATCACCGTCGACGGTGACCTTCTTCCGGCGACCTTCGCGCGAGTAGCCGGCCGCGACATCTACTTCCCCACTGTCGTCGGCACCCGACAAGTGCCCTTCTACCCGGAAATACTCCCGCCCGAAACTGACGAGCTGATCGTCACGCGCACCTCTGAGTGAGCGAAAGATCTCGAGGTAGTAGATAGCCTCTAGCAGGTTGGTCTTGCCCTGACCGTTATCACCTATCAGGGCCGCTCCGCGCTCTGGAAACTCGACGACCTCGTCCTCAAAATTCCGGAAATTCCGCAGGCCCAACCGCTTGAGAAACACCTAGAAAATTTAGGTATTCTAGCGGTCTTTTCAAGGTGCGATCAGGCGAAAAATGTCAGCATTTTAGCCGGTTTTGCGGGGGGGGTCAGCAGGTGTTGTGAGGAGTCACCAGGGAATTGCCGTGCCGCACGGGCCCGGCCGCGTCGCGGCGGCGGCCGCTCCTGCTAAAGGTCCCTACAAGCGAGGGGGAAGACCTCGCACTCGATGACGAAGACCACCACCGGCTCCGACACATGCCGCCGCCCGATCAGGTCCTCCGCAATCCCGCGAATCTCGAGGTGTGTACCTGTTTCGAACCGCGGCATCCTGACGTCGAAGTCCACCTGTACAATTTCCTCTGGTTCGCTGAACTCGATCCGGCCCAACGCAAGCGTGTCGGATGAATTGACACGGGCGAGGAAGAACTCGACGGCTGTTATCAACCCCGAGGCCTCGATGACTACTATGTGGGTAGAGTCTGCAGCGACGGAGGCTTCCTTCAGCGGTGAGACGACTGCGACGAAGGTGGCTGGCAGCGGTTTCCCTAGGCCCGTAGGACGGTCGCGTGACGTCTCACACCCTGCCGAGGCCAGGACGCCGATAGCCGCCAGGGGCAGCGAACACCTCAGGGTTTTCATCGGAGACAACTGGATCCTCCCAAGGTCTGCAAGCCCGCGCCCTCTTCAAATATGCAAAAGTCCGGGGTAGACCGGAACCGCCTCCTCCCGCGCACTCCAAGCAGCTCCGCCCGACTGATCGCTGAGATGGAATCCCTACATCCCGAGCGCCACTTCAAAGCCCGAGCGCTCGGCCGACCGCTCGCGTCACTTCAGCAGATCGCGCCAGGACGGCCTCTCACGTTCCAGCGGCTCGTCGTGTTCAACACGATCGAGCACTCCGTTTAGCACCAAGCGCATCCTGTCTACGGCGCGGCGATAACCGGCGCGCGCGAGAGAAACCGTGGCGACCAGAAAGGCCGGAGAGAGCAGCGCCAAAGCGTTCGGGATTTCCGCACCGGAAGCGATGATCCCGATGGCAACCATGCTCAACGGTACTCCGGCGCCCACCCCCAGTCCCCAGAACCAGCCGGCCCTGTCGTTGCCTAAATCGACCGTCAACGACACCTGGCTCGACTCCTCGTCAAGCGGAACCGCGCGCAGCTCGACCGCCTTACTCTTCTTGGCCAGCTGGTAGCCCTTACCGAGCAGGTCGAGCCCCCTCATTAGTGAAGCCACAACGCCGCTCTCGGGTTCCCACAAGGAACCGATCTTGGTGCGCCGGACCGATCGGAGGCTCTCGTTCGCTTGGAAGTGCGACTCGAGCTCCAGTTTGACCTCCTCGGCGGGCCTTGGGACATTCCGCGTCGCCGTGACGAGGCTGGAGCCGCAAAGGCGCGTGGCCCAGCCCCGCTCGGTCAGCAGTGTTCCGTCCGGCGAAGCGGCGTGGTACTCCGCCAGCGCCCTGCGGATATTGGCCTCGGAAAGCCCGACCTCGGCAGCAATCCGGACCACATCAGCCTCACTGAGCTCCGGAACAGCAGCGCCCGCCTCGGACTCCAGTTCCGCGGCCCGCCGAATCACGACTTCCAAGTCCCGGCGCGTTAAGAAGTGGCCGCCGGCCTCATCCATCGCCTGGCGCTCCACCTGACCCTGAGGGACAGATCACTCTTCCCTCTTCTCGGCCGGCACCGGCTCGCCGGAAGCGAGGCGACCGGGCAACGGATCGGGCGCCGGCAACTCCTTCGCTTCTTCCTCGACTTCCTCTTCTTCCTCCTCCTCGTAAGCTTCGGCCGGTAGCGCGCCGGCGGCTCGCATGAACGGCTTGAAGAGGTCCATCGGGATGGGGAAGAGCGTCGTCGAGTTGTTCTCCGCGGCGATCTCGGACACCGTCTGGAGGAAGCGTAACTGCAAGGATCCAGGATCGCCGCTCATGATCTTGGCGGCCGCTACGAGCTTGCGAGAAGCCTGGTACTCGCCCAGCGCGTTCACGACCTTCGCCCGCCGCTCACGCTCGGCTTCCGCCTGGCGAGCCATCGCCCGCTTCATCTCCTGCGGAAGGTCTATGTCCTTCACTTCCACCGCGGTGACCTCTATACCCCAGGCATCGGTCTGCTCGTCGATGATCGTGCGCAGCATATCGTTGTACTTCTCACGCTCGGCGAGCAGGTCGTCCAGTTCGGCCTGCCCGATCACCGATCGCAGCGTCGTCTGCGCCAGCTGAGAAGTGGCGAAAAGGAAGTCCTCCACCTCGACTATCGCTTTAACCGGAACGTTGACGCGAAAGTAGAGGACCGCATTGACTTTCACCGAGACGTTGTCACGGGTGATAACGTCCTGCGGCGGGATGTCCATCGCGACGATCCGCAGGCTCACCCGTTGCATACGCTCGATGCCGAAGGGGACGAGGAAGATGAGTCCGGGCCCTCGCGGGCTGCGCAGTCGCCCGAGGCGAAACACCACCGCCCGCTCGTATTCCCATAGAATTCTGAGACTGGTGGCCAGCGCTGTAGCTCCGGCCACGGCGAGACCTGCAAGTAGGATTTCCAAAACCGACCCCCCTGTTGATTCCGCCACTACCGACGGGGACTGTCCAGACGGCTAAGAGTATCGGAGGATTGAAAGTTAGCCGTCTGCAAAGACTCGCGCGAGAACGTCGTTACGCAGGCGATGGAGTGAAGGGATCCGGGGACGCAGGCCAAGAAACGGTGAGAGATTGTGATTGCCATCCGCCCGGAGAGAAACCTCGACCCCCGGAGGCGCTCCCAGAAACGATGTCCGCCGCTGGCACCGCTCCCGCGCCCACCGGGGGCCGGTTGGTCTTGCTAATGCCTGGCCTTTTTCAGCTACCGTTGGCGAGAGTGAATACGTACGCTGCTGTAGCCTTGGCCTGATCGTCAGTGATTCCGCTGCCACCCTTCGGGGGCATCGCCGTACCGACCGTGGAAGCGCCGGCCTCAACGCCTTCCATGACCGTCTTCAAGATGCCCTCGAACGACCCATCGCTGTGACTCCACTCGCCGTCCGTCAGGTCTGCACCGAGACCCGGAACGCCGGTTCCATCCGCACCATGACAAACGTTGCAGAGACCCGCACCGCCGAATACCTCCTTGCCCTGCGCGACCATTTCCGGCGTGACGCCCTCGGGCAACTGGACCTCGGCCTGCTGCTGCTCGGCCTGGGCCGCGGGTGCTTCTGCCGCAGCCGCCTCGCCGGATGCCGCTTCCTGCTGGGCCGGCTCGCCGCCGCCGCAGGCCACCATGATCGTCAGGCCGAGCACGACTCCCAACATCATCAAACCGCGCATGCGAAACATTCTGAACCCCTCCATGTGGTTTAAGGGCAACTCACCGTGAGCGTATCTCAGCGCACGAACCGATCGGAGTCATCCAACGGATGGTCGGGGCCCATCAGCAAGCTGCGCATCAAGTCAGGTACTATTGTTTACGGCCACCGATAATACCGGGGTCGCCGCAACGCGTCAAGCTAGTCCTGCCCTGTTCTGTCTCTCGGCAAGCCACATTTCGCACAGAACCGCCAAGTCGGCTCTAACTCGGTGCCGCAGGCCTTGCACAGCCCAAACGTCACAGGCGAGCCGCAGAACGGACAATAGGAAGCGGCATCGGGGAGTTCGAGACCACAGGCGTGGCAAAGCTCCAGTTCCTCTCGCGGCAACTCGACTGTTTCTGGGCTGTGCGCCACCCCTTCGCCGCCGCTCGCGTCGATCGCATCGGGTTCCGGACTTGCGGCGGGAGGTTCGGATCCGGCCATCGCCTCTTCCGGATCCGCAGATTCGGCACCCTGGTCAGGTGCGAGTTCCCTGATGTCTACGGCGTCGGTCGCCCCAGCGGCGCGTTCGCGCAGCTCGGGCGGAGCATAGCGTGTATCACCGGGCGGAGGGATCCCTTCAGGATTCAACGATACGCGATGCTCCGGGAACGACTGATATCGCCGAATATCCGGGAGCGTCTCTTCCAGGCCTGTTCGCAAGTTGCCCTGCATTTCGCCGTCGCCCAGCAGGTAGTTTCTTTCGCCCGCGAGCAAGCGAGTGAGAGCCACCTCGTACTCATCGTTGGAGCTGAAGCCGATCGAGTTGCGGACCCGCCGGTACGGGACCAGTTGCTCATGAAGCTCGAAAACCGTGAGCGATCTCGTCAATGCCGCCGGCTGTTGCCTTCGCAGGCTCTCCACAAGCTCGACATAGAGACGATCCAAGTCGTCCATGGCGTTGTAGCCCGCCTCGCTGTCAGTTCCCTATGCCTACTGCTCGCGCTCGAAGAGGTAAGCGCTGTCCTCGTGGCGATTCCCGGCAGAATCACACACTGAAAACCGACTTCCCGACCAAATGGCAGCGGCCCCGTATGCGCCGCGCTTGTTCACGGCGTAGAAGTTGACGTTAAAGTTGGGCCTACCCTCTTCGTTCAGCAGCCGTTTCTCTGTCGTCAAGTGAACGATCCTCTCGAGCGCCGCCAAGCAGGCATCCTTCGGCGCCTGGCCGCGCCTCATGAACTCGACGATCAGCATCGAACCGCAGCTCTTGATCACCGCCTCGCCGCGTCCCGTCGAGCCGGCAGCCCCAACATCATTGTCCACGTAAAGACCGGCACCGATGATCGGGCTGTCCCCGACGCGGCCGGGCACTTTGAACGCCAAGCCTGACGTCGTCGTCACGCCCGACAACTCACCGTTGGCATTGACCGCGCAACAGTTAATCGTGCCGTAATGGCGCTTCCCTTCCCAAGCGTCGATGAGGCCGAATTCCGTGATGCCTTCCTCGGACTGCTGCGGGGTCAGGTAGTCGTCGTCCGGACTGAGACGGCTTCGCCAACTCAGCCACCTGCGCCTAGCCCGGTCGGTCAGAAGCTCCTCTTCCTCGAAGCCCATCTCACGAGCGAACCGCGCGGCGCCCGCTCCGACCAGGAAGACGTGGTCGGTGTACTGCATGATCGTCCTAGCCACCTGGGCGGGGTGTTTGAATCCCTCCAGCGCTCCAACGGCGCCGGCTCCGCGTGTCGGGCCGTGCATCACGGAGGAGTCCAGCTGGACCACGCCCAGCGCGTTGGGTAGCCCGCCGTAACCGACGCTCGTGTCCTCCGGATCCGCTTCGACGATCCCCACGCCCTCCACCACGGCGTCCAGGGTGTCCACTCCGGACCCCAACAACTCCATGGCGCGTTCGGTCGCAGGCAGTCCGTTCCGACTCGAGATGATCACAGGGCCACCTTGCGGGCCCAGTCGGCTCGGCGCGAGCGGGCTCGCCTCCAACGAGTCGGCGTCGATCAGTTTCCCACCTAGCGCGCCCAACCCCACCATCGTTCCAGCCTTCAAGAAATCACGGCGCGTCGGCCGGTTCATAGCTCCCTCCCATTCAGTGATGCGTCCGACCTCGACGCGACTCGCGATCCCTCAGCGCTTCCTGCACCGAACGGCCGGCCGCGCTGATCCGCCATCGATCGGCTTCGGTCCTTCAGTCTTCGCCTCCTATGCCATCTAGCTGCGCAACGACATCACGAATTCGCCGTGCCATCTTCCCTATCGCCTCCACGCCCCTCCTGTGCTCGGCGCTCAACTGGTCCTCGTCCATCAATAGAAGCTCCGCTTCGGCCATTATCGCGGTGAGCGGCGTTCCGACATCGTGGCGGACGTCCTTGACAGCCTGTACCAAACGATCAAGCTGCTCGTCACCGAACTCTCTACCCCCTGCCTCACTCATTAATCCCCCCCAACCCGATCACCCGCGTTCGCCGGGACGTGCCTCCCCATCTGCGCCGACGTCCTCATCTCGCTTCACAAAGAGAACATAACGTACTCGGCGCTCGTCCACCGTCCTTACAACCAGATCGGCGCCCTCGACATGGACGGAGTCGCCTGGCTTCGGTACGTGCCCCAGTTCGCCGAGTATGAATCCGCCCAGAGTATCGTAGTCTTCCAGGGGCAGATCCAACCCGAAGCGTTCCTTTACCTCATCCAAAGGCGCGCCACCGTCTATCAGGACCTCGCCTCGAGATGTTGTCGTAACCATGGGTCGTGCAACGTCGTGCTCGTCGTAGATCTCGCCGACGATCTCTTCGATCAGGTCCTCCAGTGTGACGAGGCCGTCGGTACCGCCGAACTCATCCACGACTATCGCCATGTGGACCTTCATGCGTCGGAATTCCGCCAAAAGATCATCGACCGACTTTGTGTCGGGCACAAAGTTGGGCTCGCGCATGATCAAGGACACGTCGAAATCTGCGTGCTGCCCGGAGGCGGCGATAGGCAGGATGTCCTTAACCAGCACGATACCCACCACATTGTCCAAGTTTTCTTCGTAGACCGGAAGTCGTGAGTGCCCGGAGCGGCTGGTGATCTGAACGAGCTCGTCGAGCTTCACATCGACCGACACCGCTACGATATCCGGGCGCGGCGTCATCACTTCCCTCGCCATGGTCCGCGTGAGCTCGAACACGCCACTGATCATCTCCTCTTCGTCGTGCTCGACCTTGCCCATCTCGCGTGCCCGTTCCACGAGCAGCAACAACTCCCACCGGCTGTGTACCCGCTCCGCCTCGCTGGGCAGGCGTACGCCGAAAATGCGCAGGAGCACGTTGGCTGACTCGTTGACCGACCATATGAGGGGACTGCCGAGCCGCGTGAAAGCGACCAGCGGCTGGGTAAGCCAGCGCGCGACCTGCTCAGGATGAATTATCGCAACGGTCTTCGGTGCCACTTCGCCCAACACCACGTGGAGATAGGTGATAATGGTGAAGGCGATGACTACGGCCACCGCGTGGCGAGCGATCCAGTCGAAGGGACTGGGTAGACCGGAAAACAGGGATTCCAGCGTCTGTGCAATGGCCGGTTCGCCGATCCACCCCAGCCCCAGAGAAGCCAGCGTGATTCCGACCTGACAAGACGAGAGATAGAGATTCAGGTCGGCCTGAGCCGTGCGGACCGCACGTGCCAGACGATCACCTCGCTCAGCCATCCCAGCCAGTTTGGTATCATCGGCGCTGACCAAGGCGAATTCTGCTGCGACGAAGAAACCGTTGGCGCCCACCAAGAGCAGGACGGCCAGCAATCTCCAAGCGACTTCAATCGCTGTCATTTCGAATCGGCTGCACAAGAAAAAACCCCGGCGACGACACCAGGGCCATCAGGGATTGCGCGCGCTAGCTACTCCCCTTCGCCTCGACGTTATTCGTGCCGCCGTAAGGCGTCACCGGCCGGCAGTAGCGGCGGCCCAACTCGTTGAGCCGATCTAGCTCCTCCTCGGTGACTCCCGGATAGCGTTTGGCCATGTACTCCATGGTCTCCTTGAACCAGACATCCTGTTGGTCATCGGTGGCCCCGAGCACACCGCAACGCCTGATCTGGCCGAATAGCTCGTCGCGCGCCTTGTCGAACGTCGAAGTCCCGTTCTTGCCCCCCTTCTTACGTTTGCTCACAAATCCTCCTGTACCTACAATTAGTCCGCCGTGACTGTATTGACGGAGCATCGATTCCAAAGGCTGGTTGGGCAACTGAACTTAATAATACTGGCCCGTCCCCGACAGGCAAACGGCGAGATTTGATATGCCGAAAGGCATGGATCCGGTTCGCCTCGAAGTCTACCGCTCGCTCCTCCATGCCATCGCGGAGGAGATGGGAGCTGCGCTGCGGCGGAGCGCATACTCCCCCAACATCAAAGAGCGGCGAGATTACAGCTGCGCTATCTGCGATCCGCGGGCAGCACCAGTAGCCCTGGGCGATCACATGCCGGTGCACCTGGGCGCGATCCCGCAGAGCGTGCGGGCCGCTCTGGCCGGGCGGAGATTGGAAGACGGAGACGTCGTCGTCCTCAACGATCCCTTCCACGGCGGCACTCATCTGCCCGATCTGACGGCCGTTCGCGGAGTGTGGCTGGACGGATCGGAGGACCCGATCGCCTACGTAGCGTCGCGCGCGCATCACGCCGACGTAGGAGGAAGCGCTCCAGGCTCGATGCCGCTGTCACAGGAAATATTTCAGGAAGGGATCCGCATACCGCCCGTCCTCCTCGTACGACACGGCAAGCTGCAAGCAGACATCTGGCGCCTGCTCCTGACAAATGTGCGTACGCCCAAGGAGCGGGAGGGCGACCTCCTCGCGCAGGCCGCCGCTTTGGACGTCGGCGTCCGCCGGCTTCGAGAGCTGGCGGGCCGGCGCGGCGCCGATTCGCTGCGCCTCGCCTTCTCCGCCCTGTCTTCCTATGCCGATCGACTGGTTCGCAGCGTGATCGAGCAGATCCCTGACGGCGAGTATCGAGCAGAAGACGCCATGGACGACGACGGCATCGGCACCGACAGAATCCGCATCGTCGCATCGGTGCGAGTCAGCGGCCGGGAGATGCACGTCGATTTCAGTGGGTCTGATCTGCAGTGCCCCGGGAACATCAACGCCGTTTCGGCGATTACGGAATCGGCGGTCCGCTACGTGCTCCGCTGCGTGGCCGAAGCGATCCTGGGCACGTCTCTTCCCGCGGGTGGCGGCGGCCTGGCATCGGTCGCCATCGTGACGCCGCCGGGGACGGTGGTGAACGCCCTGCCACCGGCAGCGGTCGCAGCGGGAAACGTAGAGACGTCGCAGCGGATAGTAGATACGGTATTCCGCGCGCTCGCTTCGGCTCTGCCGAACCTGGTGCCGGCCTGCTCGAGCGGAACGATGAACAACTTCACCGTGGGAGGCGTGGACCCGGCGACCGGAGAGCCATTCGCCTACTACGAGACCGTGGCCGGTGGCATGGGTGCGAATCGGGAGAGAAACGGACTCTCGGGCGTCCACACGCACATGACCAACTCGCTAAACACGCCCGTTGAAGCGCTGGAGCATGCGATCCCTGTGCGCGTGCGTCACTACTCGCTCCGCCGGGGCTCGGGTGGAGACGGGGATCGGCGAGGAGGAGACGGATTGCGCCGGGATATCGAGCTACTCACCAAGGCGAGCATTTGCGTCCTCTCGGAACGCCGACGCTTCGCCCCATGTGGGGCAGCCGGAGGCGAGGCCGGCGCGCGCGGCGAGAACTGGTTGCGCCGAGACGGTGAGTGGACCGAATTGCCCGGGAAGTTCACGGCGGTGGCCCAGCCGGGCGATACCGTCAGCATACGAACTCCAGGAGGCGGAGGTTGGGGAAGCGAAAGATCGTGACGGCCGAAGGGCCGCGCCAAGGCATACGGACGACTCGAATCGTAGTCGCTCGACGTGTGCGCGTTGGGGAGTACGGCTTCTTTTTGAGTGAGGGAGGTTTTGGCGCCCCCCTGCTCTTGCTACACGGCCTGGGCGCTTCCAGCCGCTGGTGGTATCCGCTCTTTCCCGAGCTCACGTCCGAGAACTTCCGGATAATTGCGCCTGACCTTCCCGGTTTTGGGCAGTCGCGCGGCAAAGCCATGAGTGTGAAGTCGACGGCACGGATCGTAGTCGAACTGGCCGATCGCCTCGGGCTGGGTCAGTTCTTCCTCTGCGGTCACTCGATGGGAGCCGCGATCGCCGCGCAAGTGGCAGCCGACGTGGGTGCCCGAGTTCGACGAGTTGTCCTGATCGACAGCGCTGGAATCGCCGGGCGACGGAGCGCCCGCTGGATCGGCCGGCTCGCGCAGCCCTGGTCCTGGTGTCCGGCCGGGTTCTACACCACCCTGCTCGGAGACCTCTTGAGGGCCAGGCCACGTAACTTGATCGAAAGCGCCCACCATCTCAGACGCTACGACATCCTGCCCGTGCTCGAGCTCATCCGGGTTCCCACCCTGCTCTTGTGGGGCGAAAGAGACAGCCTCACGCCGCTGGAACACGGAGAGACCATGGCGAAGAAGCTCCGGGATGGTCGCCTGGAGGTGATCCCGAAAGCGAAGCACCTGCCCATGGTCAGCCACCCGGAAACAACGTCGCGGCTTATGGTGGACTTTTTTCGCGAGGACCTGAAATCGAGGGGAAGAGCAGGCGCGACTACCTGACCACACCGATAACGACGGGTTAGCCCCTTTGAATATCGAAGGCCGAATATCGATTAGCCAATAGCGAAGAACTGTTCTTGGAAATTCGACATCCGATGTTCAATATTGGCAATTCAAAGCCCGCCTTACAGTGCTACTGCCTTTCCGCGGTCAGAAGCTCACCCGCTGCATATTTCGTCAGCTCGAGAATCACCGAACCCACCTTGAGCTTGGTAACGAGTTTCACCGGCACACGACGTTCGTCGTCGGTGATGTAGATCTCGGCCTCGCCACCCTCGGAGAAGAGTCCACCCGTCTTGATGATCGGGCGGACCACAATCGTTGAGTACTCGCCTGCGGGCACCTTGACCTCGTCACGCCGCAGCACTTCGAGGATCACCGGATTCCGATCGAACTGGTAGTACCGGTCCCACTCGTATCGCTTACCGACCTCGAGCGGTACGGACCGCACGAAGTAGACGAACGACGCATCGTCCAACGCGCCCTGCGGAATCGACCCGGTATCTCCATCCTGGCGACTGTAGGTCCCGTTTTCGAGGTCGAAGTCATATACGCGGTAGCGCTCGTAACTCCCCTGCTTCGAGTCCTGCAGGTAACGCCGACTGGCAAGCTGAGTAACATCCAGCCATGACTCCTGCTTGTCGATCAGTTTGTAGAACGGCGTTGAGCCTTGAATGACGGACTGCAGGTGATACGTGGGATAGCCGGCAATGGTGTCTATTCCCTCGACGGCCATGAACGCGCTGCCGACCTTCAGAGGTCCGAACTTCACTCGATAGTCTAGACGCTCGCCCACGCCAAAAGGCACAGCGGCCGGAGCGCCCGTGGACTCCGCTTCCGGCGGCCCGTCCTGGGCAACCGCATTGGACGGAATCCAAAGCAGCGCAAGTGCGAGCAGCGTATGTCGCATCATAGTCCCCTCAGCAAGCCAACGTAGTCCCGCGCCGCGTGCCACAGCGAAAGCCGGCTTCTTCGAGCTCGAAGATCGTAGCGGGGCTCCGAGACCGTTTCCTCCACGCGCCGCGTGTGCGGGGCCACCGCCAACAGAAGCTCCACACTGGCCGCCCAGCCGTCGTGCCTCAGAAGACGATCCCCGTCGAGTTCCTTCAGGGCCTTTTTGAGCAAACCTACGCGGTAGGCACGAAGTCCAGACAGCGGGTCGCTCACTTCCTTGGGAAAAGCGTATTTCTTTTCCAGCCAGGACAGCCCCCTGCGCAAGCAACGAACGGCGAGCGGCACCGTTCTCCCGTCCGGCGGTTGCGCGGACACGACGAGATCAGCGCCTCCTTCCACCCGCTTCACCATCGCGGGGATCGCCGCCGGCTCGTCGGTGAAGTCGGCCTGGAGTGTGACGGCCACGTCGCGCCTCGGGTACAGCGCGCGCGTTACCACTTCTCTCAGTAGACGCTCTAGCGAGGCGCCGTGCCCCTGCCGCCGCTCGTTGCGCAGAACATCTAGGGGAAGAACCTGTGAGTAGGGTGTTACGATCTCCAGAGTTCGATCGGTCGAGGCATCATCGAGGAAGAGTACACGGTAGTCACGCTTGAACTCCGACATGACCTGCCGGACTTTCCAGAGAAGGACGCCCGCGGTGTGCTCTTCATTGTGGGCAGGAATGCAGATATATATCACTGTGAATACAACGACCTATCTATTTGGGCCCGCTCCGGTCTGAATCCGCCCCCGGCGGCAATCCACGCGACCGGGTGTATGCTAATACCAACGGCCCATTAAGCTGTTCCCGGCGGTTGCCATTTCCAGCGCTTATGATGCCAAAAATACTGCTCGGGGTAAAGCCGCACCCGGCGCTCGACCTCCGCCACCCAACGCCGGGTCAGATCAATGACCTGTTCTCTCGTATCGACTCCCTCGGCCGGATCCAACCGAACGGTCCAACATTGATATTGCCGCGGACCGACCCTGTGAGCGCCTCCCACGAAGAAGGGCGTTCCCGTGCGAAGCGCCAGTAGCGCCGGCGACCGGTGAGTGGACGCGGGCCTACCGAAGAACGGTATGAACACGCCCTTATCTCGCGCGTCCTGATCGGCGACAAACGCGACCACCCGACCTTCTGCGAGGCTCGCGGCCATCCGATTCCAGGCGTTGGCATGGAATATCAATCCCATTCCGAGATCGCCGCGCATCTCCTCCACGTACCGGCTCACGGTCCGGTTCGCGAGCCTCAGCATGACGGCGTCGACAGGAAAGCCGCTCGCCGCCAGCGCGGAACCGGCGAACTCCCAATTCCCGAAGTGGGCGCTGACAATGACGACGCCGCGCCCCTCCTCGAAAGCCGACCGGAAGGCGTCCGAACCGTCCCAACCGACCAACCTGCGCCGCACCTCGTCCAAGCCCCCTCGCATCAGCGCAGCCAGCCCGAGCGCTTCTCCGCCCACGTGTTCGAAGCAAGCTTTCGCCGTGGAGAGTACCCACTCCTCGTCTTTCTCGGGGAACGCCTTGGCGATCTGTGACTCGACGACTTCTCGCCGCCAGCCAGCCCGGTACGCCAACCGCCCAAGTCGCTGGCCGAGGCTCTCGCTCAGCGCCGGCGGCGTGTGTCCCAGTACTCCAAACCCCACGCGCGTGATGACAGACTCAAAGAAATTACGCAGTCGTTTCAGCTGACCGTCACTCCCCCACGAGCCGCTTCGTCGTCAGCGCTGCGGAACTGCATCTCGTACAGCCGCCGATAAGCTCCGTCTCGTCTCATCAGATCCTCGTGACGGCCGAACTCGACGATACGGCCCTCATCCAGAAAGATGATCTTGTGGGCGCCCTGAATCGTTGAGAGTCGATGGGCGATGACGATCACGGTCCGGTTGGCCAGTAGCCGGTCAATGGCCCCCTGCACGAGCCGCTCCGACTCCGTGTCGAGAGAGGAAGTCGCTTCGTCGAAGATGAGGATGGGCGGGTCCCGCAGGATCGCGCGCGCTATCGCTACCCGTTGACGCTGGCCGCCGGAAAGCCGAACCCCACGATCTCCCAGGACCGTGTCGTAACCGTCCGGTAGGCGCCTGATGAACTCGTGCGCGTTCGCGGCCTGAGCCGCCGCCTCGATTTGGTCCTGGCTGTAGCGACCGACGGCACCATAGGCGATGTTGGCCCGCACCGTGTCGTGGAAGATCACGGTCTCCTGCGATACCACTCCCAACAGTTCGCGAAGCGAGGCGAGGCGAATGTCACCGAGCTCAACGCCGTCGACCGTGATACGGCCGACCTGCGGCTCGTAGAAGCGTGGTAGCAGGTCGGCTATCGTGCTCTTCCCGCCTCCCGATGGTCCGACGAGCGCCACGACCTCGCCACGGTTCACGTCGAAGCTGATTCCTTCCAGGACGGGGTCGGCGTCGTAGGCGAAATGGACGTCCTCGTACGCGATGCGTTGATCGAGGCCATCCAATCTGATCCCGGCGGCATCGAACGGCTCGCTTGGTACATCCAGCACCTCGAAGAACCGCTCTGCGGCCGCCAGAGAGGCCTGAGCATGCGTTGGGAACGCTGCGATCGCTTTGATCGGGGACTGGACTCGCAGTGATATAGTGAGAAATGTCAGGAACGCTTCGGCCGTCATTTCGCCACTGAAGACGAACTGAGCGCCCACCCATACAAGAACTACCGTGACGATGCTGCCCAACACCTCGGAAAGCGGCGAACTCAGCAGCGCTATTCTTTCCGCCCGGACGACGTGCTTATAGGATGCCTGATTGGTGTCCCTGAAGCGGCGGTGCTCGTATTCCTCGGCGCCGTAAGACTTGACGAGGCGCGCTCCGGACGCCGTCTCTTGCAGCATGCTCGTCAGCTCGCCCTGCATCTCGAAGGCACGTCGGAAGCCGTGGCGCAGCCGCCAGATCATCGGCTTCAGGAAACCGAGGAAGAGCGGAGCCACCACTAAAGCCAGCAGCGTCAGTTTCCAAGAGATCAACACGAGCGCCGTGATGAACGCCGCCAACGACACGGCGTGTCTCACAACATCCGACACCGTTAGCATGACGACCTGCTTCGCCTGCGACGTGTCGGAGAACACGCGAGAGAGTAGTTGCCCGGCCTTATACCTATCGAAGAACCCTAGCGGTAGAGTCTGTATGTGACCGTATAGCTCGTTACGCAGGTCACGCGTAATGCCTTCCCGGATCTTGACGTTCAGAACCTGGGCCACGTAGTGGAAAGCGTTCTTCAACAGGATTCCGGCCAGCACGACGATGACGAGGTTGCGTAGCGCCGTGCTAGCGTCCGCCAGGTTGATCAGCCCACCGACGGTTGCATCGATTAGGCGTTCGACCGGGCTCCCGCCCGCCGTAAGCATAGCCGTGTCGCCGAATAGCGAACGAAGGAACGGGATGAGAAGAAGCATCGTGAAGCCATCGAGCACGGAGCCGATGGCCGTGGCAACCAAGCCACCAACGAAGACTAGCCGGTAAGGACGTAGAAAACGGAGTAGGCGGAGGAAGAGTTTCACCGCACCTCACCGCGGGGTCTCAGAAGGGCGACGGGCAAGATCATTTCGTCCGGGCTGACTCCGCCATGAAGAAAGCTGTCCTTATACCGCGATTGGTACTCTCTCAACTTAGTGGGATAGACGAAGAAGTAGTCCTCGCGTGCAAGCAGGTAGTTGGTCTTCAGGCGACCGGCAGGCAGACGGATCTTCTCGCCGTCCGCGATCGCGAAAACATCGGTCGGAGTCTCGGCCCTGAGGTCGTCCCCGTACTTGTAACGTAGACTCAACGTGGCGTCCCTCTTGGCGAACACCGTCGTCGGACGATGGCAATGGACGGACCCGTGATCCGTCGTCAAGAGGACCCGGGCACCGCGCGCGCGAATGATCCTCAGCGCCTTTCGCAGGTCCGAGCCTTCATACCACGTAGCCGTCAGCCGACGTAGCGCTTCCGCATCGCGCGCCATTTCGAAAAGGAGCTGCGACTCGCCGCGGCCGTGAGTCAGGAGATCCACGAAGTTGAACACGATGGCGATCGCGCGGCGATCGTCAAGGAGTGCCGGGAGGCGCTTGAGCATCGCTTCGCCGTCGCCCGGCGCGTGGACCTTCTCGTAGTGTGCAGAGACCTGACCCTGAGTGAGCGCCCGGATCTGCTCGGCGAACAGCTCGTCTTCGAAAGAGTTGAGACCCAACTTCTCATACTCTTCCGGCCAGCCCGGCCGCCTCTCGGCTAGCTGAACGGGGAAGAGCCCGCTGAAGATAGCATTGCGCGCGTAGGGCGTCGCCGTGGGCAGGATGGACAGGTAAAGATCCTCTTCGATATCGAAGTCTTCATCTATGATCGTCTGCAGCGCGCGCCACTGGTCAAGCCGCAGGCAGTCGATCACGATCAACACCGCTGGCTGTTCGTGCGCGAGCAAAGGCAGGAAGAAATCCGGGATGATATCGACCGACAGCGACGGGCGTTCACCACGGCCTTCAGCGACCCAGTCCGCGTAGTTCTCGAGGACGAAGTCACAGAACCGTCGCCGCGCGTCGGCCGTCAACGTATGGAGCGCGTCGAGGAGACCGGTCTCCTCAGCCGCGCTGAGCGCGAGTTCCCAGTCAACGAGATCGGAGTACAGATCCGTCCAATCGCGCCACTCGCTCGCCGTGCCGATTCGGATCTGAATCTCCGCGTAGGCCTGAACGAAGTCGCGGGCCATCTGCTGGTGTCGCAGTACCGGGCCTTCGAGTATGCGCGCCACGGCCGAAGCTACCTGCCTCGGGCTCGTTGGCTTAACGATGTAGCCGTCGGCGCTCCGGCCGATCGCTTCTGTGAGCGTCGCCTCCTCTTCGCTCTTCGTCACCATCACGACGGCAATGCGCGGATCGGCGCCGCGGATCTCCTGGAGCACCTCGGTACCCGTACGGCCGGGCATCTCCTGGTCCAGCAAGATCAAGTCGTAGCTACGCCGCCGGAGCTGACTGAGCGCATCGTCTCCGTTGGGAAGCGTGTCCACTTGATAGCCACGCTGCTCGAGCACCAGACGGTGTGGTAGGAGAAGATCGACCTCGTCGTCTACCCAGAGAATGCGGCCCTTGGCCTGCCTTCTCTCCTCCATCACAGCTTCCACGTGTAGCTGAACCAAACGGCGACGGCCCTGCCCGCCCGCTCGGCCGGCTCGAAAACCCAATCCCGAGCCTCGCGCATCAGGTTGCTGTTGTAGTCCGAATCAGGAGTCGGTGGGTCCAACCTGACGCTGTCGACAACGCCGGCCTGAGTGATGAACACCCAGACCGTCACCTCGCGACCCCGCACATTGGCCGGCCGGTCGAGCGGAGCCATGATGACACCGCGTGGCGTCGGAGGGATGAGCCGGCGAAGTCCCGTCATCGCGTTCCCACGATCACCCCTGCCCTCGCCTCCAGGCAGGCCCGCGCCCGATTCGGGGCCTTCACGCGTTCCCTCTCCCGGCTCGCGCAGGTCGACCTCGCTCAAGGCCAGTAGCGGTTCCTCGATCAGCTCCTGGATCTCGACCTGCTCGATCACAGGAGTTTCGGGCTCCGGCGGGATGACGATCTCGACCGGCGGTCTGAGAACGACGGCCCGCATGCCCCCCCCTCCCGGCGCGGCCATGGGATCACCACTCCCCGGGCCGGCGGCGGCGTAAGGAGTCAGTCGCTCCGGTTCGCTCTGGAAGAACAGCAGCAGTGCTAGATGTATGAGAAGAGAGAGGAGCAGACCGATACGCCAAACCCTACTCTCCCGGCGTAGCCGCCCCTGAACTTGCTCCAAGGCCATGGGTCCACGGTCCCCTGCCGTTTATCTATTTGTATCCCGTCCCTCACCGCCGACAATACCGAAGTCGGCGATCTGGACGCTCTGGCCGTCGCGGTCGAGTATCCACACCTCGCCGACTCCAGACACTACGACATCGGTGGCGAAGCGGGTTTCGCGGGCCACTCCCACGACCCGCGGCTCCTCACCGGAAATGTCCACCAGTGCGACACCTTCCGGGCCCGCAGCCACGTAGACGCGATCACCCTCCAGGTCCGCAGCGTAGGCGAACCTCACTCCTTCATAGTGTTGTACCACCCGCGGTGCTGCCGGGTCCGTCACGTCCATGACGAACACGCCGCTGGTCCCAGCGGCTATGGCCAACCGGTTCCCATCCATACGAACCGTCCGGCCGGCCGCGGGCAGCGTAACCTCACCTATCTTAGCAAGTTCCGGCCCGTAGGCCACCAGCCGATCCTCCCAAAGGACCCAACCGACGCTGCCGTCACCACTGAAAGTCATATCGGTGACATAGTCGGGGTTTTCGATTCCGGTCACCGTCTCTACTGCCACTTCGTGGACATCCTTCTCGACATCGAGTAGGCGCAGCGAGTCCAGCCCAGCCACAGCCAACCGATTCGCGAAGCGCCCCATCGAGCCGCCCCCTCGTTCATCGATCACCTGCCCGTAGACCGAATCGCTCGATATCTCGAACGAAATCAGGTTGGAGAAAGTGCTCAGGATGAGTAAGTCGAGATGCGGCATGACCGCCACATCTTCGATACCGCGCACGCCGGAACCGCGCGGCTGCACGGTGCCGTCATCTCGGATCAAGCGCGCGCCACCCATGCCGACAATTGCTACCCCGCCCGGAAAACGCGTAATCCGGTCGGGCACCACATCCAGAGGCACATCCAAGAAGGAGTAGTTGAGGGTTGGGCCGGCGGCCATGCGGCGTTCATACTTCTTGTCCATCTCGAGGCCGACGAGAAACCCGATCAGCCCGCCCATGAGGGCCGCTACGATCCCGACACACTGCTTGCTATTACAGGTGGAATCGAATGCGTCATCCGAGGTGAATGCGTATGCGGGAATACCGACGACGAGGGCGCCGCCTATACCGAAATACCACCGTTTATGGCTCTTGGCCTGCGCGAACGCCGGAGCAGGCGACGCGACGGCCAAAGCCACCGCGAGAGTTATGGAGCGACCGATGAGCTTTGAGGATATCCGATTCGTCCCAACAGGGCTATTCCTCATTGACAACCTCGAAAACGCGCAGTCTTCTGGCCATCTGCTCGCCGACGTTGTCCCAAATCCTCAGCCTGATCTCGTACTCGCCGTCCGGCACCTCTTGAGGATCCAATGACAGGAACTCGGTCACCCGATCGCGTCCCTCCATCTCCACCTGGCGGCTGTAGCGCAACTCCAGGCGATCGTCTCCAACAATGCTGAACCCCCAGGCATCGGCGAGGAGACCAAGCAACGCCATGACTCCGCCGCCGCGCCTGAGCCTTTTCACCCGAACCTGTATCGACACATCGTAGGAGGCGAAGTTCTCGGGATCGCGCTCGAGGCCGTAGATCTCGTAGTAGATGTGTACGGGATCGCCCGACTGAAACTGCATCGCGGCGTTCGCCCAAACCTCGAAGTCTGTTCGCCGCTTCGGGTCCTCCACCAGCGGCTTCACATAATCGGCGACCAGGATGTCGCTGACGCTCAGCGTATCCTCGACGAACTGCTCGACCGTAAACGTGTCCCGGGACGCGGCAGCGCGCCAACTGACGTCGTCACGAGTCTCGACCGCCGCCACCAGCGTGCCACCGGGCGGTAGGATCACACGCCAGCTCCGATTCTCGTCGAGGTCGGACGACTCCGCGTATGCCAGGACTTCGGTCCCGACGCGCCTAATCAGCGTCTCACCATAATTGTCGAGCAGGAACATGCCCGTCTCGAACTCGCCCGTCTCCAGATCGAGGTCCCGCGACAGCTCCTCCAGCGGCAATGCCGCATGGATCTCGAGCGCGACCTCGTCCGGCGTCTCGCCGCGGAAGCGGGCAAGCTGGACCGGCATGTCAAGCAACTCGGGAATCGACGGAATGTTGTTGTACGTTGATGGCTGCAAGTAGCGGTAGTTGTCGGCGATGAACTTGTAGTCGCCGGCGAATCGTGCGTTCATGTAGCCGGGCATCTGGCGAAAGATGAAGACCGGCCCGTCTTGCCCGTAGCTCCAAATAATCGATCGCCGGCCTACAGCGTACGGATTGCCCTGCGAGTACGGGCTTGCCCCGAAGCTGGCGATCGAGGCCGGCGCACCGTAGCGAACGAAGATGATCCCCTGGTCCGTCTGCCAGCCACGCAGACCGGCCTCTGGCGCCGAGAAACGCAAGTCCGCGTACGCTACGCGCGCAAGATGCTCCAGATGCCGTTCGTTGGAGTCGGTTAGATAGAGCGGGTCGGTCAAACGCCAGAAACGTTCGTTGTATTCGGCCCGCGTCTCTTCCTCGAGGTCGAGGTATACTTCCGCGTCGTCGCGCCGCATCACTTCGGCAAGACTCTCGATTTGGGCCCGCTCCTCGTCTACCAGGCGCGAGAGTCCTTCCTCGAATGACTCCCCCGCCTCCTCCTCGCGCCCTGCCACGTGCAGGCCCAGACCCAGGTACAGATGGGGCATGGGCCGATCCGGATGTGCCTCCCGAAGCCGACGCCCGATGGCGAGAAACTCCCCGAGGCGGTACTCGTCCAGAAGCTGCCCCATCAGGCGGATCGACGCCCCAACGTGCGCGGGATCGTACCGTATCGCCGCCCGATAGTGCTCGATCATCTCCTCCTTCGTGACCTGGCCCGAGCCCTCGATCGCCGGTGTGCCCTCCATGTAGTCGTTGCCATAGCGATAGGCACCATCCACACCCATCGCGCCGTAGAATCCGCTGCCGAGATTGTCTTGCGGCGGTCCCCGAAGGAGAGGTGAGAACCGCCGATGTTCCAGGGACCTGAACCACAACTCCTTGATGTAGCCCAGGCTGAAATGCACGTCCGCCAGGACCCCTGGGTCACCACGCTTCTCGGCCTCCGTGAGGGCACGGCTGAACAGCCGCGAGGCGTCGACCTTCATGTGCTGCTTCATACGAAGGCGAGCCAGTTCCAATAGATAGCGCGGCTCCGAGGGGCTGAGCCGCAGCGCCTCGAGAAGCGCGTCCTCAGCTTCTAGACGATCGCGGAAATCCGTCTCTACCGCGCTCGCTCGTTGCGTGTAAAGGCGACCGATGTAGTAGTAGGTGTCGGCCAGCTTAGGTGCGGCGTCGCGGGCTTTCTCGAGCTCGGCGAACGCAAGCACTGTATCGCCCGCGGAGGCATGGGCGAGCCCTTGCTCGATATGTCTCCGGGCGACCTGTTCCTGCGCCCAGCCGGCCTGAGCCGACACGAGCACAAGGGCCGGTAGCAGAAGTCGGGCGAGTCGCATCACGGCTGCGGTCCTTTGTCGTCAATGTCGAGAACCCGCGCATACTAAAAGTAGGCCAGCGAGTCACAAAGGAAAACCCCGGGTGCGGATCCCCCTACAGAAGTGTTGACATGACAGAGACTTAGGTCCTCGCGGCTGCGAAGCGGCGGCAGACGGCCGTCCGCGCTCTATGCCGCCCGCAATCCTCAACTGTTGCCCTTGCTCAACTCGATGCCGGCAGCCAAGTTAGCCAGCACCTTGCAAAGCCGTCCCAACCTCCATGACAGACTGTTGACAGGAGAGACCACAGCCATGATGGGGCTTGAAGGAGCGATTCTCGTTCCGATTCTCATCCTCGGGAGCGCCGCAATCTTGTACTACGGGCTCATCTCCGTTCGCTCGCGCCAACTGGAGAAGCGAGACACTAAGCAATAACCCGGCATTGACCCGCCGAACAGCTGTCCGGGAGGTGGTATGAACGGCCTATTCGAGCGACTACGAAGCGAGCTCGGCGAGATGCAGGAGCAGGGCGTTTACAAGCAGCTGATTCATCTCGATTCCCCGCAAGACGCGGTTGTACGAATCGAGGAGACGGGCGGCGAGGTCATCAACCTCTGCTCGAACAACTATCTCGGTCTTTGCAGTACCCCTGAAGTCGTCGCGGCAGGAGCAGCTGCCTACGACCGCTACGGCGCGGGGACATCGTCCGTCCGCTTCATCTGTGGAACTTTCACCCTGCACCGCGAGCTCGAGACGAAGATCGCCGAATTCCTTAGCCTCGAATCGGCCCTGACATACGTGTCCTGCTGGAACGCCAACACCGGGCTTATGCCGACCCTCCTCGAAGAGCAAGACGCGCTGATATCCGACGAGCTGAATCATGCATCGATCATCGACGGCGTCCGCATGACACGGGCAAACCGGAAGATCTACGCGCATTCCGACATGAAGGGACTGGAGCAAGCGCTGAAGGATACCGCGGATGCCAGAAGCCGGTTCATAATCACCGACGGCGTATTTTCGATGGAAGGTGACATCTGCAAGTTGCCGGACATCCTCGAGCTGGCCGAGCGGTACGACGCCGTGGTCGCCGTGGACGATTCACATGCCACGGGAGTACTGGGTCACACGGGCCGGGGCACCCCGGAGCACTACGGATTGCACGGAAAGGTGCCGGTAGTCACCAGCACGCTGGGCAAAGCGTTGGGCGGCGCGGCAGGTGGCTTCACGGCTGGGCCCGCTGAGCTGACCGATTACCTGACGCAGCGCTCGAGGCCGATGCTATTCTCCAACGCGTTGCCCCCGGCTACAACCGCGCACTCGCTGGCCGCCATAGAATACCTCGATAGTCACCCGGAACTGATTCAAAAACTGAAGGGGAACACGACCTACTTCCGCGAACAGTTAACGGAAGCCGGCTTCAAGCCGATCGAAGGTGAGACGCCGATCGTGCCGATCATCATCGGTGAAACGGCGGAGGCCATCAGGATGAGCAAAATGCTCCTGGACGAGGGTGTCTTCGTCATCGGTTTTGGGTACCCGGTCGTGCCGCACGGGACGGCGCGAATCCGCTGCCAGATTTCGGCCGCGCACGAGATCGAGCATCTGGACGCCGTGCTGGATGCGATGAAGAAGGTGGGCACCAAGCTGGGGATTATCTGACGAGGCCGACATGATCCGAATCGCACCAAGCATCCTGAGCGCCGACTTCACACGCCTCGGCGAACAGATCGCTGAAGCTGAAGCCGCAGGTGCGGACTGGATACACGTGGACGTGATGGATGGGCATTTCGTTCCGAACATCACCATCGGCCCTATGATCGTGGAAGCGGCACGGGAGGCTACGCAGCTACCTCTCGATGTCCACCTGATGATCGAAAAGCCGGATCGGTATCTGAAGAAGTTCGTCGATGCTGGCGCGAACTGGCTCACCGTCCACCAAGAGACCTGTCCACACCTTCACAGAACGGTGCAGGCGATCAGAGAGCTCGGAGCCCATCCGGGCGTCTCGGTGAACCCGGCCACTCCGGTGGAGTCTCTGAGCGAGATCCTGCCATTCGTGGACCTGATCCTCGTGATGACGGTAAACCCGGGCTTCGGAGGTCAAGAGTTCATCGAGGAATCTCTGCCGAAGCTCCGTCGGCTCCAGGGCCACATCGCTTCCACGGGAGGCCCGGGACCGCTAATCGAGGTAGACGGAGGCATAGACCCCAAGACGGCGCCGAGGGTGGTGGCCGCCGGAGCTACCGTGCTCGTCGCGGGCTCGGCGGTATTCACCGACGGCACTATCGAGGACAACCTGCGAGCAATCCGCCGCAGCCTAGCGGTGGCTGTGTGACAATCGGGAACCAGGCCCGGCCAACCTGCGTTACTAATGTCGATCAGCGTAGCTGTATGAAGACGCTAGCAGTAGACGATAGCGGAGCGAGAAGAATGCCCAGATTCGAGTGGACCCGTTGCCCTTGCCTCTGTTGTAGCGGCGCGCAAGCGGCCGCGACCTGGTGCACTCGGGAGCGCTGTGATTCATGAGCTGAGCCTCCTTTCAACGAGCACCTACACGGCCGCGGCCTCGAGCAGGACGCGGCCGTTTTCCATCTACAGGAGCGTGCCAAAACGATGGCGGTCACTACCCGAGGAAAGGCACTGCCAGGCGTACCCGTCGATGCGCGGGCCTACGAGACGTGGGATGCTCGGGACATACCGGACCTGGTTGGCAACACCCCGCTCGTGCCGCTCTCGTTTCCCGACGTGGAGCTGGGAGTCGAGGTTCTCGCCAAAGCCGAGTGGCTCAATCCCGGCGGTTCTGTGAAGGATCGCGCCGCGCGAGCCATCGTCTTCGACGGGGAACGGCGCGGCTCGCTGGCGGGAAGGCGACTGCTAGACGCCAGTTCCGGCAACACCGCCATCGCCTATGCCATGCTGGGTGCCGCGCGGGGCTTCCCAGTCACGATCTGTCTGCCGGCAAGCGCGAGCGTGGAGCGGAAGACCTTGCTGCAAGCCTACGGAGCGGAGGTGATCGAGACCGATGCCCTCGAGGGTTCAGACGGTGCAATCCTCGCGGCGAGGCGGCTAGCGAACGAGAGGCCTGACCTCTACTTCTACGCCGATCAGTACAACAACCCGGCCAACTCTCGTGCTCATTTCGAGACCACCGGGCCGGAGATCTGGCGCTGGACCCACGGCACGGTAACACACATTGTTTGCGGCCTTGGAACGAGCGGGACCTTGATGGGTGTGGGCCGCTACCTGAAGGCGCAAAACCCGGGCATCGAGCTGATAGCCGTCCAACCTGACGACGCGTTCCATGGAATCGAAGGACTCAAGCATCTTCCCACTTCCATCGTTCCCGGCATCTTTGATGCATCGCTGCCCGATCGCACATATGGGGTGCGAACCGAAGACGCGTACGCCATGACACGTCACCTGGCCCTCGGTTTCGGACTATTGGTCGGCCCTTCTTCCGGAGCCGCAGCCTTCGCGGCCCAGCAGTTGGCAACGGAGCTGAGTCGAGGCTGCGTCGTGGCGATCTTCCCGGACGGCGGCGAACGTTATTTGAGTCTGGAACTCTGGTAGGCTCATGATGGGCGACATGCGGCAAAAGAAGAAACCCATGGCGATCGGCCCTGGTTTGGTATTAGGCCTCGATGTAGCGGCCGTGATTCGCGGGCACGTTGAATCCAGGTATCCAGAGGAAGCGTGCGGAGGCCTACTCGGAAGCGCCAACGACAATGGGGCTCTCAGAGTGATGACCGCCGTACCAATCGAGAACTCGCGCAACGTTCTGCGGAACCAGCGCTACTTGATCGCGCCGGATGACGTTTTGCAGTTGGAGAAGGACGCGGAAGCTGCAGGCCTTCACGTGATCGGCTACTACCACTCGCATCCGAACGCGCCCTCGATCCCTTCGGAGTTCGACCGCGAGCACGCCTGGCCATGGTACGCTTACCTGATCGTCAGCGTCTATGCAGGGAAGTCGGTTGACGCACAGGCGTGGAGGCTAGCTGAGGATCGTAAGACTTTCGATCCCGTTCGTATCGACCCAACGGCATCATTGACCGCAGAGATCGGTAGACAATCATGACGATATCGATAGTCGTTCCCACTCCACTGCGACAGTACACAGACGGCCACGATACCGTTGACGTCGCGGCATCCACGGTCAGCGAGGCGCTCGCCGCCCTCACAGATCGACACTCGGCTCTGAAGAGCCATCTGTACACCGAGGACGGGCAGCTGCGGAGTTTTGTGAACATCTACCTAAACGATGAGAATATCCGCTACCTTGAAGGAGGTGCGCTTGCGAGCCTGAAGGGCGGAGACGAGATAAGAATCGTACCGTCTATCGCTGGCGGAGTGAAAAAGCTGGAGACGGACCGCGTGGAGCTAAACCCTCAAGAAGTCCGGCGCTACGCTCGGCACATCATCATGCCCGAGGTGGGGCTGGAGGGGCAAACGAAACTGAAAGAGGCGCGAGTGTTGCTCGTGGGGGCTGGCGGCCTTGGCTCGCCGGCCTCCCTCTACCTGGCAGCCGCCGGCGTAGGGACACTTGGCCTGGTCGACTTCGACGTTGTGGATTACAGCAACCTGCAGCGACAGGTCATCCATGGCACAAGCGACGTAGGGCGCCCAAAACTGCACTCGGCGCGTGCCCGGCTTGTGGACATAAACCCAGAGATCGCGGTCGAAACCCACGAGGTGAGGCTGACATCGGAGAACGCGCTGGAGATCATCGATGGATACGACATCGTCGTGGACGGCTCCGACAATTTCCCGACTCGCTACCTGGTGAACGACGCCTGCGTCTTACTCGACAAGCCGAACGTCTATGGATCGATATTCCGGTTTGAGGGGCAGGCATCCGTGTTCTACGCCAAGGACGGGCCATGCTACCGCTGCCTGTTCCGCGAGCCGCCGCCGCCGGGCCTCGTGCCGTCGTGCGCAGAGGGTGGCGTGTTGGGCGTTCTGCCTGGGATCGTCGGCGCCATCCAGGCCAACGAGACGATAAAGCTGGTACTCGGTCAAGGCGAGTCGTTGATCGGCCGGCTGTTATTATTCGACGCTCTGCGCATGAGGTTCCGGGAGTTGCGCCTGCGCAAGGACCCCGATTGCCCGATCTGCGGTCAGCAGGCGACGATTCGGCAGCTGATAGACTACGAGGCGTTCTGCGGCGTGGGCGCCGCTCAGCAAGAGCAGGCGACGGCCGACGGGGTCCCGGCCCTCGAAGAGGCCGAGCCGATCCCGTTTCGTGCGGTGCCCGACCGACTCGCGGAGCTGAGTACGACCGAGGATATCGTCGTGATCTGCCGCAGCGGGCGGCGCAGCGCCGATGTCGTCCGCTATCTTCGGCAGAAGGGCTACACCAAGGTCTACAACCTGACGGGAGGCTTGCTGGCGTGGTCGGACGACGTGGACCCATCGATGCTCAAATACTGAGGAAGACAGACTAGGGACCGTGCCGCATTCGTTCTTCTCGGGCGAGCCACTGGTACTCGCGCACCGAGGGGCCTCCGGCTACGCGCGACGTCCACCTATCGCGCGACGGACACCCGGTCCTTCACCACGGCGGCGATCTTTCGGAGAACACCGAAGGGCGAGGCCCCGTTAGCGACTACACGCTGGAGCAACTACGGCAGTTTGACGCCGGCTACCTGTTCTCGCGCGACGGCGGGGCAAGCTACCCCTACCGAGGGAAAGGGCATCAGATCACCACGCTGGCCGAAACCCTTACGACTTTCCCACACGCCCGTTTTAACCTTGACATCAAGGAACGACGTGCCGCCCGTTCAACCCGTGAGCTGATCGACCGACAACGAGCGGGCGACCGCGTTCTGATCGCATCGTGGTACTCGTGGCAGCGAGCCCCCGCGCTTCCCGGCTACCCAGGCCCCCGCAGCGTAACGC
>JBDHAS010000020.1:0-34862 GCA_039588015.1 Gemmatimonadota bacterium | reverse complement strand
GACCGAAGTTCTGCAATACATCCGGCGTGGCTTCGAGACTTCGGTGGACGATGCGACCTTCGATGGGTTGGCCCTGGCCACCTTCGAGTACCAGTTTGCCGAGAACGAGCCCTACCGCCGCTTCTGCGAGCGCCGTGGCGCGACCCCGGGAGTCGTGGACCACCGGTCGCGCATACCCGTCGTGCCGACGGCGGCCTTCAAGGAGGCGGCGTTGATCTGTGGTGGGCCGGAGGCAGCCGAGATCGTATTCCGTACGAGCGGCACCAGCCAGGGAAAAGAACGCCGGGGAAGCCACTACGTACGGGACCTGGAGCTGTACGAGGCCGCCGCCCTGCCCAACTTCAGGGCACACCTGATGCCGGAAGGTGTGCGATTGCGCGTTCTGGTTCTGAGTCCCGACGCGAAGACGGCGCCCGACTCGTCTCTCGGCTGGATGCTGGATCTCGTTAGGCGGGAGTTCGGCACGCCCGCGAGCGCGCATTTTGTCGATCGGGAAGGGCTGCACGTGGATGCGCTCGCAGCCGCGCTCGAGGTCAGCGGGGCCGATGAGGAGCCTGTAATGATGTTGGGAACGGCGGCGGCGTTCGCGCATCTGTTGGAGGCGTTGGATGAGCGTGGCCGCCGCTTCAGGCTGCCGGCGGGCTCGCGTATCATGGAGACCGGCGGCTTCAAGCGCCAAAGGCAAGAAATGACCAGGGAGGAGTTCTATCCCTGGCTATTGGATCGGCTCGGCGTCTCCGAGTTCTATTGCGTCGCCGAGTACGGTATGACCGAAATGTGCTCGCAGTTCTACGAGAACGTACTGCGAGAGCGCGCGCTCGGTCGTTCGCCCGAGTTGCGATACAAGACGATCCCTCCCTGGGTCCGTACCGAAGTCGTCGATGCGGAGACTTTGGAACCCTTGCCGCCCGGACGCGTCGGCGTGCTGCGTCATTTCGACCTCGCCAATCTCGACTCGGTGCTGGCCGTGCAAACCGATGACCTCGGAATCGCACATCACCAGGGGTTCGAGATTCTGGGGAGAGCGGCGGGCGCGGAACTGCGCGGCTGCTCCATCGCGATGGACCAATGGCTGACGGCCCAGCGCTGAACGGGTACTGGCTGCCGCAGGCCGTCGCCACGGACCTGGAAACCAAGGAGCGCGCGTTCGGGCCCGGCCACGTGCCGCTGCGCGTGGCCGACCTCACTCCCCATACGTTGAGGGAGATCCTGGTAGCCCTGCGTGCAAGCCGGGCAGCCCTCACAGAGCGTCCGTTGGCTGAGATTCTGGCAGCTATCGATGGGGCTGCGCGTCGTCTGACGCGTCCCGGCCAGCCGTTGCGGGAAGAGCTGGTGGGCGTGCTTCCGCAACTGACCGGCTACTCCGAACGGATGATCGAGATCGGGCTGGAGCGGATGGGGGAAGGCTGGACGGCCGAGGCACTGCGCGGAGCTCTCGAAAGCGAGTTCGGTGACCTCGGCGTGCTCGATGGCTACCAGCCCCGCCGGCCGCAGGGCTTCCAGCGTGCGTACGGCGCGCCGCTCACCGTCCATATCTTCAGCGGCAACATACCGGGCGTATCGGTGGCGAGCATCGTACGGGCCCTATGCGTGAAGTCGGCCAGCTTCGGCAAAACAGCAGCGGGCGAACCGTACTTCGCGGTCTGTTTCGCGCGCGCGTTGGCCGCGGAGGATGCCGAGCTCGCCGCATGTCTGGCCGTGAGCTATTGGCCGGGCGGGTCCGAGGACCTCGAGGCCGTGGCGTTCTCGGAAGCCGGCGCCGTGGTCGCCTACGGCAGCGACGAGACGGTGGACCGGATCGGTCGTCGCGTGTCGGCTGAAGTCCGGTTCATCTGTTACCCGAACCGGTTCGGCGCGGCGCTGCTTTCGAAGAGCGCGCTAACCGCGGCAAAGGCTGCCGAACTTGCGCGCGGTGCGGCGCTGGACGTGGTCACGTTCGACCAGCAGGGCTGCGTGTCGCCGCACACGATCTACGTTCAGGGCGGCGGCGAAGTGGAGCCGCTCGATTTCGCGCACGCGCTTGCGGCGGCAATGGAGGAGCTTGCCGAGGAGATCCCGCGCGGCACGATGGCTCCGGCGGAGTCGTCGCTGATCCATCAGACGCGCGCTCAAGCGGAGGTCCGCGGAGCGACGGTGCTGGCCAGCCCGCGAGGTACGGATTGGACGGTGATCATCGAGGATCGCCTGGAGTTCGAGCCATCGCCGCTCAATCGCGTCATTCACATCAAACCGGTGGGAGATTTGGGGGAGGCTATCGAGGCGCTGCAAAAAGTCGGTCGTCATCTGCAGACGGTGGCGCTCGCAGCGGAGCCGGGTGAGGTCGAGTCGCTGGCGGCCCGTTTAGGCGAGATAGGCGCTACGCGGTTAGTGTCCGTCGGAGACGCCGCATGGCCCGCGCCCCATTGGCACCACGACGGCCGCTTCCAATTCCTCGATCTGGTCCGGTTCGTGGACCTCGAGGTGGGTCGCTAGGGCGCCGCCCGTCACTCGGCCGGATATCGAACTACCGCTCGATCTTTCCCAGGCGCACCATGACGGTGCCGCCGACTATCGCGCCCGCGCCCAACATCTGCAGCCAGGTGGGAACTTCGCCCAACGTCATCCACGCGATGACCAGCGCCACGATCGGGATGAAGTTCGAGTAGACGGCCGTCCGTGTGTTACCGATGTGGCGGATGCTGTAGTACCAGATGAAGTAGGCGAGCGCGATCGCGAAGGCTCCGCTGAAGAACAGGGCGAGCCAGGAGGCCGGGCTGACGGCGGCCCAGTCCTGCCGGATGAACGCCGGCACGGAAATCACGAGTATCCAGAACGCTCCGATCCACATGGTGAACGCCGTGACGGGCAGGGCCCCGTAGCGCCGCACGTACGGAGCCGAGCCAACGGTGTAGGTCGACCACGCCGCGGCCGCGGTCAGGACCGTCAGGTCGCCGCGCAGCGTGCCGGCGCTGAAGCTCAACGCCTGAGTCCCTCCAAAAACCACGAGCGCGATACCCACGAAGGACACTGCGACTCCCGCCAACGCCGCGGGTCCGATCCTCTCCTGCCGGAACATCACTGAAAGCAACGTCGTGAATATCGGCGTCATCGCCAGCATAAGGCTCGCGTTGCCGGCCAGCGTCCAGTCGATCCCGTAGATGAACAGCACCTGGTAGATCGTGTTGCCGAGGAGGCCGAGCCCGATCAGCGCAGGCCAGTCTTGCCGGTCGATGGCCTTACCGCGGCGACCGACCTGGATACTCAGCCAGATGAGAACGGAAGCGATGGTGAAGCGGAGTCCGTTGAACGCCAACGGCGACATGTCGCGGAGCGCGAACTTGACTACGGAGAAGTTCGACGCCCAGATGAGTACCAATGCAACGAGAGCGCCGTAGGTCAGGCTGGGCGAAGCGTGCGGTTGGGCGGCCTCTCGTTTCGTCACTGCCATTTCGATGTTACTGTCGCAGTATGAACGTGACCCCAGACCCCATGCCCTTCGACGTTAGAACGCTCCGGCGCTCCGAGTTCCCGTGGACCGAGGAGGATGGCGCCGTCTACCTGAACTCGGCGTCGACCGGACCGCTGCCCGAGCGCACGCGCGCGGCGATCGAGAAGTTCACGGCCATGGCGTGCCGCCCGGACTATTATCTCTACGAGGCCCATCGCGATGTACCGGTTCGGGCACGCCGAACCTGCGCCGAGTTGATCGGGGCTGTCCCGGACGAGATCGCAGTGGGCTTCAACACTACATTCGGGATCAACCTGGCGGCTTCGGCTTTAGGGCTCCGCCCCGGCGACCGCGTCCTGCTCATGCACGGCGAGTTCCCGGCCAACGTCTACCCGTGGTTGAACCTCGAGCGTCGCGGCGTCGCCGTCGATCTCATCCCTCGCGACTCGCGCGGGCTGCCGAACGAGGAAGCGGCGCTCGAGCGTTTGGCACGCGGCGACATCCGGGTCTTCTCCGTCTCGTCGGTCAACTTCTGCACCGGTTATCGGATTGACCTGGAAACGGTATCGAGCGAGTGCCGGCGGCACGGAACATACCTGGTCGTTGATGGAATACAAGCGCTGGGTGTCGTACCGCTGAACGTAGCCGCAACCCACGTGGACATCTTCGCCTGCGGCGGCCAGAAATGGCTGCTGAGTCCTCAAGGCGCCGGGTTCGCTTACATTCGGCGCGAGCTGATCGAGCGTCTCGACCCGGTCACGGTGGGCTGGCTGGGCTACGAGCAATCGCAAGACTATGCGAACCTGCTCGACTACCGTTTGGAGCCGTTGAGCGATGCCCGGCGTTTCGAGCTCGGCTCGCTGGCGTTCTGTAGCGTCGACGCGTTCAACCACTCCCTGTCGTTGCTGTTGGAGCTGGGGGCGGCGCCGATCGAACAGCACGTGCTGACGGTGCAACAGGTGCTGATCGATTGGATCGAGTCGCGAACGGATGTGCAGATGGTGAGCGACCTCGGTCCGGGCCGGCGCTCGGGCATCATCGCGTTCTCCGTCTCCGATCCGGCGAGACTTCACGAACGCCTACAATCGGCAGGCATCACCGTCTCGCTGCGGGAAGGTGCGATCCGTGTCTCGGTGCACGTCTTCAACAGCCGTGAAGACATCGAGCGGCTGATCTCCGTTGCCGAGTCGGCCTTGGATTCGTGATCGGAGAGCTCTGGCGACCATGCACGCGATAGTACGAGCGGCCCTGACACCGGTGCGGGCGACCGCGGAGAATAAAGCCGAGCGGGTGTCGGAAGAGACTCTGGGTGCCGTGCTGAGAGTCCTGGAGCAGAAGGGCGACTGGTCGCTCTGCAGCGGCGAGGACGGTTACGAAGGTTGGCTGCACGTCGGGTCGCTCATCGTCTGCACCGCGGAAGAGGCGGAGGCTTGGTGGGATGAAGGGGGTGGGGTGCCGGCGGTGACGCTCGATGCGACGCTGGCGGACGATGACGGGCGGCTTCAAACCCACTTGCCGTGGGGTGCGCGCGTCGCGTTGATCGGTTCGCTGGCCCGCCTTCCCGATGGTAGGACGGGGCGGCTGTCCGAGGGAAGTTGGGTTGCGTGGGATCAGCTCGGCGACCGGTATCCTCAGGACGGTGCCGCCGTCACGGCGACCGCGTTCGAGTGGATGGGCGTACCGTATATATGGGGCGGCCGCACACGCTGGGGGGCAGACTGTTCGGGATTCGTGCAGTCGATCTATCGCCTGCACGGTCTTCTGTTGCCGAGGGATAGCCGCCAACAGGCGGAGATCGGCCAGCCGATCGACCCGGCGGACGACTACTCGGGCCTGCGGGCCGGCGATCTTCTCTTCTTCCGGGGCCGAGAGACGGAGCGCGTGGTACACGTGGCGCTGTCGCTGGGAGGGCCTGCGATCTTGCACGCGGCACAAGAGAACGGCAGCGTCATGAACGACGAGCTTGGCGGTGAGTCGGAGCTGGAGCGTTCGCTGGCCGAGGGGCTGGTGAGCGTGAGACGGCTGTTCGGGTTGGGCTAACACCTCGCCGTTCAGTGCTCGAGACCGACGACCTCGTATCCCGGCTCGGTCCCGCGCCAGATCATGTAGATGATGGCCTCGCGGTTGGCGGCGCCGGGACGGATCGCGCGCACCCTCAGCGTGGTGAACTCCCTTTCGGCGAATCGACGCTCGAGCGTTGGCGGTTCTCTCAGCTCGAGTTGCAGGGTCTGCCGCCTTCCAGGCCTAGCCGCACGTTCGCCGCGCACGAGCGTGAGCGAGGCGGGGTCCTCGAAGCGCCAGAGATAACGGGTTTCGCCGGGTGGCCAGACGCCGGCCTCCAGTCCCAGGTCGTCGAACGAGACCGCGAGGGTCGGCCGTCCGTCCTCCGTCCGCAGCGAGACGGCCGGGCGCTCGATCGGTGTCACCTTCGCGTACCAGTACTCCACGACCTTGTCGCGACGCGTTGCCAAGATGCCGGTCAGGATCGCGGCCGCTCTCGCGGGTAGCTGCCCCGCGGCCACGGCGGCGGCGATCTGCTCGTCGCTGAACGACCCCACGAGCTTGGCGCCCCAGTAGCCGTCCCTGACCGTGCGGTTGTTGAAGGCCGCATTGGGCCAGTTGCCGCGCCATTTGTCCGGACGGAACTCCTCGACTTGCAGCCAGCCGATGGACGGATGGAACTGCTCGTACTCGGCCTCTTCCCATCCCTTCTCGAAGAAGCCGAACGTGACCAACCGCCCCATGGTCGCCCATAGGTCGTAGTTGTATTCCAATCCCTCGCGCGGATTGTGAGAGCGGGTTGTACCGCTACCGAGCGTAGCCGCGAAATCGATCAAGTAGTGTCGGACATAGCCCGGTGGGTCGATGAACACGTCGAGGCTGTTAGCGAACCTCATGTCTATGTGGTTCAACCAGGACGAGATGACGTAGAGCCCCCGCAATTCGCGCCGGTGCTCGTGATGATAATGATCGTTGGGATCGTCCTCTCGCACGCCCGAGAACAAGAACGGCCCCAGCGGAGTACCCGGGACGAACTTGCTGGCAAGCGCGAGGAAGCGGCCATCGGGAAGGGCATCCGTCCCCGAGAGCACTACCCGGATGTCCGCTTCGGTCATCGGGCGTTCGCCTACGTCCGTATCGATCTCGGCCTCGGGATGCAATTCCAGCCGCGCGCTGTCGAAGACGACGATGTAATCCTCCGGCGTGTGGTAGCCGGCTGCGTAGACCAGACGATTTGAGATTACGCCGGCCGCACTGGACAGCTGAGGGTTGCCCTTCGGGTCGAACTTGAAGAGAAACGTCGTACCGTTAGCGTCGCGCACGGTGAAGCCGGGCGTGACTCCGGCCGACTTCCCGCCGATCACCGTGAGCGTTCGGCTGGTGTCGGGCCCCGCGGTCGTGGGTCCGCGCCCAACCTCCTCGGGCGACATGCGGCGATCGCCGTTGCGGTGCTCGAACCAGGCGGAGTTCACCACGTCATCGAAACGAGTGACGTTGAGCGCCTCGTGCTGGGCGCCAACCCAGCGTCGCGGGCTGAACACGCGTGCGATCTCGCCGCCCACCGAAGCTTCGAGAAGACGTTCCACCTCGCGCGGCTCGGTTTCGGCCGGTTGCGGGCTCGGCAGCGTGTCGGCGTAGTCGATCGGCTCGGGCCGGAAGGGAACCGCTGGCCTGGAGCTACAGCCGACAGAGGCGGCCAGGGCAAGCATGGCCGTGCCGTAGAGCGTTATAGCTCTAAGAGAGCGATAGCTGCGATCGGTGCGAATTCCCATGCCGGCGCTAGAACACACTGCTGAAGTTGATATCGAGGCGGCCCCCGTCTTTGCCGAACGCGAGGTAGGCGAGCCAGCGGACCTGACCCTCCCAAACGACGCGCATGCCGAAACCGAAGCTCCAGGCGAGGTGCCTGAGCCTCATGTCGGCGAATCTCTCGCCCACGGTGCCGGTATCGAGGAGCAGAAAGCTCTCGACGCGGCCGCGCTCGTGCAGTTCTCGCCAGACCTCGTATCGCCACTCCGACATGAGGGCGAGGACCGCCTGGTCTCTGAAGCGACCGTCCCTGTACGCGCGTCCGCCCGCTTCGTCGCCGAACGCAGCCAGATGCGTGAAGGGAACGCCGCGGCCGCCGTCGCTGCGGTTCATCTCCGCGATGCCGCGCAGCGCCAGCGCCTGCCGCGGGTTGGCCGGTACATAGCCGGTCACCACGCCCCTGAATCGGTGGAAGTCAGAGTCCGTCCCGTCCACGCCCCTGAACAGATCGGCGGCGACCTCCAGGTAATACCCGCGCCTCTGAAGCCCACGATTGTACGTCTTGTCGAACGTGGCGGAGGCGTTGGCGACGGCGTATTTGGCACGCTCGTTCACTCCGTAGAGCGTATCGGCCAACTGGGAGTCCTGGATGTCTGTCCTGGCACCATCGAAGCCGCGTGCGACCCTGTTGTCCTGATAGCCGATCCCACCGACGAGGGTCACATCGGACACACGCGCGCTTCCCAATGCCGCCGCCAACTGGTGATCCCAGCGGTAGTCCACTCTGTCTTCCAGCCTCGTATGCGGTCCGATGCCCCAGAAGTGCGGCTCGGCCTCACGCTGGAAGGTGTAGCTGGCCGTGAAACGGTTGGGGAAAACGTCGAAGTCCAGCCCGACCCGATGTCTTTGCGACCCGCGGATCGATATCATCGACTCGAAGAAGAACGGACTGAAGCGATCGACCAGCGCGCCCGCCGCGATGCTGCTGCGCGGCCCGATAGATCCGAACCGCGGTCTGACGCCCGCTTCGACGAACCTGTCGAAGAGCCCGTATTCCCTCGGCTGTGAGATGTTGGTGATGGCGCCGGCGAGCTTTGCCGTACCTTTGCCCAGCAGGCGAAGTGGGTAGAAGACGATTCTGAAAGGAAGCTCGACCGCATCGACGGCATCGAAGCGAGGCTTGCTGGGCGGCCGGTCGAAACCGGCGCGTATGGCCTCGGCGCTGTCCGGCGTTACCGGACCGGCGCTGTCCTGTGCCGCTGCCCCGGTGTCCGGTTCTTGGGCGTGGCTAGAGCTTGGGTTGAGAACGAGCGGCACCAGAACAAGTAGAGTGGCAATCGCCGTCCGGCCTGGGTGGCTAATCGTCTTCGCTTTCCTGTTCGTGCAGTATTTGCCTGAGGGCTTCGCGGTCTTCCACATCGGCGAACAGGGTGGCTCCGGTGGTCATCAGATCGGAGACCACTTCATCCAGCGATCGCCTGGATCGCTTCTGTTTGTACTCGCTGATGTCACCGATGAAAGGCCACAGGCGCTTTCGGATATCGGTCGGGAGTGTTTGCTCCAAGTACTCCAGAGAGAAGTTCTTCAGCTTCTCGTCGTCGAGTATGATGCCGTGAAACGCGGCTCGAACGACCTCGGGTTCCAGCACTAGGCCGAGCAGCCGAAAGGTGTGCTCGAGGCTCAGCTCGCCGCGAACACCGATGCGCTTCGAGACCAGGTCGTCCTCGTCGGGCTCTCCGTCCAGCAGCTTCTGCATCTCCCAGACCGGTTGTCCGCGCCCGGCTTCCAGCCGGATCGCTTCCCAAACGAGCGTATCGGCGTCCCGCTCCGAAGTAGGCAGGTCGGCGGACCTCCGGCGCATCAAGGCGATGGCCGAGCGGTATCGGATCTCGAATCGGTTGGCCGAGAGAGCGTCGAGCAGGGCGTCGTCGGCCTCGCTACCGCCGGCACGCGCGAGCACGCGTGGCACCCTCCGCCTGATCACGAAATCGGTGTTGTCGTCCACGAGCAATGCGCTCAGGTAGCGGACGGACGGATCGCCACTGCGCGTCAACGCGGCGACCACTTCGTCCAGCAGGACATCGCGCGCCAGCAGCCGCGCGAGGTCGGGCAGCACTTCCTCTTCGAACTCGGACGTCTCCCGCAAGGCCCGCGCTACTGTGCCCACGTCCTGCGATCGAATATTGGCGAGGGTGATCTCGGCGGATGACCTTTGGGCCATCTCGTGCTCGGGAGGTAGCTCCTCCGGCTCTGTAATGAGTATGGGCCCGCTGTCGCGAACCAGCGTGCTGATGTCGAGTCGCGTAAAGGTCCCGCTCAGCAGGTCTCCCGCCTCGAGGCGCGCGGCTTTGGGCACTTGCGCGCGGTCTCCGCTGTCCTGCAGTTGCTCGGTGACGGTGGTGAAGTAGAGCTGGCCCATCCGCCGGCTCATGAACAGCAGAGCGGCGGAGCACAGGATGACGAAGACGGAGAGAAACTGTGACGGCAGACCCGGAAGCGTCACCCAGAAGAACACGACCGCCGCGCCGAAGCCTTCCGCCACCGAGTCGACGACCGAGTCGATGAAGCCCTTGTTCTTGCGTCGCAGGACGGATGGAACAGGCGTGTAAACGACCTCCAGGGCGAAGCGGTACAGCGATTTCCTCAGCGAGGCGTCGGCGCCTCTCACTACGGTCACCAGGGCCAGGCTGGGAATGACGAGCAGGCCGGTCGAGCCGAGCAGCAACACGGCGGGCAACACGGCCAGGGTCCAGCCCAGGCCGGCAAAGGCGAGGAAGCGCGACGCCAGCAGAAGCTGGATTACTAAGGCCACGCCGCCCGTCCAGCCGTAGAAGGCGCCGAAGAAGCTGGTGAGCCGCTCGCGGGTCGCGAGACTGTCCTGTGCGAGTTCCTTGAACTGGTAGTCGAGGAGCGTGGTCGCGATGCCGATCGTGAACACGATCGTAGCGATCATCCGCAGGTGCGGGGAACGCCAGACGGTGGTCAGGCTTTCTAAGAACGGCAGCGAACGTCCGTCGGTGCTTTCGGGGCGCGGCGTCGATTCGAGCTTCGGCAGCAACCGCTGCGTGGCGTAGAAGAGGACGATGACAACGATCAGGCCGGGTGGCAGCCAGGCGGCGTCCACGTTCCGGCTAAGCCAGATCAACAAGGTGCCCATCACCATCGCGCCGGCGGTGCCGCCGGCGCCGATCAGGCCGAAAAGCCGCTTGGCGCCACGGACGGGGAAGTACTCGGAGGTGACCACCCAAAAACCTGAAGTCAGGATGAGCGTGCCGAGCGCGGTCCAAAGATAGAAGGCCACGACCGTGGCCTTGGTGACCATCTCTAGTTGCATGTTGGCGAACGGCCACAGCGCGGCGAGCCCGATCGCCAAGACGAGCATCAAGAAGCCCAAGACCTTCTTTGGCGAATACCTCGTCAGTGCCCGGCCGAACAGGCCAACGGTTGGAACGCTGAGGACGGCGACGGTGCCGGTGACATAGGGTAGCGTTCTCGCGTCGAAGAAATCGAGGTACAGCGCTTCCCTGAGCGTGCGCGCGAGAACGAGGAAGGCCATGACAAGGAAGGCGCCGAGAAACGAGAGGGTGACGGTCCTCACCTCGTTTGGCCGCACGTCCAGCCAGGCTGCGATCCGGTCGAACGGGTTCACGGCCCTCCGGTACTTTCTTCGAAACAGTTCACGCTGAAAGCCGGTTCAATTGGAGAGGTCCGCTATTACGACCGGGCGCTCCTCGCCGCTGACCGCCTCTTCGTGGAAGAAACAATCGCAGTCGTGTGGCTCATCGCCGAGAATCCCGTGCAAGTCCCACCACTTCTCCGCCAGTTTTTTTGTCCACGGTTCGGCGAAGGACAACGCGTCCAGTGCATCCTCCAATTCCGTCGCAGTCTGGAAGCGGTCGTCCGGCTTCTTATCCAGACATTTCAAGATGATCGCCTCCAGTTCGCTCGGGATGCTGATCTCCGAGACTTCCGAAGGCGGTCTGGGGGGCGTCTTGACGTGGTCGACCAGGAGCTCCACGCTGGACGCGGCTTCGAACGGTGGCTGGCCGGTGACCATCCAGTACGCCACTCCGCCCAAGTTGTAGATATCGGCTCGGCCGTCGACCTCGCCGCTGCCCAGGACCGTCTCGGGTGCGAGGTAGCGCGGCGTACCGAACACGATGCCGGTCTGGGTGATCCCGCTCGCCGTGTCGGCGGTGATCTGTTTCGCGAGTCCGAAGTCGAGGACCTTCACGTAGTCGTAGATGCCGCCCCGGCGAGTCACGAAGATGTTCGAGGGTTTGATGTCGCGATGGACGATATCTCGCGAGTGCGCCTCGGCAAGCGATCCGCAGACTTGTTTGAGGATGAAAACCGCGCGTTCGGGACGAATGGGCCCGAACCGCTCGACCATCACCTCGAGGTCCAGACCCTCCAGGTACTCCATGGCGTAGTAGAGGCTGCGCTCCGGCGTGCGTCCGACGTCGTAGATGGTAATGGTGTTCGGGTGCGTCAACGTCGCCGACAGCTTGATCTCGCGCTCGAAACGGGCGAGTGCGATTGAATCGCCATCGGCGGCCATCACTTTCACCGCTGTCGGCCTGCACATGAGCGAGTGCTGCGCGAAGAACACCTGGCCCATGCCGCCCTTTCCGATCTCCTCGCGGATGAGGTACTTGCCTAGCCGTTTGGCGCGGTGGGCTGTCTTACGAAGACTGTACAGCGTTTGGCTCACGAGTGCGGAAGTGCCGCCCAGAATGACCGAGCCCGTGACCCCCCAGATCGTCTGGCTGCGCATCAAGTCGGCGGCGTTGGCCGTACCGCCCGAGGCTCGCGCGTATTCGGCCCAAAACGACCTGTATTCTGGAAAGACCGCATACAGAACGCCTCCCAACAGCAGGAACATCACGACGGCCAGAGCGCCCAGGCTGATCTGGAACGCGGGACGCCATGGGATCAGAGCCGCGCTCAGGAAGAGTAGCAGCGACAGTCCAAAGTACGTTTCGGTCGCCGGATGAAACGCTACCCCGTTGTAGATGACCAGCACGACGTTTATGGAGACGATTCCAAACGCGATGGAGTAGACCTTCGAGTGGTCCCTTCTTAGATACAGCAGGCCGAGGCCGATGATCAACGAAACGACGTGGGCCCACGCCCCGCTGGCCCATTCAAACCGCGTGAGCGGACTGACGACGCCCGGATCGCCGCTGGGCACGAAAACGTTGATGGTTCCGCCCAGGGCGGCGACGGCCAGGCCGGCAAGAAAGAGCAGTCGGCAGCGTTTCCACGCGAATTCCTGCTGTTCGTCCTCGAACGAGCCGCCCGCCGTGGTAGGGCCCGAGATGGCCCTCTCGATCATTGTTCTCGCCTGTGACATGGCTACAATCTATGCGCGTCCTAGGGTTCGATGAAGAACCGTGAGATCCCCCTTCCGTGGGATTCGCTCTCGTCAGTCGCATCCTCGCTGGGAACCGCCTGTTGCTCGATCTTCAGACCGTGCAGCTCCCACCAAGCCAACGCCTTCGCTTGGGTCCACGGTTCTTCGAAGGCGATCTCGCGGAGGGCTGCCTCCAGGGCTTCGGCCGTGACGAAGCGATCGCTCCGGTCCTTTTCCAGGCACCTCATCACGACGGCCTCGAGCTGAGGCGGAATGCTCACCTCCGAGATCTCCGAAATCTTCGGTGGCGTCGCCTTCACGTGGTCGATCAGCAGCTCGACGCTCGAGGAGGACTCGAAGGGCGGTCGACCGGTGAGCATCCAGTAGGCGACGGCACCGAGGCAGTAGAGGTCGGAGCGCCCGTCGAGCTGTTCGCCCTTGACTGCCTCAGGCGAGATGTAGCGAGGGGTGCCGACGGCGACACCCGTCTTGGTGAGGCCGGTCGCTTCGTCCGCCGTCACCTGCTTGGCGAGCCCGAAGTCGAGAACCTTCACGAAATCGTAAAGGCCGCCGCGCTGCGTGAGAAACACGTTGGATGGCTTGATGTCACGGTGAACGATGCCGCGGCTGTGCGCCTCGCCGAGCGCACCGCAGGCCTGAATCAGAATGAAGGCCGTCCGGGACGGTTCGACCGGACCGAACCGCTCGACCAGCGTCTGGATATCCAGCCCATCCAGGTACTCCATCACGTAATAGAATTGCTGATCTGGCGTGCGGCCGAAGTCGTAGACCGTGATCGAGTTCGGGTGCGTGAGCGTAGCCGTCAGCTGGACCTCTCGCTCGAAACGCGCCAGTGCTGCCTGCTGACTTTCGCTGGACGCCTGCATGACCTTCACGGCCGTCGGGCGGCGGATCATCGCGTGACGGGCCCGATACACCTGGCCCATTCCGCCGGCACCCAGCAGATCCTCCAGGTAGTAGTTGCCGAGGCGCTTCGCCCGATGGGCCGTCCTGCGCAAGCTGTATAGCGTATGGCTCGTGAGGACGGCCAATATCGCCAGAAGGCCGATGCCGGTCGCGCTGAGGATAACGTAATCCCTGAACTCCTCGATCCCGGTACGATCGGGCGCTGCGTTGCGCGCCCAGAGTTCGAGTGCGCCGGGGACATAAACGTAGGTGACGACCGAGGCGAGCAGGAATGAAGCAAATGCCAGCAGGCCCAACCCAACGGTGTAGCGAAGCGGCGATGGGATGAAGGCAGCGTAGATGAAGAGGCTGAATGCGACGAGTAGATAGGGCGCTTCGTCGGGAAAGGCGGACGACGACACGAACATCCCGAGGACCAGGTTGAACGCCACTACCGTGAAGGCCAGGTACCGAATCTGGCGCGCGGACTTGTTGAAGAAGTAGGTGGCGGCGAGCGCGAGTGCGAAAGAGAGGAACAGGATCGCGCGCTTGCGATGGAGCCACGATGCCAGCCCGGCGTCCAGCCCTGGCGTCTCTCCCACGATCACCACCCTTACACCGATGGCGAGGCCACCGAGAACGAGGGCGATCAGGCAGATCTGTCGGGCCCTCTGCAGCAGCAACTGGTGAAGCTCCTGCTCGAAGGAGGAGCCCGTAGTGCTGCTCGAAGTGACATGCTTGCCGATTTCCATACTGAGAGCGGTAGCGCCGGCCAACGCCGAAGTGATCTCGAACTACAGATGCAATGTGGCCGGCTTGTGAATCCCTCGATGAGGCTTAGCTTCTCCTGTGAATCGGGAATTTCCTCAAATCCTACTCTTTCTCAGACGTCGGAGCCAGTGTGCCGGGCGGGCCGTGCCTGTCAGGTGGTGCCGCCGGCGATGGTGCCGATGTCTGTTACGACGGCCCTCGCTGTGCGCTGATCCGGAGGGGCGATGGTCATGCAGCGGCTGGTCAACAAGAACCGGAAGAACAAGTCCCTCTATCTACTGATCTCTCTCGTAGCGTTCCTCGTTCTGTTCCCGGCATTCGAGGGCCGCAGCCTGGGACGCGCGTTTCTCCTATTCATGGCCGTCGAAATCCCGCTCGTCGCCGTGTACGCGGTCGGCGACAACCGTCGCAGGGTGATCATAGCAGGCGCGCTGTGCGTGCCGGCTCAACTAGCTTTGGTGGAACTGCTGGCCGGCATCCCGATCCTGCCCGGCCAGCTGAGGTGGGTCCTCGCGCCGACCTTCGTCTTCTATGTCTACGCTCTGTATGTGTTGATCTCGCACGTTCTGAGTCGGGAGGACATCACTAGCGACACGCTGTACGGCGCTGCGGCCGTGTACCTCTTCATGGGGCTTGCGTGGGGCCTCGGATACGCGCTGGTGGAGACTATTCACCCGGGGTCGTTCTATCTCGGTTCGGCGCATGGGGCAGACGGGGCGGTTCGCGGCTTTGATTTCTTTTATGCGAGCTTCGTCACGCTGACGACTCTCGGGTACGGTGACTTCACGCCGGTCACCTCGGTCGCGAAGTCGATGGCTATACTCCAGGCCGTCTCCGGCGTATTGTACCTGGCTTTTCTGGTGGGCCGTTTGGTGGGAATCTACGCGCAGGGGTCTTCTAAGGGCTGACGGTCTCCGCGCGTTTACTCGGAACCCGACGTAGAGCACACGCCTTCTTGCAATTGGAGCGGATGGATGAAGTTCGATAGAGCGATAGTCGTCTTGCTGATCGTTGGACTGACGGCCAACTGCGGTTCCGGCATGAAGGTCGCCACCGATTTCGATCGCGGGGCGGACTTCAGCGGTTTCGAAACCTATGCCTGGATCGCTGCCGGCGGAGGAGAAGCCGGAGCTCGGCGCATGATCCGGCCGGAATCGGAGCGACGAGTCATCGCTGCGGTCGACCGAGAGCTGAAGGCGAGGGGTCACCGGGCCGTCACCGGCGACCCCGATTTCAAGATTGGCTTTTTCGCGGTGGCGGAGGACCAGATCGATGAGCAAGTGGTTTACACCGACCGTCACCTGGGGTACGTGTCCAGCGAGACGCAGGTGAGCGTCTTTCAGAAGGGGACTCTGGTCCTTTTCGTTACCGACCCGGGCGAAGAGAAGGTTCTCTGGCAGGGAACCGCCTCCGAGACGTTCAAGGACCCCAGCCAGGAGACCATCAACAAGAGGATCGACGAGGCGGTCGGCAAGATGCTGTCAAAGTTTCCGGCGGGGCGATAGCTGCCACTTCAGTGGAGTGGGGCGGGGCAGTCGCGCGTTGTTTTAGAGGAGGAGAAGCAGTGAAAGGCAAGATCATAGCAGCTCTGTTGTTAGCGACTGGGATGGTATTCGTGACCCCGATCGACTTGGACGGGCAACAGCGGCCACGTGGCCAGGCGCTCCAGGATCTGAAAGGGCTGAGCGACGGTTTCGAGGCCCTGTCGGAGCAAGTCAGCCAGGCGATCGTGCAGATCATGGCTTCGGGATACCAGCCGCTGCAGCAGGGCGACGCGCCCGGTACCGGCCTGTTGACCCGAAGGCGAGTCGGCGGATCCGGAGTGGTCCTCGACGCGAACGGCTACATCGTCACGAACCTGCACGTGATCGAGGGGGCCGGCCGCATCCGTGTCAGATTGCCGGTGCCCGCCACAGACGCGGCCGGCGAGTCCGTCCTCAAGCCGGAAGGGAAGCTGGTTGGTGCGCAGATCGTCGGTGTCGACCGCGAGACGGACCTCGCCGTTCTGAAGGTCAACGAGACGGGCCTGGCCTATCTGAATCTGGCCGATTCGGACAACGTCAAGATGGGGCAGCTGGTCTTCGCCTTCGGCAGCCCGCTGGGTCTGGAGAACTCGGTTTCGATGGGCGTCGTGAGCGCCGAGGCCAGGCAGCTGAGGCCGGAAGACCCGATGATCTACATCCAGACCGACGCGCCCATCAATCCCGGCAACAGCGGCGGTCCCTTGGTGAACGCCGACGGTGAAGTCGTAGGGATCAACACGCTCATCCTCTCGCAGTCGGGAGGCAGCGAAGGCATCGGGTTCGCGGCGCCGAGCAACATCGTTCGGGCCGTCTATCAGCAGATCAAGTTGAGCGGCTATGTGCGCCGCGGAATCATCGGTGTCAAAGCGCAGACGATCACGCCGACGCTCGCGATGGGCTTGGGGCTCTCGCGTGACTGGGGCGTCGTGCTGGGCGACGTCTATCCGCGCGGTCCCGCGGCCGAGGCAGGCCTGCGTATCGGTGATATCATTCTGACCCTCGACGGGAAGACGCTGGAGAACGGCAGACAGTTCGACGTGAACGTGTATCAGCGCCCGATCGGTACGACGGTGAGCCTCGAGGTACTGCGTGGGTCAGAGACGTTGACTTTGCAGGTGCCGGTTTTGGAGCGGCCGGATGACGTCAGCCGCTTCTCGCTTCTCGTCACGCCCGAAGAGAACTTGATTCCGCGACTCGGGATCTTGGGCTTGGATCTGTCGCCGCAGGTCGCGGCCTTGCTGCCAGGGTTGCGGTCCGAGGCGGGAGTCGTTGTCGCGGCTCGCTCGCCCGACGCCACCTACGGAGCGGCGGCGCTGGCGCCGGGCGATGTGATTCGCTCGCTGAACGGGCAACCGATCAGCAGCCTGTCGCAGTTCAGGTCCGCGGTAGGGGCGTTGCAGGTGGGGCAGCCCGTCGTGCTCCAAGTTGAAAGGCGCGGTCAGCTCCAGTTCATGGCATTCGAGCTCGAATAGGACCCTCAACATCCGGGAGGTCACGATGGAACAGGTAAGCATCGTGTCGTTGTGGTTACCGATCTTGCTGTCGGCAGTGATCGTGTTCTTCGCGGCTTTCATCGCGTGGACGGTGCTGCCGCATCATCGCACGGACTGGGTACGCATACCGAACGAAGATTCGCTTCTGCAGACGATAAGAGACCTGGGCCTCGGGCGCGGCCAGTATGTGTTTCCGCACGCGATGACGCCGGAAGGCGCGAAGGAGACGGACGCGCAGGCGAAACTGAAGCAAGGCCCGGTGGGCTCGCTGATCATCCGCGATGTCCCCAGCATGGGCAAAAACCTGGCGTTCTACTTCTTGTTCACGCTGGGCGTCTCCTTCATGGTCGCGTACATGGGTCACGTGGTCATCGCCCCGGGCGCGGAGTACAGGCACGTCTTCCGCGTGCTGGGAACGATCGCCTTTCTGGCCTACAGCGCGGCCGAGATCCCGGCGGGCATCTGGTTCGGGCACACCTGGAGCAGCGTCTGGAAAAGCGTGGTCGACGGGCTCGTGTTCGGGCTGCTGACCGGCGGCGTGTTCGGGTGGCTGTGGCCCTAAGATTGGGTTGGATTGGATATTCGATAATCGGTAATCGACGCCCGAGTTTCGAGGACTTCTCAACGCTCGATTTCCTACGCTCGACGTTCGACTAGACGACGCTCGGTCGTACCTCGAACGTCGAGCGTCGAGCATCGTTACTCGAAAAGAATTCGTCAATCGATCATCGAATACCGGCTAGCGAATATCGAGGTTTTCCGACCCGCTAGCGCACGGTACGCCTGATCACTAGGATTCTTTCCTGCTCAACCGACAGGGGACACCGCTCGCCGCGTCGGCGGGTAACTACCGGGGGGACCGTCATGAGACGCTCGCGTTCGCTGTTGCATCGAGTCATCAGGCTGGCCGTTCTGCCGCTGGGGCTTGGCGTCGTATCCGACCTGTGCGCCCAGGGCTACGACGAAAGCCTGTTCAGCGCCCTGGAATGGCGAATGATCGGCCCGTATCGCGGCGGCCGCGTCACGGCCGTGGCCGGCGTGCCGGACCAGCCCTACGTCTACTACATGGGGGTGACCGGCGGCGGCGTGTGGAAGACCGTGAACGGCGGCGCGACCTGGGAGCCGGTCTCGGACGAGTACTTCACCTCCGGCTCGATCGGCGCGGTCGCGGTGGCGCCGTCCGACCCCAACGTCGTGTACGTCGGAACTGGCGAAGTGTGCATCCGCGGGAACACATCGCCGGGTGACGGCATGTACATGAGCACCGACGCCGGCAAGACGTGGAAGCATACCGGGCTTCGCGACGCGGGCCAGATCGGCAGCGTCGTCGTGCACCCGACCAATCCCGACCTCGTCTACGTCGCCGCGCTGGGGCACGCGTTCGGGCCGAACGAGACGCGCGGCGTGTTCCGCTCGCGGGACGGCGGCGCGACGTGGGAGAAGGTGCTGTACCGAGACGAGAACGCCGGCGGCGTCGAGCTGGCGATGGACCCCAACAACTCGCGGGTCATCTACGCCGCGCTGTGGCAGGCACGCCGGATGCCCTGGGGCATGGAGAGCGGCGGACCCGGCAGCGGGCTGTTCAAGACCACCGACGGTGGGGACACGTGGACCGAAATCAGCCGGAACAAGGGCCTGCCCGAAGGCATCCTGGGCAAGATCGGCATCACCGTCTCGCCGGTGAACTCGGATCGCGTCTGGGCGATCGTCGAAGCCGAGGACGGCGGCGTCTTCCGCTCCGAAGATGCGGGCGAGACGTGGGCGAGAGTGAACGAGGATCGCAGCCTGCGTCAGCGGGCCTGGTATTACACTCATATCTATGCCGATCCGGACAACGAAAACACGGTCTACGTACTGAACGTCCGTTTCTGGAAGTCGACGGATGGAGGCAGAACCTACGAATCGATCGGCACGCCGCACGGTGACAATCACGATCTCTGGATCGCCCCGAACGACGCGCTTCGCATGGTCGAAGGGAACGACGGCGGCGCGAACGTCACGTACAACGGCGGCCGGACCTGGACGCGGCAGGACAACCAGCCGACCGCACAGTTCTATCACGTGACCACGACCGACCATTTTCCCTACCACGTGTGCGGCGCGCAGCAGGACAACAGCACGTTGTGCACGCCCAGCCGCACCACGGGCTTCGGCATAACGATACAGGACTGGTATAGGGTCGGCGGCTGTGAGAGCGGATACATCGCGGTGCGCCCCGACGATCCGGACGTCTCCTACGCCGGATGCTACGGCGGCCAGATCTCGCGCTACGACCGCAGGACCGGCCAGAACCGGAGCATCCACGCCTGGCCCGATAACCCGATGGGCTGGGGCGCGGCCGACCTGAAGTATCGGTTCCAGTGGACGTTCCCGATCGTGCTGTCGCCGTTCGACCCGGACGAACTGTATATCACGGCAAACGTCGTCTTCCGGTCGCGGGACGAAGGCCAGAACTGGGAAGTGATCAGCCCGGACCTTACCCGGAACGACAAAACGAAGCAGATATCGTCGGGCGGCCCGATCACCAAGGACAACACCAGCGTCGAGTACTACAACACGATCTTCGCGCTGGTGCCGTCGGTTCACGATCGGAACACGATCTGGGCGGGCACCGACGACGGCCGGATCCACATCACGCGCGACGGCGGCGGGGCCTGGGAAGAGATCACTCCCAACGACATGCCGGATTGGGGGCTGGTTAGCATCATCGAGGAGTCTCCACATGAACCGGGCGTAGCCTACGCGGCTGTCAATCGCTACAAGCTGGACGACTTCGCCCCATACATCTTCAAGACCAGCGACTACGGAAACAGCTGGGACATGGTGGTACGGGGCATCCCCGATGACCACTTCATACGTGTCGTGCGTGAGGACCCGGCGCGGCGCGGACTGCTGTACGCGGGCGGCGAGTTCGGCGTCTACGTCTCCTTCGACGACGGAGATCACTGGCAATCGCTGCAGCTGAAGATGCCGGTGAGCCCGGTTCGCGACATGGTGGTCAAGGACAACGACCTCGTCGTTGGCACCCACGGTCGCTCGTTCTGGGTCCTGGACGATCTGACGCCGCTCCATCAATTGAGCGACGCTGTCGCTGCCGCGGACGTCCATCTGTTCAAGCCGCGCGATGCCTACCGGGCGGGCAGCTTCAGCTTCGGCGGTAGCGTCTCGGGTGTCGCGAGCAACCCGCCGGGCGGTGTCGTGGTCCATTACTATTTCGCGGGCGAGCCCGAGGACGAGGTGAAGCTCGCGTTTCTGGAAGCGGACGGCACGCTAATTCGCGAGTACTCGAGCGTACCGGAGGGTCGCAGAGAAGAGGGAGACGTCGCCAAGAAGGCGGGGATGAATCGGTTCGTATGGAACACGCGTTATCCCGACGCGCATGATTTCCCGGGCATGATCATGTGGGCGGGCACGACGGCAGGACCCCGGGCGGCGCCGGGGACGTACCAGGTGCGACTGACCGTCGGCGAGCGCTCGTTCACCGAGTCGGTGCAGATCACGAAGGATCCGCGCATTGCTGCGACCGACTCAGACCTGCGCGAGCAGTTCGATTTCTTGATTCGCATCCGGGATCGCGTCAGCGAGGCCAACGACGCCGTGAAGCGGATCAGGGACATCGGCGGCCAGATCGACGGCGCGGTGAAGCGGGCGGAAGGCCAGCCGTACGCCGAGGAGATCTCCGAGGAAGCGAAGCCGATAAAGACCGCCCTATCCGAGGTGGAAAACGAGATCTATCAGACCAAGAACCGCAGCCGCCAGGACCCGCTCAACTTCCCGATTCGGCTGAACAACAAGATCGCGGGGTTGACGGGGGTGGTGAGCAGTGCCGATGCTAAGCCGACACAGCAGTCCTACGACGTCTTCGACGAGCTGTCCTCACAGCTGCAAGTACAGCTCGACCGACTGAACGAGATCATTGAGACCGACATCCCGCGCTTCAATGCGCTGATTGCCCAGCACTCGGTGCCGGCGGTCATCATTCGCGAGGAGAAGGAGGGACAGTAGCCGCTAGAGCGAGTTGCTTCTTGCGGTCGCGGCTCTAGCTCGAGCGAACTGGAGATATGGATACACCTCGGGACCCGCCGGCCTCGCCGGACGAGGACGTGAACGGAAACGGTTCGACCGATCCGGAAAGCGTCGATGCCTCCGCGGCCCCCCCGTCGGAAGGCGATGATGCTGAAGAGCAGCTGGAGAAGCTGCTGAAACAGGAACTGGCGCCGGACCTGGAAGTGTTGCGGCGTTTGGGCGAAGGTTCGATGGCCACGGTCTACCTGGCGCGCGAGGAGTCGCTCAAGCGACTGGTCGCGGTGAAGGTGCTTTCTCCCAAGCTCGCAAAGGACGAGCGCGCGCGCCGGCGTTTCGAACGGGAAACCCAGGCCGTCGCCGCGATCTCTCATCCAAGCATCGTCGCGGTCTACCGCGTCGGCAGGCTCTCGAACGATCTGCCCTATTTCGTGATGCAGTACGTGAAGGGCACGACCCTGGCGGAACGGCTGCGGGCGAAGGGCCCGCTGGCCGGCGACGAAGCCCGCAGTATCCTCTCGGAGGTCGCGTCGGCGCTCGCCGCCGCGCACGATAAGGGGATCGTGCACCGCGACGTCAGGGCCGGGAACGTGCTGTACGAGGAAGGTAGCGGCCGTGCCCTGCTGGCCGACTTCGGCATCGCTGCGGTACTCGTCAGCGGTGAGTCGAGTGCCGAGTCGCGCCTGACGAGAACCGGTGAGTTGATCGGCGATCCGAGCTATATGAGCCCGGAGCAACTGCGCGGCGAGGATGTCACCGAGCGTAGCGACCTGTACGCGCTCGGCTTGATGGGATACGAGATGGCCGCCGGACGCGGGCCCTACGAGGTGAAATCGAAGCGCGAAGCCGTTATGGCTCACATAAAACAGGAGCCGAGCAAGCTCTCGGAGCTGCGCCCAGGGGTTGAGCCGCAGCTGGAGGACGTCCTCCTGCGCTGCCTGGCAAAGGAGCCGGGGCATCGGCCGAGCGCGGCCGACGTCGCGGAGCAGCTGAAGGCCCCGACCGGTGAGATGGCCGTAGGGCCGCAGCCCAGCCCAAACTTCCTTCGTCGGATCACCGAGCGACGAATACCGCAGATCATTATCGGCTACCTGGTCGCGGCGTGGCTGGCGTTACAGGTGGTCGGCTTCTTCGTGGAGCACGAAATGATGTCCGGGGTCGCTCTGCGCCTGGTGCTGGTGTTGGTTGCGACCGCGCTGCCCGCGGTGGTTATGGGCGCCTGGTTCCATGGCAGGCGCGGGCGTCAGAAGTTCGAGCCCATCGAGTACTGGGTGTTCGGCGCCCTGGGGGTGATCTGGCTGGTCACCAGCGTCGTCATCCTCTTCACCTGGCCTGGCTGATCGGCGGTCGACTTGCTGGGTAAACTGTGATTTAGTAAATTGTGACTTACTGAACGCCCGTTTAGTAAATTGCAGTTTAGTAAATTGGAGTTTATGTCATGACTGCCAACGGCGCGAACCCCTTCCGTATCAGCGGGACGGTTGTCGGCCAGTACTTCACCGATCGGGCCGCGGAGGTGAAACGTATCGCGGCCGCTCTGGGCGAGCCCCAGGCCAAGCTGCTGGTCTATGGGCCGCGTCGCATGGGTAAGTCCTCCGCAGTCGAGTCCGCCGTGCGGCGCCTGCGCAGGCGTGGTGGGGCGGCGGTGGTCGTGGATCTGTCCACCGCCACGACGCTGGCCGATATCGCGTCGCGGATTCTGCAAGCAGCCGCAGGTCAATTGCCGTCCAAATGGAGAGACGTGGTGGGGGATATCGTGAGAGGCTTGCGGGTCGGCGTCACCGTGGTCCCCGATCCGGCAACGGGCCACCCCACGTTGCTCCTCGATGTAAGTCACCGGAAAGCGCCGTTGGAGGAGCAGCGATTGACGTTAGCTGAGGCGCTGGATGCTATCGACCGGTTAGCCGGGAAGAGAGGTAGAGCGATCGGCGTGGTGCTGGACGAGTTCCAGGAGATTCACCGTTTCGGCGGAGAGGAAGCCGAGTGGCACCTTCGTGGGGTGATTCAGCGCCACAAGAAGGTGAGTTACGTGTTGGCCGGCTCGAGGGAGAGCTTGATCGGTTCTATGGTTCAGAGGAATCGAGCGTTCTACAAGCTGTTCGAGTTGTTGAGCTTCGGGCCCATGGACGAGGATCACCTTTCGCGCTGGATCGATTCACGTATGGAGAGCCGAGGGCTACGGCCGAACGGTGTCGGCCGACGCGTCGTCGATCTGGCGCGACCTCGGACCCGTGACGTGATTCAGCTGGCTCGTGCGGCTTTCGAAATCGGGCTGGCTCGCGGAAAGGTCGGCGCGAATGATGTTGAGGAAGCTCTCGATCGGGTGGTAGATGAAGAGGACGACATGCTGCGTGCCGAGTGGGAACGGAGAACGGCTCTGCAGCAGAACCTATTGCGGGCGCTCGCTGCGTGGGAGAAGAAGCTGTTCTCTGAATCGACGCGCGATAGATACGGGCTGAGAGGTTCGGCGTACGTTGCAGGTGCTCTGGGCGGCCTTATCGATGCGGATCTGATTGTGAAGCGAGCGGATGGCGAATACGAGTTCGACAGTCCGTTCATGCAGCGTTGGGTAGCCAGGCATACGCTCCCGGACGTGGGGGTCTTGGACGCGGGGTTGGAGCCGTCTTAGGAGGAGCTATAGTGCGTCGGAACCAGCGCGCACTTCATCGAGCACGGCGCGTAGCGCTTGGTAGATCGCCGGGTTGCCGGCGACGAACGCGCCTTCCTTGACCGTATCCTCGTTGCCGTCCAGGTCGGTGATCACGCCGCCCGACTCGCGGAGGATCAGGATTCCCGCGGCGACATCCCAGGGCGCGAGGTGCAGTTCCCAGAAGCCGTCCAGTCGTCCGCACGCCAGATCGCAGAGGTCGATGGCGGCGGAGCCGGTGCGCCGGACGCCGCTGGTCCGGGGGAGGATGGCTCCGAACTGGGCCAGATAAGCGTCCAGTAGCTGTGTCTTCTTGAACGGGAAGCCGGTTCCGATCAGGGCCAGCTTCAATTCGCCCAGCTGCGAGACGGAGATCCTCTCTCCGTTCCGTTCCGCCCCACCGCCGCGCATCGCCTGGAACGTCTCCCAGTTGGCCGAGTTGATGACGACGCCCGCGGCGAGGCCTTCGCGATCGATCGCTGCCACGGAGGCGGAATGGAACGGGTAGCCGTGCAGGTAGTTGGTGGTCCCGTCCAGCGGATCGATGTACCAGGTCACCTCGGCGTCGCCCGGTTTCGGGCCGCCCCAATCCTTCTCCTCGGCCGCGATGGCGTGGTCGGGGAACCGGCCGCGGATCTCGGCGACCGCCTCCTCTTCGGCGGCATGATCTACGTCGCTGACCCAGTCGGCGTGGCCCTTCTCGGTCCAGTCGCCGGTCTCCAATTGGTGGCCTTCGCGGCGATGGACCTCGGCGGCCGCTCGTGCCGCCATCATCGCGGCGTGCAGCAGGTCGTCTAGTGAGTGCATAGCTTGATCGCGTAATTAGCGTACGGTAAGTTAAGCCGCCGGCCGCGGAGCGGCCAGCAAACGGGACCGGGTGTTGGGCGGGGCGTCAATGCCAGCGCCCTGTCGCGGCACCCGCTTTCTCTTACAGTTCTAAGATGAGCCAGAGCAAACCTAGAGCTTTCAGCGGCATCCAGCCCTCGGGCGAGCTGCATATCGGCAACTATCTCGGCGCGGTGAAGAATTGGGTCGCGATGCAGGACGAGTACGACATGTTCATCTGCATCGTCGACCTGCACGCGATCACCCAGCCGTTCGAGCCCGGCGAACTGCCGCGGCAGATCTTCGACATGGCGCTCACGCTGCTGGCGGCCGGGATAGATCCGGAGCGCACCACGCTTTTTGTCCAGTCGGATGTGCCGGAGCACAGCGAGCTGGCCTGGGTCTTCAATACGGTGACGCCGCTGGGCGAGCTGGAGCGCATGACCCAGTACAAGGACAAGTCGTCGCGGCAGGAGTCGGTGCTGGCGGGCTTGCTCAACTATCCCGTGCTGCAGGCCGCCGACATCTTGCTCTATCACGCTGTGGCCGTGCCAGTGGGCGAAGATCAGGTTCAGCACATCGAGCTGACGCGCGAGATCGCGCGCAAATGGAACGCGCGTTTCGGCGAGTACTTTCCCGAGCCGCAGGCGGTGGTCGGCAAGGTTCGGAGAGTGCTGGGTCTGGACGGGCAGGCGAAGATGTCGAAATCGCTCGGTAACACCGTCGGGCTGCTCGAGACCGAGGAGGAGATCTGGGAGAAGGTGCGCGTGGCGCTGACCGATCCTCAGCGCAAGACGCGCAAGGATCCGGGCAACCCGAACGTCTGCAACATCTACAGCCTCCATCGTTATCTCTCCAGCGCCGAAGAGCTGGCTTGGGTGGAGGAAGGATGTCGGTCGGCCGGCATCGGTTGCATCGACTGCAAGCGCAAGTTGACGGACAACCTGGTGGAGGCGCTGCGGCCGATCCGCGAGCGGGCGCTCGAGTTCAAGGAGAACCCTGAGTACGTTTTGGAGGTTCTCGCGGACGGCGCGCGGCGGAGCCGCGAGATCGCGGCTGAGACCGTGTCTGTGGTTCGCGACCGGATGGGGCTGCGCGCGGTACCGGGCTCGGCCGAGGTCGAGTCCGACTAGAGACGCAGGATCGATCGATGCTTGATTGGCTGGACCCGAGCTGGATCGAAGCGCTGGAGCTGTCGCTCCTTGGCCGCCTGGCGTTGGCGACGCTGCTGGGCGGGATGATCGGCCTCGAGCGCGAACTGGCCGGGAAGCCTGCAGGTCTGAGGACGAACATCCTGATCTGCGTCGGCGCCGCGCTGCTCATGGACGTCTCGAGGACGGTGGCGGCGTCGTCAACGACGGGGATGGCGGACCCGGCCCGCATCGCCGCCCAGGTCGTCTCGGGGATCGGGTTCATCGGCGCCGGTACGATCCTCGTGGCGCGGGGCAACGTCGTGGGCCTTACGACCGCCGCCACGCTGTGGGTGGTCGCGGCGATCGGGCTTGCGGTGGGCTCCGATGCTTATGTTGCAGCCATAGGGGCCACTGTCCTGGTAGCCGTGACCCTTCTCATCCTCGGCTGGATCGAGGACTTCCTGTTCGAGCGACGGAGGGAAGTGCACCTGGATCTGTGGCTGAAGCCGGACGACGATCTGCTGGATATCGTCTTCACCGTGCTGCGGACACATCGTGTCAAGGTGCGTACGGAAAAGCTGCAGAAGTCGGACGAAGAATACCGGGTCGTGTACAAACTGCGGGGTAATCAGGAGAGGCGCGACGCGGCGCTGAACGAGCTGGCCGCAGAGGAGGGGGTAAAGCGACTAACGGTTCACTGAGGCGCTGGAAACGCTGCACTTGGCACATCCGGCGTTACCGCCTATTTAATATAGTAGGGCGAATGGCCCGAACGGCTCGATCATGACTCCCCTTTCTCCCCGCCGTTTCGTCATCGATATGTACTCCTCTCGCTACCCCTTGTGGTGCATGCCCGAGGGCCACGCGGAGAGGATCAGAGCGAGTCTCCCCTCGGACTGGGAGGTCATACGCATCTTCGAGGATGCCGACGGTTCCGGGGACGGCGTTCCCAGAGCGACCCCATCGCTGCTCGCCTCGTGGCGGGACGCGGAGGTGTACTGCGGATTCGGCATCCCACGCGAACTGTTCGCGGCCAGCGACAAGCTGCGCTGGGTTCATTCGGGCGCGGCTGGCGTCGGTGGATCGCTCTATGAGGAGATGTTGAAGAGCGATGTCATCTTCACCAATTCGGCCGGCATCCACGGCGTACCGGTGGCGGAGCACGTGGTGGCGATGATGTACTACTTCGCGCGCGGGCTCGATCAGGTGGCGGCGAGCCGGCGCGACGGACGGCTGTGGGACCGGGACCGTATCGCCTGCACGCCAAGCCCGGTCGGGGAATTGTACGAGTCGCTGGTCGGGATCGTCGGGTTCGGCGGCATCGGGCGGCAGGTCGGGCGACAGGCGAAAGGACTGGGGATGCAGGTGTGGGCGGTGGACCGCCACCCCACGGCCGAAATGGAAGAGTCTGCCGATCGCGTATTTGGCCCCGACGGCCTGGACGAGGTCCTGGCGGCGGCCGACTACGTCGCGCTGACGGTCCCGCACACCTCCCAGACGTCGGGCCTGATCGGAGCGGCCGAGTTTGCCCGCATGAAGGAAAACGCGGTGTTGATCAACGTGGCGCGCGGGACGATCGTCGACGAAGCGGCTATGATCGAGGCGTTGCGGTCGGGCTCGATCCGCGGCGTCGGCCTCGATGTGTATCCCGAGGAGCCGCTGCCCTCGTCCAGCCCGCTGTGGGAGCTGGACAACGTGTGCCTGACGCCGCACATCGGTGGCGTTAGTCCGCGGTTTTGGGAACGCGAGACGGAGCTGATCATCGAGAATGCTCGGCGCTACCTTGCTGGGGTGCCGATGCTGAACGTCGTCGACAAACAAGCAGGCTACTAGGAGTCGGGTTTGGTGTGGGTTGAACTGGATATTCGACAGCCGATATTCGACGGCCGAGTTTCGAGGACTTCTCGAGGCTCGATATCCTATGATCGATACTCGATTAGTCGATCTTCTGACGATCGTGCCGAACGTCGAACCTTGAGGCTCGATCATCGATCATTGAAGGAAAACTCGTGAATCGATCATCGGCTGTCGGCTGTCGAATATTGAAAAGCACAACGTGGGGTGGTACAGCACATAGGAGCGGGGCATGGAAAAGATACTGAGAACAGCAATCGAGCGTGGCGCCAGCGATTTGCACATCAAGGCGGGCGACGTATTCCGGGCGCGCATCCACGGCGAGCTGGTTCCGATCACCAAGCAGCTGCTGACGCCGGCGCAGACGCGTGAGATCGCGATGCGGTTGATCCCGAACGAGCGCGACCGCAACAACGTGGACCGAATCAGCGACTACGACTGCGCCTGGGGCGTTCCGGGCCTGGGCCGGTTCCGCGTCAACATCCTGCGGCAGCGCGGCAGCTTCATGATCGTGCTGCGTATCATCCCGGTGGAGATTCCACACTTCGAGCAGCTGGGCCTGCCGAAGGTACTGCCGGAGATTTCGTCCCTGCCGCGCGGCCTGATCCTCGTCACGGGCGTGACGGGATCGGGTAAGACGACGACGCAGGCGGCAATGCTCCACTACATCAACCAGAATTTCCGCCGCCACATCATCACGTTGGAGAACCCGATCGAGTACCTGCACCGGGACATCAACTGCTCGATCACGCAGCGCGAGGTAGGCGCCGACACCAGCTCGTTCCAGACGGGTCTGCGCGCGGCCCTGCGTGAGGACCCGGACGTGATCCTGATCGGTGAGATGCGCGATACCGAGACGATCGACACCGCGATCAAGGCGACGGAGACGGGCCACCTGGTGATATCGACGCTGCACACGCCCGACGCGGCGACGACGATAACCCGTACGATCTCCGTCTTCCCGCCGGAGGAGCAGGAGCAGCTACGCGTGCGCTTGGCCGAGTCGCTGGAGGCGGTCATCTGTCAGAGGCTGATGCCGAGGGCGGGTGGCGGCGGCCGGGTCCTGGCCTGTGAGGTGATGAAAGTGACGGCGGCGGTCCGCGATTGCATCCTCGACCCGCAGAAGATCGACGAGATGCGGAAGATGATCGAGGAAGGAAAGCAGCAGTACGGGATGCAGACATTCGATCAGCATCTGATGGATCTGGTTCGGGAAGGGCTGATCGAGTACGAGACCGCGAAGTACGCGGCGACGAACCCATCGGACTTCGAACTCACGATGAAGACGCTGGGCGAGGAGAAACTGATCCAGGAGATAGTGTGAAGCTCGAAGGCGTAATAGTCCCGGTCACGACACCGTTCGACGCTAAGACTGGCGAGGTCGCGCCCGTCTCGTTCCGCGACAACCTGCGAGCCTGGCTGGGCGAAGGGGTGCACGGCTTCGTCATCGGGGGCTCGACGGGCGAAGCTCCGCTGCTCGACGAGGCGGAGGTCGTCCAGATGGTCGAGTGGGCCCGAGACGTCGTGCCGCCGGAGCGGCTGCTGATCGCCGGCACCGGCGCGGAATCGACACGCGCCGCGATCCGCGCCGCCCGCGCGGTGGCCGATGTCGGTGCCGACGCCGTCCTCGTCCGCTCGCCGGCCTACTACCGTGGGCGGATGGACGCTGAGACGGTGCGGCTGCACTACGAGGCGGTGGCCGACGCGATCCCGATACCGCTCATTCTGTACAACGTCCCGCAGTTCGTCCCGGTGGACATCACGCCCGGGCTGCTGGCCGAACTGGGCACCCATCCCAACGTCGTCGGGATCAAGGACTCGACGGGCGACCTGAAGAACTTGGGTGCTTTGCTCGACTCCGCTCCGTCGGACTGCCACGTGCTGGTCGGCGCGGGCTCGAAGCTGTACGCCGCGCTCGAGATGGGCGCTCCGGGCGGCATCGTCGCCGTCGCCTGCATCGCGCCGCGGCTTTCGGCCGACGTCTACGAGCTTTTCCGCACCGGTGAGCTCGGCCGTGCGGGGGGAGCTCAGGGGAAGATCACCTCGGCCCACGAGAAGATCGTGCGCGACCTGGGCGTGCCGGGCGTGAAGTACGCGATGGATCTGCTGGGCTATGCCGGCGGCGATCCCAGGCTTCCGCTGCGCCCGCTGAACGAGCGCGGCCGGCGCGAGGTCAAGGCCGAGCTAGACGATGCCGGGCTGCTCTAGGGAAGGGGAGGCGAGAGCGGGATGACCGGACTTGTCAGCTTGCTGCTCCTCGGTGTCGTATTCCTGGTCGGGTTGATCCTGATCCCGATCGGTCTGCCGGGGCTGTGGCTGATGGTTCTGGCGCTTGCCGTCTACGCGGTCGTCACCGGCTTCCAGGCCGTCGGCTGGGGGACGCTCATCTTTGTCGTCGTGCTCGCGGGGCTGGCTGAAGGGGCAGAGGCCTGGCTCGGCTTCAAGGTCGCGAAACGGTTCGGCGGCTCGAACCGCTCGGCGTGGGGTGCCGTTGCCGGCGGTCTGATCGGCGCGATAATGGGCACGCCGGTTCCGATCATCGGCAATGTCGTCGGCGCCTTCCTCGGCGCGTTCATCGGTGCTGTCCTGATGGAGCTGTCGGCGGGGAAGCAGTTCCGCGATACTCTCGGTGCTGGGTGGGGCGCGATCCTCGGTCGTGCGGCGGGAGCGGCGGTGAAGATCACGGTCGGTCTCGTCATTGCAATCATCGGGATCTTCGCCGTCATAGCTTAGGGTGTTTTGCAGGCTGGGAGCGGATCGTCTCGCTTCGGAGGGCCCGACCCTCGACCAGCCACGAACTCGACTATCGATCGCCCGAATACGGGGGTTCCCCGGCTCCGAAAAACCACCTAGACGACGCGGCCGGACCTTCCTTGACACCCGATAAAGCGCCGTCTAAGTTGCCTCAAAGGATAGTCGAAACTGCGGCCCCCCAAGGGGGCCTTTTTCATTTGAGGTCAACATGCTAGAAGGTGATGTCCGTTGCCTCGTTGTTGTTGGCTCGCAGTGGGGTGACGAAGGGAAGGGGAAGCTCGTTGACGTCCTGGCCCGCCACGCCGACTGGATCGCTCGCTATCAAGGCGGCGCGAACGCCGGCCATACCGTCAACGTAGGCGAAGACCAGTTCATCCTGCATCAGATTCCCTCCGGGGTCCTCTACCCGGGCAAGCGCTGTGTTCTCGGCAACGGCATGGTGCTGGATCCGGTAACGTTCTTCTCGGAGATCGACGAGCTCAAGGCTCGCGGCTACGACGTAGAGGATCGGATCCTTGTCAGCTCGCGCACCCATCTCGTCCTGTCGTACCACAAGCTGCTGGACCGCGTCGAGGAAGAAGCCCGCGGCAGCGGGGCGCTGGGCACGACCAAGCGCGGCATCGGCGGAGCGTACGAGGACAAGGTGGCGCGGGCAGGCCTGCGCGTGGCCGATCTCATCACGCCGGAACTCCTGCGCGAGCGACTGGGCACCTCCGTCGAGCGGGCCGAGTGCAAGCTGCGGGCGCTGGGCTCCGAAGAGCGGATCGATGCGGACGCGCTGTTCGGTGAGCTATCGAGTTATGCCCCGCGGTTGCAGACGATGACGTGCGATGTGGGCGCGGTGCTTCACGCCGCGCTCAAGCGGGGCGAGCGCGTGCTGCTGGAGGGTGCGCAGGGTTCGATGCTCGATGTCGATCATGGGACCTACCCGTTCGTGACCTCGTCGAACACGACGTCGGGGATGGCCGCGACGGGCGTCGGCCTGGGACCTACCGCGATCGACGCCGTGCTGGGCGTCGTGAAAGCCTACACGACGCGTGTGGGGAGCGGGCCGCTCCCGACCGAGTTGCCCGAGGAAGAGGCGGCGCGCCTGCGCGAGCTGGGCGCCGAGTACGGCGCCACGACCGGCCGTCCACGCCGGACCGGCTGGTTCGACGCGCCCGTGGTACGCTACGCCGCGCGGCTCAATGGGCTCACCGGGCTGGCGGTCAGCAAGCTGGACGTGCTGGACGAGCTCGAGGAGGTCAAGCTGGCGGTGAAGTACCGCCTGAACGGCGAGCCTATGGACGAGATTCCGGCCGACCTGACGGAGTTGGGCCAGGTGGAGCCCGAGTACGAGACCATGCCCGGCTGGCAGTCCTCCTGCGCGGACGCTCGGCATCTCGAGGATCTACCCGATGGGGCGCGGGCCTACCTGAATCGGATTGAGGAGCTGACCGGGCTTTCCGTCCGCTACGTGTCGGTCGGCACGCGCCGGGCGCAGATCATCGAGGTTCCCGACTGAGCGAAATCGCCGCGTGGGGCTTGATGATGCCCGAAAGTTCGCCTAAGTTAGGCGGCCTTTCAGATAGAGCAGAGGAGTAGTATGGCAACCAGGATCAGACTGAGTAAGGTCGGCCGGAAGAAGCAGCCTTCGTTCCGGATCGTTGTGGCTGGCAGCATGCACGCGCGCGGCGGCCGGTCCACAGAGACGATCGGCAAATACAACCCGCGGACGCAGCCGTCCTATATCGAGATCGACGAGCAGCGCGCCATCCACTGGCTGCGCGAGGGCGCCGAGATGAGCGAGGCGGTCAAACCGCTGTTCAGGCAGGCCGGCATCCTGAAGAAGTACGCCGAGGGTCAGGACGGCGAGGGCGTCGTGGTCATCGGCGATCCGCAGGGCAAGACGAGGTTGGCCGAGCGAGCGAAGGGCACGAAGCCGAAGGCCAAGGCGGAGGAGCCCGAAGCGGCAGCGCCGGAGGCGGCGCCCGCGGAGCCCGAGGCGGAAGCCGCCGAAGAGGAACAGGACGCCGAAAAGTAGGCGAAGAAAGGACGCGTTCCCGGGGCGAGTACCTGATCGTGGGCGTGATCAGGAAAGCTCACGGGATAAAGGGAGAATGCTTCGTGATGCCCGCGACAGACGATGTCGCGGGCATCTACGCTCAGGGACGTGAGTTCCGGTTGGGCGACTCGGAGGGTTACGCCCGGGAAGGCGAACCGGAACTAACGATTTCGCTTGCTCGGGAGTTCAAGGGCGGCCTGATCGTTCGATTCGCGGAGGTGCCGGACCGCAACGCGGCCGAATCGCTTCGGGGCCTGACGCTGCTGCTCCCCGCGCAGGACGTACGGCCGCTCGAGGAGGGGGAGTTCTTCCTCCACGACTTGGTCGGGCTGCGGGTGGAGACAGCGGAGGGCGAGGTCATCGGCAAGGTCGGCGAGGTCTACGAAGCGGGCGCCGGGCACTTCTTGAGCGTCGTCGGCGGTGAGCGCGACCGGCTGATCCCCTTCACGAGCCATATCGTGCGGGAGGTGGACGTCGCGGCCGGCCGGATCGTAATCGAGGCGATCCCCGGGTTGCTCGAGATCTGAAGCGATGCGGATCAATATCATAACGATCTTTCCCGGCTTCTTTCGCGAGGCGCTGGCGCTGGGGATACCCGGCCGCGCCGCGCGGGCGGGGCTGGTGACCTACAACCCGGTCGATCTGCGCGACTTCACGCACGACAAGCACCGGACCGTTGACGATGAGCCGTACGGTGGCGGCGCCGGGATGGTGATGAAGCCGGAGCCCTTCTTCGAGGCCGCGGACGCGTTGAAGCCAGAAGGGCCGATCGTCCTGCTCGATGCGCGCGGCCGGGTCTTCCGGCACGAGGACGCGGTGCGGCTGGCCACGCAGCCGGAGCTGACCCTGCTGTGCGGCCACTATAAAGATGTCGATTGGCGGGTGGCCGAAGGGCTCGCCACGGACGTGTTCTCGCTGGGCGATTTCGTGCTTTCGGGGGGCGAACCGGCGGCGCTCTGTCTGCTGGACTCTGTGGTGAGGCTGCTGCCGGGTGCGCTGGGCGACCATGAGTCGGCGTCCTCGGACTCGTTCTACGATGCGCCGTTGCTGGCGCCGCCCGGCTACACGCGGCCGCCCGAGTACCGGGGGATGGCGGTCCCGGAGGTGCTGCGCTCCGGCGACCATGCAGCCATCGACGAGTGGCGCCGCCGAGCGTCGGAGGAGCTGACGCGACGGCTGCGGCCGGACCTCTGGGAGGCGGAAGAGCCGGAATAGTGCCTACGGGCCTTGGAGAAACGGGCGACCCCGATTATCTTGGGGGCCTGCAATAAATCGAGATAATCGCCGGTGCAGGAGTCGATGTTGAAATGGACGTTCTTCACGAGATCGAGAAAGAGCAGCTGAGAGACGATATCCCCGACGTCGACCCCGGCGATACGGTACGCGTGATGGTCCGCGTTGTGGAGGGTGAGAAGGAACGCCTGCAGCCGTTCGAGGGCGTCTGTATCGCCCGCAAAGGCGGTGGGCTACGCGAGACGTTCACGGTGCGGAAAGTCTCGGGCGGCGTCGGTGTGGAGCGGATCTTCCCGCTGCATTCGCCGTCGATCGCGGAGCTGAAGGTCCTGCGCAAGGGCAAGGTCAGGCGCGCGAAGCTGTACTACTTGCGCGCCTTGCGAGGCAAGAAAGCCCGGATCAAGGAGAAGCGCACCTAACCGAGCCCGATCATGGGCCGGCGCGCGATCGCCCTCACTATGGAGCGCCGATACTGGCGCGCGGGTTTCAAGCACATCGCAGGAGTTGACGAGGTCGGGTGCGGCTCTCTGGCCGGCCCCGTCGTGGCGGCCGCCGTCGTCTTGCGCGAAGAGTGCGGGGTCAAGGGCGCCGTCGACTCGAAGCTGCTGACCGCGTCCCAGCGTGCCGAGATCGCCGGGCGGGTCCGCCTGAACGTTCGCCGCGCCACGGCCCTGGCGATGGAGCGCGCGCTCAATCGCCTTCCTTTCATCCCCGACTGCGTTCTGATCGATGGACGCCCGCAGCCCTCGCTGGGCGATCACCTGGCGATCGTGAAGGGGGACCGGAAATGCCACTCGATCGCCTGCGCGGCGATCGTGGCCAAGGTCGTGCGCGACGAGTTGATGGCCCGGCTGGACCGCATCTACCCCGAGTACGGCTGGGACCACAACGTCGGCTACGGGACGCCCGACCACAAGGCGGCAATCGATCGGCTGGGCGCCACACCGCACCACCGCCGAACTTTTCTAGGAGTCCAATACGAGTTGGATCTGGCGCTGGACGCCAACCCTTAGAGCCCGCCGCCGCTCTCAACGCGACGCGGGCCCGTCCACCGATAGGCCGAGGTGTGCCGTGCGCGCGTCTCCGCCCGAGCTGAGCCCGGCGCCGGCCGTGCCCACCGTCA
>JBDHAS010000019.1:0-31332 GCA_039588015.1 Gemmatimonadota bacterium | reverse complement strand
GTCCTCAAAGAAAGCCAGGACCTACAAGATCTGAACCGCGCGCACGACGAACTGATGCAGGCATTCTCGGCCGCGGGCCAGAAGCTGTACGAGGCTCAGGGGGCCGCCACGGGAGCCGATCAGGAGCCCGGCGCTGCGGAGCCTGGGGCGGAAGGGGAAGCCGAGCCCGAGGTGGTCGAAGCGGACTACGAGATCGTTGATGAGGAGAAGAGCGAGGAGTAGCTTGCAACGATACGGATGCCGCGCGCATCTATACAAATGGGCCTTTCCACTGGAAGGGCCTGCTTCATAGAGTAGTATGTGTAATTGCACTTCGGGAACCGCGGGCCGATCCTCTGGGTAGCACTACACATCCCGGGTTCGCAGGATAAGCAAAGCCGTTGGGTAGCACTACACATCCCGGGTTCGCAGGATAAGCAAAGCCGTTGAGGAAGGTGTTACGCCAATGGATGATCCACTTCGCAGCAAGCTGAAAGTCGTTCTATACACTTCACTCGCCCTCGTCCTGGGCCTGGGCCTGGCTTCGGGGTTCAAATCGGTCCGAGGAGGAGAGGCGGCAACCCTGCCCGACGGCCCGGTTTCGGCGGAGCTAGACGCCGCGCCGGCGACCGAGGCTGCGACCGAAACCGCGACCGCTGTCGCGGACGAGTCGCCCGCCACGCCGGCCCTGGTACCGGGGGATTTCCAGGCCCTAGCAGAAGTCAGCCGGGCGCTGGTCGCGATCACGGAACAGGTCAAGCCGGCGGTCGTTTCGGTCGTCAGCAGCGGCACTATCAACGCCCGTCAGCTTCCACGCGGGTTCGAGGACCTTTTCGGACAACCATTTCACGACCAGCAACCCGAATCGTTCTTTGACGCGCCGCTGGGCCGCGGTTCCGGCTTCATTGTGTCGAAAGACGGTTACATCCTCACCAACAACCACGTCGTCAGGAACGCCGAGAGAATCGATGTCGAGCTCTCGGACGGCCGGGCGTTCCTGGCCGAGCTGGTGGGTCGTGACCCCACGACCGATATCGCCCTGCTCAAGATTGACGCGAGAGGCCTCCCAAGCTTGGTGTTGGGAGACCCCGATGCCACGCAAGTCGGCGAGTTCGTAATGGCCATAGGTAACCCGGGCGCCGAGTTTGGCTCCGAGCTGCCAAACACTGTCACGACCGGCATCGTCAGCGCCAAGGGGCGCAACCTGGCGATCATAAGACAGTTCGCCGGCGAGGGCGCCGCCTACGCCATCGAGGACTTCATCCAGACCGACGCAGTCATCAATCCGGGCAACTCCGGTGGGCCGCTGGTCAACTACCGCGGAGAGGTCATCGGGGTGAACACGGCCATCCAGAGCGTCACCGGCTACTACCAGGGCTACGGCTTCGCGATCCCGATCACCCTGGCGCAGGACGTCATGGAGGACCTGATCGAATTCGGCCGCGTACGGCGAGCCGCCCTACGCGTCCAGATTACCTCACCGAGCCGCGACGACGTCAGGGCCTACGGGCTCCCCGGTCCGACCGGCGCAGTGATTCAGGACTTCAACGACGACAGCCCCGCCGAAAAGGCCGGCATGGAGCGCGGCGACGTGATCATCGCTGTGGACGGGAAGCCCGTACAGGGCGTCGGTCAGCTACAGCGCACTGTCGCTTCCTACGAGCCAGGGGAACGAGCGAAGATCAAGGTGATCAGGTATGGCAAGGAGATCACGTTCGACGTGAAGCTAGCCGAAGCGAACGTGCCGCAGCCTGAGCCCGCAATAACCGAGGTCACACCACGGCAGGGCAACCGGCTCATCGGCATCCAGGTGCAGGACCTCACGCCCGAGCTGGCCCGGCAGTACCGTTACGAGGGTTACAGCAACCTCACAGGCGCATTGGTTACGAATACCATGCGTTTCGGCCCGGCCTGGAACGCAGAGCTCTTTCCCGGATTCCTGATCCAGAGCGTCAACGGTAATCCGATCACCGATGTTGCCAGTTTCGACGCTTCGCTGGGCGAGATCAACCCCGGTGACCTGGTTAGAATCGAGGCCGTCGCGCCCACTCGCGATGGTAATCTATACCACCGAATCTTCAATATGGCCGTTCCAGAGGAGTAAGCGCGCCCTCCTGGTGGCGGGCCTTTTGCAGCCCGCCGCCAGGCGCCTTCCTTCCTTGACCTTTGCTCCCATTCAAGTAAAGTAAGGAACGGCCTCAGCCGCCTGCGAAAGTGGCGGAATCGGTAGACGCGCCAGCCTTAGGAGCTGGTGGCCATTGGCCGTGGGGGTTCGAGTCCCCCCTTTCGCATCTTGCGCTCGGCAAAACATCACACACGGCTGAAATTTTGGTGTCTCAAACTACAACCAACCTTCAGATCTCCGTCGAAGAACCGGCTGCATGGAGTCGCAAGCTGGTGATCACGGTACCCGCAGATAGGGTCAGCGCCGATCGCACAAAGGCCACCCGAGACCTGGCCAAGCGGGTTCGTATCCCCGGATTCCGCAAAGGGAAGATCCCGGCAGATCGCATGGAGGCGAAGTTCGGCCCGGATATCGATCGGCGGACGAAGCAGCAGGTCATCGACGCCGCCTTTCGCGAAGCAGTACGCGTCAAGGAACTCGAGCCGATCAGCGAACCGCGTATCGCTAACGTCAGCTACGACAAGGGCTCGGAGCTTACGTTCGAAGTTGCCTTCGACATAAGGCCTGAAATCACGCTCTCGCGCATCGGTGGCTTCAGGATCAGCCGCCCGAGCGTTTCGGCCAATGAAGACGAGACCGACGAGCGGTTGCAGATGGTTCGACGGCAGCAGGCGCTATGGCGGCCGGTGGAGCGAAAGCCGTCGGCCGGCGATATCGTCGAAGTCGAGATCCTGCCGATGGAGGCCGAGGCGGACGCCGATCCCGAGCCTCAGCAGTATCGATTCACCCTCGGTGAGGGGCAGGCGATTCCCGACGTCGAGGCCGCGATCACGTCGCTCGATTCCGGGGCTTCGGGTGATTTCGATGTGTCCTTCCCCAAAGACTTCCCGGACGAGAGCCAGCGTGGCGCCACTCAGCGCCTGCGAATCTCGCTGAAGCAGGTCCTCGAGCAGGAGTTGCCGTCACTGGACGACGAGTTCGCCAAGTCGGTCGGCGAATTCGACGACCTCGAGGCGCTACGCGGCGCGGTGTCGGAGGACATCGTCCGCCTAAAGGAGCGGGAGGCCGACCACCAGGTGGACCATCAGATCATCGAGCAGATCATCGCCGCCAACCCGTTCGACGTGCCCGAGTCCATGATCGCGCATTACGTCGACGCGTTTCTCGGTCCGCCGCCCGAGGGCGCAGACCCCGATGTCGTGGAGAGCGCCCGGAAAGAGGCACGTCCGGCAGCTGAGTGGGGTATCAAACGCCAGCTGATCATTCAGCGCGTCGCCAAGGACCAGGGTTTCGAGACTTCCCGAGAGGAGGTACAAGAGCGGTTGCAGGCGCTGGCAACACAGACGGGCCGACCGGTTCAAGAAGTCCGAGCACGGCTTGCCAAGAGCGGTGAGCTGCGAGAGATGGAGCGCGCGATAACCGAGGAGAAGGTGCTCGAGTATCTTCGGGATCAGTCCGAGATCCAGATCAGCACCTAGCAGGTTCAAAGGCCCCATCCGGCAACCAGGAGTCGAATCGAATCATGTCACCATATGCACCCTACGTAATCGAACGTTCGAGCCGCGGCGAGAAAGTCTACGACATCTTCTCGCGCCTCTTGATGGACCGGATCGTGTTCCTCGGCTCGCCCATCAATGACGAGGTGGCCAACGTCCTGATCGCTCAGCTCCTTTTCCTGCAGGCCGAGAACGCCGACAAGGACGTGTACCTCTATATCAATTGCCCCGGTGGCTCGGTTTACGCCGGTCTGGCAATCTACGACACCATTCAGTTCATGACGGCACCGGTGTCCACCATCTGCATGGGAATGGCTGCATCAATGGGCGCCCTGCTGCTGGGAGCGGGGACGAAAGGCAAGCGATCGGCTTTGCCCAATTCTCGCATCATGATCCACCAGCCGTCGGGCGGTTCACAAGGCACCGCCGCCGACATCGAGATCCAGGCGAAGGAGATACTGTTCGCCCGTGGCCGTATCAACGAGATTCTCGCCAAGCATACCGGACAGGAACTCGCCAAGGTCGCCGACGACGCTGACCGCGATCGCTTCATGTCACCGGAAGAAGCGATCGAGTACGGCCTCATCGACCAGGTCATCACCAACCAGCACGATGTCGTCGGGGGTGATGGGAAGGAGTAGGCAGGGAGGCAAGCGATGACGACACCTTCCGACAAGCACTTGAGATGCTCGTTCTGCGGGAAGTCCAAGGACAGCGTGAAGAAGTTCATCTCTGGGCCGAACGTCTACATCTGTAACGAGTGCATCTCGCTGTGCAACGAGATCCTGGCCGAAGAGGAAGAGCAGACGGCAGCTGATACGCTGACGCACGTTCCAAAGCCGATGGACATCAAGACAACTCTCGACGAGTACGTCATCGGTCAGGACAAGGCAAAGAAGTCGCTCGCCGTAGCCGTATACAATCATTACAAGCGCATCAACAACCAGGGTTTCGTCGAGGACGTCGAGCTCGAGAAATCGAACATCTTGCTGCTTGGGCCCACCGGGGTCGGAAAGACGCTCCTCGCGCGAACGCTGGCCCGTCTTCTGGATGTGCCGTTCACCATCGCCGACGCCACCACTCTCACCGAAGCCGGCTATGTCGGCGAGGACGTCGAGAACATCCTGGTCCAGTTGCTCCAGGCGGGTGACTACAACATAGCCGAGTCGGAGCGTGGCATCGTCTACGTCGACGAGATAGACAAGATCGCGCGCAAGTCGGAGAATCCTTCGATAACCCGCGATGTCTCAGGCGAGGGAGTTCAACAGGCGCTGCTGAAGATCTTAGAAGGCACCGTCGCCAACGTCCCGCCCCAAGGCGGACGGAAACATCCGCAGCAGGAGTACATACAGATCGACACGCGCAACATCCTGTTCATCTGCGGCGGTGCGTTCTCCGGTTTGGAGGACATCATCGAGTCGCGCATCGGCACGCGCCAGATCGGCTTCGTCAGCGACGAGCAGAAGAAAGTGGCCCGCGCGGAAGTCGACAGCGGCCCTAAGGCCGACTCGGGCGATGCGTCTTACAACGCCTTCCACCACGTCGAGCCGGAAGACCTCATTCGCTACGGGCTGATTCCGGAGATCGTCGGGCGACTGCCGGTTCTGGTCGCACTGGATGAGCTGGACGAAGATGCCCTCGTCGACATCCTGAAGGAGCCGAAGAACGCGCTGACGAAGCAGTTCCAAAAGGTCTTCGAGCTGGAGGACATCCGGCTGAAGTTCGAACCGGATGCGCTTCGCGCGATCGCAGGCAGGGCCGTCGAGCGCGGCACCGGCGCACGTGGGCTCCGGGCGATCATCGAGGAGCTGATGCTGGATATCATGTTCGAACTTCCGTCCCGGGACGACGTGCTGGAAGTCGTGATCACGAAGGAATGCGTAGAGGCCAATTCGCCGCCGATGCTGATTCTCGAGCCGGAAGTGCACCGCAAAGAGGCCTGAGGTGTTGCCGTTCGACACAGGCCACAAGCCGATATTCCAATGACAGAGAATAGCCCTCGCACACTGATCTTCGCCCTGGCAGCCGCTCTGATCTCGGTTGCCTGCTCGGCGGGTCCTTCGCCCGACGAACAGCCCAGTCCCGACGTCAGTTCCGATTCGGAGGAGCTGCCGCCGCCGGGCTTCGGGACGCTGAGGCAGGACGACTTCACGGTAGGGCTGGCTGCGGGACAGGTGCAGATCAAGATAACGCCTCTGGACGAGGGCGTGATCCGCCTCGCCGCTCCCGATACCTACCAGCGCCTACACGGCATGGTCGCATCGCGATCCGACAGGATCCGCCAAATGGCCGAGACGGCGGGGATGCGCGGAGACCCGATGGTCTTCCTGGTCTCGTTCTTCACTCGCGACCGGCAGGCACAATTCGAACCCACCAACCTGCAGTTGCTGAGCGAGGGAATCCTCTATTTCCCCCAGGGCATTCTACCGCTCACGCCCGAGTGGGGCCGCCAGCAGTTGCTGCAGGAGAAGACACAGTCGGCGCTGTACCTGTTCGACCCGGCGATAGATCTTGATGTGGTGTTCGAGGCGGAGTATGGGGGGCAGCGTTCGTTCGCCTGGGCCTCGATAATCCGTATCCTGCAGGCGGAGAGAGGACGCGTGGTGAGCCGGGCCAAAGGTTAGGCCGGGTCAAGCGTCGATATCGTACTCCTTCAATTTCCGGTATAGAGTACGCTCGCCGATTCCGAGCTGCTCTGAAGCGCGCCTGCGGTTCCCGGCTACCGACTCTAGCGTCGCGATGATCGCCGCGCGCTCCAGCTCCTCCATCGTCATCCCCGGGCGGAAGTAGATTGCGTTCTCTTCGGCGGCGACTGCCCCCACTGGGTCGCGTCCCTCCGCTTCCCGGTCTTCCGTTGCGACGCCGGCTTCCACGGGCCTCCGGACATCTAGTTCCGAGACAGCGACCGGAGCCTCGACCACGGCAGCCTCGCGCGCTCCAGTCAGCTCCGGGTGCCTACGCTTGTACAGCTCGAATTCCCGTCGCAAGTCATCTACATCGAACTTCAAATCGACCAGCGTGCGGAAGATGAACTCCAGACCCGCTACCTGCGTCGGCGGCGCGCCTTCGCCAGCTTCCTGCTTCTGGAGGACCGAGACGGGGGGCTCTAGCCGCGTAGGTAGAGCGCGTTCCGCTCCACGTCGCACCTCCGGCGGTATGTCCACCGAGCGGATCGTGGACCCGGGCGCCAAGACGACCATCGACTCGACCAAGTTCCGCAGCTCGCGCACGTTGCCCGGCCAATCGTACCGGACAAGCATCTGCATGGCATCCGGCGCGATGCCCTTGAACTCTCTTTCGTGCTCCTTGCTTAGCTGTCGCGCGAATTCGTGAACCAGAAGCGGGATGTCCTCGCGCCGGCTACGAAGCGGCGGTATGTGTATGTGTAGGACGTTGAGGCGATAGTAGAGGTCGCGACGAAACTCGCTGAGGTCGACTGCCTCCCGCAGATCGCGGTTCGTGGCCGCGATCACTCGCACGTCTACCTTGATCGACTCGCTCCCGCCCACCCGCATGAACTCTCGCTGCTCCAGCACCCTCAGCAAGCGCGTCTGGGGGCCCGGCGGCATTTCGGCGATCTCGTCCAGGAAGATCGTCCCATCGTTTGCCAGCTCGAACATCCCCTTGCGCAGCGAGCTCGCGCCGGTGAACGCGCCCTTCTCGTGCCCAAACAGCTCTGACTCGAGGAGCGTCTCAGGCAGGGCAGCGATGTTGACGGCGATGAACGGCTTGCCCCGGCGCCGCGAGAGTCTATGGAGGCCGCGGGCGACCAGCTCCTTGCCGGTTCCGCTCTCACCGGTAATCAGAACCGTCGAGCCGACCGGCGCGATCTGGGCGATCCACTCGACCACCTCCTGGATCGCCTCGGACTTGCCGACGATACCCAGTTCCACCTGGAGCCGCTTGCGCTGGATGAGGCGCCGAACCACGAGGGCGACGTCGTCCGGATCGAACGGCTTGGCGAAACTCGCGTCGAGCTCCAGCTCCGCCTCTATCTCCGCATCGGAGAGCTCGCCCTCCGTCAGCAAAGCCACTACCGGGACGTGGCGGTTCCTTTCGATCACTTCCCACTTGATGGCCTTGGTCGCGGACTCCTGCAGCGCGCCCGTTACGATGAGCGCTGCATCGCCGGCGTCCGCCGAGCCAAGGCTCGATATGGCATCGTGGGCATCGCTGACGAAGACCACGTCATCATCCGGCGCGAACGCGGCCTGCAGGCGACCCGCGGCTTCCAAGTCGGACGTCGTTACCAGTATGATCGCCATCGTTTGCCGCTAGCTCTCGACTCCAGGGTTCTCACTGGCCTTGAAGACACGCGTCTCAGGAATGTTCGGTTCGGCCATTCAGTAGATCCACCGCGTGTGGCACGACCTTTTCCAGCACCGCCAGGCCCTCGCGGACGGCCGTCTCGCTGCCCGGCAGGTTCACGATTAGGGCCTTGCCGCGTATGCCTGCCACTCCACGGCTCAACATGGCGAAGCGAGTGCCGCTCAGCCCTTCAGCCCGCAACGCTTCAGGTATGCCCGGGCTGAAGCGTTGGATGACGGACGCGGTCGCTTCCGGAGTAACATCCCGCGGCCCGAAGCCTGTACCGCCCAACGTGAGTATCAGATCGACCTGCTTGCCGTCCGCCCAGCAGGTCAGCTTGTCCGCGATCGCCACCGCCTCGTCCGCCACTACGCAGTGTTCGGCCAACGACCAGCCACGACGTGACACCCATGCTCGGGCAGCGGGCCCGGATGTGTCCTCGCGCACCCCCGCAGCGACACCGTCGCTGACCGTAAGCAGGGCGACTCGAATCACCTCTTGATCGACCCTCCCTTATAGAACGGCATTTGGGTGACCACGGCGGGCAACGCACGGCCCCTGATCATGATCTCGATCTCGGTGCCGTACTCACATATGTCGAGCGGCAAGTAGCCCGTTCCGATCCCCTTCGCCACGCTCGGCCCCACCGTGCCGCTGCGGACCTTTCCGACTACCTCGCCCGCGGCAAGGATCTCATATCCTGGTCGGGGGAACCCTCGCTCTTCGAGCGTGAATCCGCGGAACCTTCGCTCCACCCCGGCCTCCTTCTGGCTCAGAAGAGCTCTGCGGCCCACGAAGTCGCCGCCGTCCAGCTTGACGGTCCAGGCGAGGCCAGCCTCGAGGGGTGTGGTCTCCTCATCGATATCGCTGCCGTACAGGGCGTAGCCCATCTCGAGCCGAAGCGTGTCACGCGCACCCAGTCCCACCGGGCCGACGTACTCGCCGCCGGTTTCGATGAGGGCAGTCCACAGCTGCGCCGCAATGCCCGGCTCGCAGTAGAGCTCGAATCCGTCTTCTCCGGTGTATCCTGTACGGCTGATCACACACGGCTCACCGGCTACGCGGCCCTCCACAAACCGATAGTAGCCCACGCTCGCAAGGTCCGCGTCGGTCAGCGTGCCGAGGATTGGCTCGCTGGCCGGGCCCTGCAGAGCCAGCAAAGCGACTTCATCGCTCTCGTTGACCAACTCGACGTCGAGCTCTTCGTGTTGGCCCAACCGGCGCTGTATCCAAGCGAAGTCCTTCTCGATATTCGCTGCGTTGACGACCAGGCGGATGCGGTCCGGGAACTTGTAGATCAGCAGGTCATCGACGATTCCGCCGTCCTCATTGCACATCACCGAGTACTGGGCTTGACCCGGCACGATCCGTGAAACGTCGTTCGATACGACATAATTGACGAAGGCCTCAGCGCCTGTTCCGCTGACCAGGAACTCGCCCATGTGGGACACATCGAACAGGCCCGCACCTTCCCGGACCGTCCGGTGTTCACTCGCAACGCCTTCCGGGTACTGGACCGGCATCTCGAACCCGGCGAACGGAACCAGCTTTGCCCCAAGCTTGACGTGTTCCTCGTACAGCGGCGTTCTCTTCATCTGCTCAGCCATCGGTCCCCTCCGCCATTAGTCCGACCAGAAGTGCCTTCTGCGCATGCAGCCGATTCTCCGCCTCGTCCCATACACGGCTCTGCGGTCCGTCGATCACGGCGCCGGTCACTTCCTCTCCGCGGTGCGCAGGTAGGCAATGGAGGAATATCGCGTCCGTAGCGGCTCGCCCCATGATCGTTTCCGTGATCGTGTATCCGTCGAACGCGCGTCGCCTAGCCTCGGCCTCCTCCTCCTGACCCATCGAAGCCCAGACATCCGTCGACACGACCCGCGCGCCTTCCGCTGCCTCCGCCGGATCTCGCACCAGCGTCACGGGAGCCGCGTCCCTCGCCGCTCCTAGAATACTCGGGTCCGGATCGTAGCCCTCAGGACAAGCGAGACTCAGCTGGAAACCGAAGATCCTGGCGGCGTTCAGCCACGAGTTCGCCATGTTGTTCCCGTCACCGACCCACGTCGCTTTCAAAGCCGAGAGGTCCCCGAATTCCTCCCTGGCGGTCATCAGATCCGCCAGCAGCTGGCACGGATGAAGCAAGTCCGTCAGACCGTTTATGACCGGTATCGATGCGTGCTCGGCGAGCTCCTCTACATCTGAGTGCGCGAAGGTGCGGATCATGATACCGTCCACGTACCGTGACAGCACCTGCGCTGTATCGGCGATCGTCTCTCCGCGGCCGAGCTGCAGATCTTGGCTAGACAGGAAGAGAGCGTGCCCGCCTAGCTGGTAGGCACCGACCTCGAAGGAGACGCGCGTTCGCGTGGAACTCTTAGCGAAGAGCATGGCCAGCGTCTTGCCCGCCAGCGGCGCCCCTCCGACCTCGCCCGATTTGAGCCCTGCAGCCAAGTTGAAAAGGGCATCGAGCTCGCTCCGGGTGAGGTCCGTCAGCGCAAGGAAATCCCCCCTCTTTGGGCTTGCCAAAGGTCGCCTCCCTGAGGTGTTCAGGTTCGTAGTGCGGACGACTGCCAATTTAGCAGAGATCGAGGGGCGTGCCAGTAGAATCCTGCACTGGTCGGCAAAAGGCCGCCAGCGGCCGAAACAGCACTCGGGTGACCGGCGGGAGGGCCGGGACCGGGATCTGAGCGGCGGACAGTCAGCGGGGCCCTATGAGCGGCCCTATAATATGTAGCGGCGCAGGTCCTCGTCTTTGATGACCTTCGACAGGCGCTCGTGGACAAGCCTCTCGTCAATCACTATCCGGTCCGCATCCAGTTCTGGTAGGTCGAACATGATGTCCTCGAGCAGCGTCGTCAGAACGGTATGGAGCCGGCGAGCGCCGATATTCTCCATCCTTTCGTTCGCATCCGCCGCGATGCGCGCTATCTCCTCTACGCCGCTGCCCTTGAATTCCAGCGACGCGCCCTCGGTCTCGATCAGGGCGCGATACTGAGTCAGCAAAGCGTTTTTCGGCTCTGTGAGTATCCTGACGAAGTCCTTCTCGCTAAGCGGAGATAGCTCGACCCTGATCGGGAAGCGCCCCTGGAGCTCGGGGATCAGGTCCGATGGTTTGGCCGCGTGAAACGCGCCAGCCGCGATGAACAAGATGTGCTCGGTCCGAACCATGCCGTACTTCGTTTGCACGTTCGACCCTTCCACTATCGGCAGTAGATCCCGCTGCACCCCGCCCCGCGACACGTCCGGCCCACCCAGCGCACCTCGCTCCATGGCGATCTTGTCTATTTCGTCCAAGAAGATGATCCCCATCTGCTCGACGCGATCGAGCGCCTCGTTCACGACATCGTCCATGTCGATCAGTTTCTCGAGCTCATCCGCCAGCAGGACCCTTCGCGCGTCGGACACGGTAACTGTTCGTCGCTTACTGCGCCTCGGGAGCATCTCCTGTAGCATCTCGGAGACGTTGTAATCCATCCCCTCCATCCCAGGAAACTCGACCACGGGGAACGTCGATTGGGTGACCTCGATCTCGATTTCCTTGTTCTCGAGCTTCCCGTCTCTCAACAACCCTCGCAACTTCTCGCGCGTCCTCTTGCGCCGTTCCTTCAGCCCCTCCTCATCTTCCTCCGCCGCCTCATCTTCCCGCTGGTCAACCGCGTCACCGCGCGGCGAAACGACGAACCCGGTCGGCAACTGCGTGCCGGTCTGAGTGGGGGGCAGAAGATGGTCGAGCAATCGCTCTTCCACTCGCTCCTCGGCCAGCTCCTGCACTTCGTCTTCTCGTTCCGTTCGCACCATACTGACGGCGATGTCGGCAAGATCACGCACCATCGACTCGACGTCCCGTCCGACGTATCCGACCTCGGTGAACTTCGAGGCCTCGACCTTCGTAAACGGCGCCCCGGCGAGGCGCGCCAGTCGTCGCGCGATTTCGGTCTTACCGACACCTGTGGGACCGATCATGATGATGTTGTTGGGCATGATCTCATCCCGCAGATCCTCGTGCACCTGCTGCCGCCGCCAGCGATTCCTCAGCGCGATCGCGACCGCCTTCTTAGCTACGTCCTGGGAAACGACGTACTTGTCTAGTTCGGCGACTATTTGACGCGGCGTCAACTCGTCCTGAAGCAGAAAACGGCCGCGCTGCTCCTCTGCGGCGCCCTCGTGGGCTGGGGGGATGTGCGAATCGTTCATCGGTCTCCTGACTCGAGCTCGAGCACAACGATATCTGTATTGGAATAGATGCAAATCTCGCCGGCGATCTCCAAGCTCCGCTCGACGATATCGGGGGCGCTCAGGTCGGAGTTGTGCCAAAGCGCGCGTGCCGCCGCTAACGCCATCGGACCGCCACTGCCAATCGCGACCATCCCGTCGTCCGGCTCGATCACCTCGCCGCTGCCGGACAGCAGGTACGAGTGCTTTGCATCGGCCACGGCCAGAAGCGCTTCCAGTCGACGAAGAACGCGATCGCTGCGCCAGTCTTTCGCCAGCTCCACCGATGCGCGAGGAAGGTTGCCGGGAAAGCGGTCGAGCTTCTCCTCGAACTTCTCGAACAGTGTCAGCCCATCCGCGACCGACCCGGCGAAGCCCGCCAGCACCGAGCCATCCTTTAGCGCGCGGACTTTCCGGGCCTGGGCCTTCATCACGGTGTCGCCAACAGTCACCTGCCCATCACCGCCCAGCGCGACGCGACCATCGCGACGCACCGAGAGGATAGTCGTTCCACGGATCTTCGTAGCGGACATGTCTTGCTCTTTTTCTTTCTAGTACTGGACCACACCGATACTGACGGGTTGCCCCCCTTTTCACACGTCATCGACACAGTGGCCGACTACTAGCTCCTCGGGTGCGCTACCCGATACACCTGCTTGAGTCGCTCCCGCGACGTGTGAGCGTACATCTGTGTCGTCGAGAGCGATGAGTGACCTAGCAGCTCCTTGATCGCCATCAGGTCGGCGCCCTCGTCCAGCAAGTGTGTAGCGAAGGAATGGCGCACCGAGTGCGTGCTCAGCCCGCTCTCTTCGGCCACCAACTCGATCTGCCGCGTAACCACGCGCTGGATCTGCCGCCGGGACAGCCGGCTCCCGTTTTCCGACACGAAGAGCGGATCCGTCGGAGACACCGTTCCAAAACGCCGTTCGCGATCCTTCATGTAGGCGTCTAGTGCGTGCACGGCCGATCGGCCGACCGGCACGATTCTCTCCTTCCGCCCTTTGCCGCGGACCTTCACCTGCCCAGCCTCCCGATCGAGGTCCTCCCTATTCAGCGAGTGCACCTCCGACAGCCGCAACCCCGCAGCGTACAACAATTCGATCAGCGCGCCATCGCGCGCGCCACGCCAGCCTCCGTCGCTGGTTCGCTCCACGGCGCCCTCGAGCATCCGAAGCATCTCGTCCTGGCTGAGGTACCCGGGCAGCACGCGGCCCTGTTTCGGCGCCCTGACATGCCGCGCCGGATTCGCAGAAACGATTCCTTCCTTCTGCAAGAACCGGAAGTAGCTTCGCGCGGCTGAGAGTTTCCGAGCGATGGTGCGCCTCTTGAGGGAGCGTGACGTCAATTCGCTCAAGTACGCCCGAACCGCCAGCCGGTCGACCGTATTCCAAGACCAGGTCCCGCCGCCAAAATAGTCGTCGAGAAAGCCGCTGAGGTCTCTCAGGTCGCGACGGTAGGCCTCGACGGTGTGGCCGGAGAGCTGCCGCTCATCCTTCAGATGCCTGAGATAGCTTACGACGTGATCACTCACCAGCTGCGTCTCTGTGGCCGACCAAGCCAGCGCTGCCTACAGCCTTGGAACTCGAGGTCGGCAAGTCTACCATCCAGTCGCGAATACCGCGCAGCGCGCGAACGGAGAGCTCCTCCCTCCGCTCCCGCTTTCGACGCACCTTCTGGGACAGCGGATCGAGAAGTCCGAAATTCGCGTTCATCGGTTGAAAGTTACTTGGATCGGCCTCTCTCAGGTAGCGATACAGCCCTCCCAACATCGTCGTCGGGGGCGGAAGCGCAGGCTCGAGTCCTCGCTCCAGTCGATCGATGTTGATGGCCGCTAGCAGGCCTGTAGCCCCTGATTCGATGTAGCCCTCCACTCCGGTCAACTGCCCGGCGAAGATCAGGCCCGGCTCGTCCGGCGGCGACCCGTGCGGCGACAGCAGCGCGGGGTAGTTGATGTAGCTGTTCCGGTGGATCTGCCCGTACCGGAGGATTTCCGCCTCGTTCAGCGCCGGTATGAGCCGAATCACGCGTTCCTGCTCGGGGTAGCGCAGCCTAGTCTGGAAGCCGACCAGGCCCCACATCCGGGCCGCCCTGTCCTCCTGCCTCAACTGCACGACGGCGTACGGTGTGCGGCCTGTGCGAGGGTCCCTTAGGCCGACAGGCTTCAGCGGGCCGAAGCGCAGCGAATCCTTGCCGCGAGCAGCCTGCACCTCGATCGGCAAGCACCCTTCGAAATACGGAACTTGATCCCAACCGGGCGTGCGATACACGTCGCCTGTCGTCAGTGCTTCGTAGAACGCCTCGTACTCTTCACGGTCCATCGGGCAGTTGACGTACGCGTCGCACTCCCCTTTTCCGTAGCGCGAGGCTCTAAAGCTTCTTGTCTCGTCGATGGACTCGGCGGAAACGATCGGCGAGATGGCATCGAAGAAGTACAGCCCATCGGCGCCCAATCGCTCCCGGATCGCCCCGAACAGGGCATCCGACGTCAGTGGGCCCGTGGCCACGATCGCCGGCGCCGGCAGCAATTCGCGCACTTCCTCACGGCGTACCTCCACGTTGGGGTGGGCCCCTACCGCCTCGCTCACTCGGGAGGAGAACAGCTGACGGTCAACCGCGAGCGCGGCTCCTCCGGGCACTCGCGCCTCATCCGCCACCCGCAGCAGGAGCGAATCGAGCTCGCGCAGCTCCGCCTTCAGCAGCCCGTGAGCGTTCGTCCTTTCTTCCGACTTGAAGGAGTTGCTGCAGACGAGTTCGGCCAGCTGGTCCGTCTGATGGGCAGGCGTGGTAACCGAGGGGCGCATCTCGTAGAGCGCGACGCGATGGCCGCGTTCGGCAAGCTGCCAGGCAGCCTCGGACCCTGCCAAGCCGCCTCCTACAACCACTATCTCAGGCATCTCGCGCCAGGCGCCACCGCCTCAGCTGGTGCTCCGCTCGGCCGTCTCAGCGCTGCCGGGCATGGTCTCGTGCTCGCAGGAAGCACACTTCAGGTAATCGCCCTTGCGCTTCGACGTCTTCATCAGAGCTACCTTCGAGTCGCAGGCCGGACAATCCGCCGCCGTGGGCGTATCCCAAGTCGACCAATCACACTCGGGATACCGGCTGCAGCCGAAGAAGATGCGACCGCGTTTCGTTCGCCGCTTGACGACCTCGCCTTGGCCACAGCGCGGACACCCCAGATTCAATGTCATCGGCTGCGTGTGCTTACACTTCGGGTATGCCGTACAAGCGAGGAACTCACCGTAGCGGCCCGTCTTCACCGCCATCGGACTGCCGCACTTCGGGCACTTCGCATCGGCCGGCGCTGTGGCCTGCTCTTTGTCTAGAGGTCGAGTGAACCGGCACTCAGGATAATTGGAGCAGGCGACGAACGGCCCGTACCGACCATTCTTGGCCGTCAAGCCTCCTGCACACTGGGGGCATTTCTCGTCGCCGAAATCGACCTCGGGCGGTCCGTCGATCGGCCGCGTGTTTCTGCAATCCGGATAGGAGGAACACCCGAGGAATCGCCCATAGCGGTTCCAGCGGACCAGCATCGGAGAACCGCACAGGTCGCACTCCGTGTCGTCGGCCCGGACGACTTCCTTGATGATCTCGTCGCTCCGCTTCTCGCCTTCCTCCAACCGCCTGCTGAACCGATCGTAGAACTCGCGCAGCACGTCACGCCACTGAAGTCCGCCGTCCTCGATCTGGTCGAGATTGGTCTCCAACGTGCTCGTGAAGTCGATATCGAATGTTTCCGGGAAGACCCGGATTAGCACCTGCACCACCGTCTCGCCGAGCGGCGTAGGCACGAAGCGTCTGCTGTCCAGTTCGACGTAGGTCCGCTCGAGCAGCGTCGACAAGATCTGCGCATATGTAGACGGCCTGCCGATACCCAGCTTCTCCAACTGCTTCACCAGGCTCGCCTCGCTGAACCTTGGCGGCGGTTCCGTGAAATGCTGCGTCTTGCCGAGGTCGATGAGCTTTACGACCTCGCCCTCCGAGACGACGGGAAGCGCTTCCAAGTCCTCCAGGTGACGTCCCTCTTCCTTCTCGTGTGCCTCTTTGTAGAGTCTTGTGAAGCCGTCGAACTTGAGCACCGAGCCCGTAGCCCTGAACAGGTAGTCCCGCTTGTCAGCGCCGACGATGTCGAAATCCACGGTCGTCGTATCGTAGACGGCTGGGGACATCTGAGAAGCCACGAACCTCATCCAGACGAGCGTGTACAGCTTCAGCTGGTGCGAATCCAGGTCGCGCTTGAGCGACGCCGGCGTGCGGAATACCGAAGTCGGCCGGATCGCCTCATGCGCTTCCTGGGCCCCTTTCTGCTGTCTGCCAAGGTAGAGTCTGGCCGATTTGGGCACGTAGTTGGCCCCGAACTCCTGGCCGATGTAATCGCGCGCCGCATTCGCTGCCGACGACGCGATCCGCGTGGAGTCGGTTCGCATATAGGTGATCAGACCTATGGCTTCGCCGCGGACTTCCACGCCTTCGTACAACTGCTGAGCAACCCGCATGGTCCGCTTGGCCGAGAAGCGCAAGCGCTTTGCCGCTTCCTGTTGGATGGTCGAGGTAGTGAAAGGCGCGGCCGGGTTCTTCCGCCGTTCCTTGCGGCGGACTCGAGTGACCTCGAAAGGGATGTCCTTGACGGCATCGAGTACCTTGGTCGCCGAGGCCTCGTCCGGCAGGTGCGGCTTCTTGCCCTCCACGTGGTGCAGATTGGCCGTGAAGCGCGTTCGGTCCTTTTCCAGCAACGCCTCTACGGTCCAGTACTCCTGCGCTTCGAAGCTGCGGATTGCCTCCTCACGCTCCCATATGAGCCGCAGCGCCACCGTCTGCACCCGCCCGGCCGAAAGACCCGGCCTGATCGGCTTCCATAGAAACGGGCTGGCCTTGTAGCCCACCAGTCTGTCCAGAATCCGGCGAGCCTGCTGCGCGTCGACTTTCCTCAGGTCTATCTCGCCTGGAGCGGCTAGGCCTCGGGCTACTCCCTCCGGCGTGATTTCCTCAAACAGCACACGCTTGAATCGATGGCCGTTCTTGGACTCGTAGCCCAGCTGCTCCGCGACATGGTAGGCGATGGCCTCGCCTTCTCGATCGGGGTCGGTGGCCAGGAGCACCTCGTCCACATCCTTCCCGGCGCGCTTCAGCTCCTGAATGACTTTGCCTTTGCCGCGGATAGTGACGTAGTGGGGCTCGAAGCCCTTCTCGATATCGACGCCGAGATCCCGCTTGGGCAGGTCACGGATGTGGCCCACCGAGGCCTTCACGACGTAGCTATCGTCAAGGTACCGGCCCAGCGTGCGTGCCTTCGCGGGTGACTCGACGATCAGAAGCCGCGAGCCATTTCCGGCGGTCTCGGCACGTTCTGACTTCGTACCCTTCTTCTTCTGTGCAGCCATCATATCCTTTCGAACCCGTCCACCGCATACCCCGATGCCCGCCCCCGTGGTTCCGGGGCTCGGTGCCGAGGATGGCTATAAGGAATCAACTACTTGTCAACGGTTGGCCCGTTTCCCGAGCGGCTTTCCGCCTACGCCGGAGGGTGACGACTACTTCTTCAGCGACGTTGGCCGGATCCCGACCGTCGGTCTCGACGACCACATCGGCCGTTCGATAGAACGGCTCGCGCGCCGACAGGAGCGCGCGAATCTCGTCCAACGGCTCTTCCACGTCCAGCAGCGGCCGCTCTACGTTCGCCTGTTCGCGGTGGCGTTCCAGCACGCGCTCCACAGTGACCCTCAGCCAGACGAAGAGACTGCCCTCACGCAGCCGCTGTACCAGTCCGGGCTGTGCCATCCACCCGCCACCGGGCGCCAGCACGACCCCTCGCCTTTTCTCGAAATCTTCCGTCAGCTCCGCCTCCAGAGTCCGGAAGCCTTGCTCGCCGTGCTCGCGAAAGATGTCGGCGATCGTCTGACCCTGTCCGCGCTCGATCAGCTCGTCAAAGTCCAGGAAGTCCCAACCCAGGCGATCCGCCAGGATTCGCCCCACGGTGGACTTCCCGGCGCACATGAATCCGACCAGCACCACGCGATCGATCACCTAGAACGGCCCAGCCGATCCAAGTAGGCATCGAAGTTCGACCGCATCTCGGCCAGCGAATCACCGCCGAACTTCTCTCTCATGGAATCGACGAGCACGATAGCCACCATGGCCTCACCCACGACCCCGGCCGCGGGCACGGCCGTCACGTCGCTGCGCTCTCGCACGGCGCTGGCCGCTTCGCCGGTAGAGAGATCCACGCTCCGGAGCGGCCGCATCAGGGTCGACAGCGGCTTCATGCCCACCCGGACCGTCAGCGGCTCGCCGTTGGTCATGCCACCCTCGAGACCGCCGGCCCGGTTGGTGAAGCGGCGGAAACCTCCGGCAAGTCGCCTTGCCGGGTCCGCTTCGATCTCGTCATGAACCTGCGAACCCGGCAGGCGACAAGCCTCGAAGCCAAGTCCGATTTCGACCCCTTTCATCGCCTGGATCGACATCATTGCCCCAGCCAAGCGGCCATCCAGGCGCCGATCCCAGGAAACGTGGCTCCCAAGGCCAACCGGCACCCCGCGCGCCACAACCTCGAAGACTCCACCCAGCGTGTCGCCTCTCGCCCGCGCGGCATCGATCGCCTCGACCATCGCCCGCTCCGCCTCCGCGTCCAGACAGCGCACCGCCGACCGATCGGCGCTCGCGTTGATAGCCGCCGGGTAGTCCTCGGCTGCCAGGCGCCGGGCCTCGATTCCACCCAAGGAAACGACGTGGCTTCCTATGCTCACTCCGAACTCGGCCAAGACCGCCTTTGCGATCGCTCCGACACCGACCCTCGCCGCCGTCTCGCGAGCGCTTGATCGTTCCAGTATGTCACGCGCATCGCTGCGATCGTACTTGAGAGTACCGACAAGATCCGCGTGGCCGGGCCGCGGCAACTGCACACGCCTGAGATCATCGTCCGTCGCATCAGGCGCGGGTTCCACGGACATAGCGAGCTGCCAGTTATCCCAGTCGCGGTTGGGGATCAGCAGCGCGATCGGAGAACCGATCGCCTCACCCAATCGTACTCCCGACAAGATCTGAGCGGCGTCCCGTTCGATCTTCATCCGCCCGCCGCGACCGTGGCCCTTCTGCCGCCGGGCCAGCTCGGCGCGGATCGTTTCAGCCCCCAGCGGCAGTCCGGCCGGTACGCCGTCGACCACGGCGACCAAGGCCTGACCGTGGGACTCGCCGGCTGTGCTGAAATTGAAATGCTCGAACATGAAGCCAGGTCAGCTTGAGAGTTTTGAGTGCGCCCACCTCGGCTGCCGGGCCGGCCAGCCGTACAAACCGAAAGCCGCCTGGCCTGACCGGAGCCGTGCAGCGTTTGCCAACATAACGCCTGAAGGCTCCTGTCGGTCGAGCGGCTTTTGCCTATCTCGAGAGCCGATGTGACGGCCGCTTATAACCTAGTAACCACCCCTGCTGGACTGCGCAAGCACCGCTGGAAAGCAGCCGACCCTACGGCGCCACGACGATTACGTGGCCGGCCGTAGACGTCCCTTCATTCGCCTGAGAGTCCACGCCTATCCCCCGCACCTGGATTGCCGTGGTTGCGGTGTAAGGGTGCACCCATGTGGTCGTCACGGTTGCGGACGTGTTGCGTCCCGCGAAATACGTCGTGTCGGCGATGATCAGTCCGCCGGTATCGTCGAGGATCTCGGTGACGATGAAGTACACGCTGATGTAGTCTTCGGCCCTGACCGTCGTCGTCAGCGTCGTCTTCGTGCTGGCAATGTTCGTAATCGACACGGCCGGCGGCGTCGTGTCCACCAGCGGTGCGATCGCTTTGCCCTCATCCTCGCAAGCCACGATTCCCAGCGTGGCTGCGACCAGCGTCGCCATCATCAAGCGCGACCATAACCTTGCGCTTCGCATAGGACTCGTTTCCCTCTCGTTCAAAGCAAAAGACCTGAAGCGACGCTCAACCTTGCGTACGTCAAGCTTCACCCGATCGCCTACTGCACCGCAGCCACCGCGTCTTCGACGATGTGCGGCGTGACTAGAATCAGCAGATCCCGCTTCGCGTCATCCGTCCTCGTGGTTCTGAACAGCCCGCCAAGCAGCGGCAGGTCCATCAGAATCGGCACGCCGCTGACGGTCTTCTGGACGTCGGTGATCGTCAGTCCGCCGATCACACCGGTCTCACCATCCTCCAGGATCAAACGCGTGGTCCCTCTCTCGGTCTGGAAGGTGAAACCGAGGTCACCCGGAGCCAGCGCGATGCCGGACCGCTCGGCCATGACATCCATCACGATCTTGCGATCGAACGTGATGTGAGGCGTCACCTCGAGCTTGATCCCAGTCTCCTTGAACTCGACCGTCGCCTGCGGGAAGACTGCTGCCCCGCCCGGAGCGGCCGCTCCGCCCGCTCCGCCGGCGCCGTAGTCGATCACGCGCACGGGCGTCTCTTCACCCACCAGGATGTCGGCCTGCTGGTTGTCCATCGTCTGGATAGTCGGCGCCGCGACGATGTCCGACAGGTCCTGTCGCTGAAGCGCATCCACGAAGGCGAACAGCTGGAAGTCGCCTACAGCGACCGAAGTCAGCAACTCGAGCGCCGGGAACTGGACACGATCGGCGGCGTTTGCCAATGCGGCGATCGACGATCCGCTGAACGACACCTGGTTTGCACTCGTCAACGGCTTGACCACGACATCGGGGACGCCGTCGAAGTTGGAGTCGACGATCTCCCATGTCGTTGGATCCAGCGTCGGCCCCGGATGAATCTCGTTCAGCTGGTTGCCACCGGTGTCCTTCAGATCGTAGCCGATCCCGATCTCTTCGATATCGGTCCGATCGACGAAGATGATCTTCGCCGAAATCACGACCTGCGGCGTGCGGATGTCGAGATCTTCGATGATCTGCCTGGAGATGGCGACGTTCTCGGGGACGTCGGTCACGATCACCGAGTTCGTGGCCTCGTTGGGAATAACTTTCCCACGTTCCGAGATCGCCGGTTCGAGTGCTTCGGCGATCGACTGCACCGGCGCGTAGTTGATCTTGAAGATCTGGGTCTGGAGCGCGACCAACTGCTGGCGTTCCTGGAGGTTCTCAAGTCTGTCAACACGGATGATGCCCGTCGTCGTCTCTACAGCCGTCAACCCGTGCGAATCGAGAATCGCCTTCAGCGCGAGGTCCCAGGGCTGATTCCTGATGTTGGCCGTAACGGCTCCCTCGACGCCCACACCCGGTACGAACGACTTGCCGGTGAACTCGGCGAAGTTATTCAAGACGTCCCGGATGTCTGTGCTCTCGAACGTGACCGTAATGCGAGGCATCTGGCTGGTTAGCTCGGCTTCCTGTCGAAACGTCGCCTGCTGGCGAGCCGGCGCCTGCTGCGGCGGCGCTCGATCTGTCGCCGCTGGCGTGGGGACAGGATCCGGCGTCGCGAGCCTCGCGGGAGCGGTCGCCCATGATTCGAACGCATCGCCGGCGAGGTTGGGGAACGAGACTCTTATCTCGCTTCCCTGCCGCGTAAGCGTGTAGCTTGTCGGGGCGATAAGCTCTACGACAACGCGTACCACGTCATCGCGGAACTGGCTGGTCCGGACCCGCACGACGCCGCCACGATTGATGTCCTCGAAGTTGTCCTTCGACAGCGCGTGTCGGGCACCCTTCAGATCAACGATCAAGCGCGGCGGGTTGGTGAGTAAGAAGTCGGAGTAGCTGACCTCATCGCTCGTCCGCACGACGACCTCGGTGTACCCGGCGACCGGCTCAACCCTGAGCTCGGTCACATCGGCCGGTTCGCTGCCCACGGCCGCCGCCCACGCCAAGAAAAACGCCTGGAGCATCATCCTTGCTCCTCCTCTTCTTCTTTCCTTATGCGCAGCGTCTCACTTCTCGTCACGCCGAACTGGGTGACCTGGAAGACGACCGCGTCCGGCCGGATTTCAACCACACGTGCGTTGCCAACGGCATCACCGCGTCGCACACGGTAGCGTTTGTCTGTGGCGCGATCGATCAGGGTGGCCACGCTCCCGTATGAGCCCCCGTAGATGACGCCGACGAGGTCCAGGCTCTCGAACTGAGGCCCGACGTCCTCCAGCGTCAGCAGGCTCACGAACGGGTTGCGCCGGCCGTCCGTTGGGTACACAAACCTCTCACGCCGATAAATGGCCTCTACGCTCTGGGCTTGGCCAGGAGCCTGCGCCTGAACGCTGTCCTGGACCGCCGACGTGTCCTGGTCTGCCGACAACGTGGGAGGCGGCGCTGCCAGGCCGGTTATGGCCATAACGAGTATCAAGGCTCCACTAGCCACTTGCAGCTGCTCCTTCGGCTTCTCCCGTCGGCGGCTCGAGCGGGATCCCGAGCACGAACGTCTCGATGTTCAGCGACACTTCCAGCGGCGCTTCCATGTTCCGTGTCGCTCTGCTCCGAGGCGCCGGCGAAATCTGGATATTGGTGGGCTTGATGATCCGTGGCAGCGAGGCAATACGCGCGAGGTAAGTTCCCACAGCATGGTAGTCGCCGAGCACGGACAACTCCCATGTCTGCTTCATGTAGAAGTCGCCGGCCTCGACGGCCTGAGGGCGAATCCGCGTCAGCTCCACGCCCGTCATCTGCGCCTGGTTGGAGATGGCGTCCAGAAGCTCGGGCACCTCCTCCGATTCGGGGATGAACTCCTCGAAGATCTGGAGCTGCTGCTCTTGGATTCGGAGCCGCTCTTGCAAGTCGTCCTTGCGAGCGGCTAGCGCCCTTGAACGCCGGTTCTGGGCCTCCAACACGTTCAGGTCCTCCTGAGCCACGCCGATGTTCTCGGCCCTGGGAGTCAGCACGTATTGGTGCCCGACGAAAACGATCGCGGCAACAAGGATGGCCATCAGGACCAGGGCCTGTTTCCGCCCCCTTGGATCCGCCGGTAACACAGCCACGGCTTCACTCTCCTACCAGAATGATCGGCTCGGTAGTGATCGCCGTAGAGTCCGGCATCTGATACCGAGCCATCAGAACGAAGTTGTTTACCAGCCTCTGCCCTTGCTGCGACTGCTCCTGCGATACGAGGCGTACATCCCGAATGAACGGTGAAGCCTCCAGGTCTCGCATGAAACGCGTGAGCGCGGCGGTCAGACCCGTCATCCCGTCGATCCGGAACTCGACATCGCTGCCGACTCCCGCCGTCTGCTCCATTCCCACCAGCCAGGTGAACTCGGGAAGCGCATCGCTGACGTTGTCTAGGATATGCGCCCAGACGTAGCGGTCGGTATCGATCTCTCGGATGATCCGAACCTTCTGCAGCAGCGTGTCTCGCCGTGCGCTCAGGCTATCCGCTGCCGCGATCGCTTCCGCGTAACGCACCGAGTCCTGGCGCTCTTGCATGAGTTGATCCTCGACTTGACTGAGCGTCACGCCTTGTCTGAAGAACGTGAAGCCGAGGTAGAGTGCTCCTATGATCGTCAGCGCCACTATACCTATGACCCAGGGGTCACCCTTCACCATATCTCCCAGTCCCGGCATCTTCGGGACCGACGGCTTTCTCCTGCCCTTGGGTCGCGCCGCTCCCCGCTTGCCCCCGGGGAGCAGGTTCATTTCAATGAGCGCCATCGCAGAATCCGTCCGAACGAGAGTTCATTGATTGCCTGGGCGTCAGGCAGCGCGTCGCAGAGCCAATCCGACCGGAAGTACGAGCATCGGCGCCATGTCGGCGATCGAGATCAGGTCGAAGGCTCCCGGCTCCACGTCAACGCGCTGCACCGGATTGGCGATCTCTGCCGGCACCTGCAGCCGTTCGGCGAGCGCTTCCGCCATCCGGAGTACCCGCGCGCCACCACCGCACACGTAGATCCTGGTCAAGCCGGCCTGCGTCGAACTCGCCTGCAGGAACGCTGCGGCTCGTTCCACCCCCAGCGCCACTTCCTCGGCCCGCTGGCTAATGAAGGTTTCGAGTTCGGGATCGCTGGTCCGGCCCTCCAGCACGTCTTGAGCTGCCTCGGCTGTGAGACCGCGTTCCCGCTGGAGGCTCTCACGCAACCTCCGCGTGCCGAAAGCGAGATCCCGGTTCAGCACCGGCACACCGTTCTCCAGCAGATTCACGTTCGTCGTTTCGTGGCCGATGTTGACGAATCCGACCACGCCGGTCATAGCCTCGGGGTAGTTCAGTTCGAAGGCGTTGTGAAGGGCGAACGCATCGACGTCGATGACTTCCGGTTCGAGCCCCGCGTCCAGCAGAAGCGCGAGCTTGTTCTCAACGAGTTCACGCTTAGCGGCCACGAGCAGCACCGTCATCTGGAGACCCTCGGCCTTCGGGTCGAGAATCTGGAAGTCCAGCTCGACGCTCTCCATGTCGAACGGCACGTGCTGCTCGGCTTCCCAGCGGATCACGTCGCGAGCATCGGACTCTTTCATCCGATCCATCTGGATCCGCTTGATAATGACGTCACGGCCGCCAACCGCCGTGACCACCTTCTTGTCTTTCACGCCAGCGGTCTCGAACAGGGAGCGTATCGTGCTGGCGACCAGGGTCGGGTCCATTACTTCCCCTTCCACGATCGCGTCAGCTACCAGCGGCGTAGCTGCAGCCCGCACGATCCGCGGTCGTCCTTTGCCGTGCTCCATGACGACCAGCTTGATGTAACCGCTACCGATGTCGAGTCCTACGGTCCGCTTACTGCGGCCCAGTCCGAACACACCCATGACAGTCTAAGTCCAGGTTCTTAAGGTGAAAGCTGGCTCGACCTCATGCGACAGTGAAAGCGAAGGTGCTAAACTGTAGTGGGACCTAGGGGTAGGGCACTGCATGATAGCCCCTCGCAGCCAGTTTGTCAACCACGACGGGGGGTTTGTGGCAGATGCGCCGGGACAGGGCCTACTCCAATATCTCAAACCAGCCAAATTGCGCAAGGGGGTGTGGCGCTTGGACTTTGGACCCCTCAACCGCCCTCTCTACGGCACAACCGCTGTAACGAAACTCACCGCCCATTCCCACCCGACTCGTATCAGAGCCGAGGGCGCCAGCCCGAACCCCTCCCACCACGTGGCCGCCCCCGGGGCCAGCGGTGACCGTTCCTCCTACGAGTACCACGCCGTAGAACTCGAAGCCGTCTCTGATCACCAGGTCGCCGTCCACGAGGAGAATACCCTGTCCACTCATGGGGGAGCTCACGGTCAGGTCACCCGCCGCGTGGATCACCGGGAAGAAGTTGAAGCACGGATGGCCCGGTGCCGTCGGCGCCCCCCAAACGGATAGGGACGACCTCCCGCACTCCCCGTTGGCCCACGCTGCAGGCCCCACGTCCGACAGGACCGTGCCCCCCGGATAACGCAAGTCGGCCGACGCGGCCAATTCTCGCAGCCAATGCCCTATGTCGCCGAATCCATCCGCGCGGCCAGGCGACGCGACCGGTGGGGAGCCCTGGACCAGAGCACCCGCAGCCGGCAGGACTTGTCCTTCCGTGACGATGCCTGGACGATCGCGCAGCTCGATATCGCCGCACAGCTCCGCGTCCGTCGCCCACGGGCCCGGCACGATGTCGAGCCCGCTGATCACGGCTCCCGAATCGAGCCTCACAGCGCCTTGTCCCTCGAGGGCCGCGCCGCAGCAGAAGGCCCCGCCCGGCGCTTTCTTGACCATGGCCGCCACCTGGCGTCTGCCGCCCCAAGCGCCATGCGCCCGGCCCTCCGATGCGATCAAGTAGTATGAGGGTCCGCTGTCGCGACCGGCGTCCCAACGGCTCGAGCGAACCGAATACTCATCGCCGTTGGCGAGAACGCCCTCCATGAGCATCAAGCCATCGCCAGGTCGAATCGAGTCTAGGGCAACGCTATCGAGCCCTGCGAACCCTGCGTTGAGTCCGGCCTCAGCAGCGTACAGAGCTGCTGCGCCCTGCGAGCCGGCCCCTGTTGCCCGCCATTGCCGCAAGGCCACCAGGTAGCCTCCCGCCACCAAGACACCGACGATGACCAACGCAAAGAGCGCCATCACGAGCGCGAACCCTCTGGCCCCGACTCGCTCGCTTCCTGTCCCCGACCCTGCCGAGTGCCTCTTCACCGCCAGCTACCTCGTCGTCTTCTCGCTCTCACCAGCCGCGCAGCGTCACGGCGGTCGAGACCGAATCGGAATAGACGTCTTTGAGCCCGCGCCAGGGATAGCGCAGCCGCCCCTCCGCCCGCATCGCGATATTGACATGCGCTACCTGCAGCGGATCGTCCGTAGGCGCGCTTCCCCGGGCTAGGTACTCCAGTCGTAACCCACCCCGAGATGTCGGCGCGAACGGCCCGGCGATGGGTTGTATGCGTCCTCCACGCAGACGCTGACCGAACCACCACTTTCCTCCCTGCCCCGCGTAGAGCTTGTAGACATACGGGCGGAACGCCCGAACCGGAGATCCCAGAGACACGCCCGGAACGTCGCGATCGAAGCCGAGCGATACGTCTGCCGGGAGGCCGTCCGCACAATGCGCTGCCGAACCCAGTCGCGACTCCCGGATCTGCACGACGACCAGACTGTCGTCGGCCGCCGTGTGCAGGCTGTTCTCCACGAACACGAAGGCGCTGTCCGTCGCCAGCTCTCCAAACGTCCCCGTTACGCGTCGCAGCGCGACGGATCGGCCGGAAACGCTGCAGATCAATCCGAGTCCCGTGGTCGATCTGAGCGCCACGCTGTCCGGCCCAATTCCGTAGAGATCCCCTCCCGAAGCGTTCACCGAGCGCAGCTCCGCTGTCAGCACCTCCGCGGCAAGACGAGCCGCATTCCTGGTACTGGCGATATCGGCGTTGCGGCTGTAGAAACGCTGCTGGGCGATCAGAACGGTGGCCGCTGACGCGAGCACAATCGACAGTAGCCCGAGCATGACGGCCACCTCGACGATTGTGTGGCCCCGCCAGCCGAGCTCGCGGCCATCGTACGGGCGGGCGACAGCGCTGTCACGCTCGTAACGGTCTATCACGGAGCCCTCACGATCGTCGCCAGTGTGTCCGCCGCCTCGATTCCGCCCAGTACATCCCGTGCTATGACTATCAAGCGGCGTGGGCGGTCTCCGCTCACCTGCCAGCTGACGACTTGGTCTCCCGTGCGGCGTTCCCCCGACGCCAGACGGTCGGAAGGCTCCAGCAGCAGCTGCTCCACGGCGGCCTGCGAGGTAAACCTCAGCCGAGAATCCAACGAGGAGGTCTTCATCAGCCCGGACACCACACTGGCGGTAGCGGATAGTCCCAGAACCCCGATCGCCAGAACGACGACGGCCACCATCAGTTCGACCGCCGAATATCCGGCCTCCAAGCCACATCCGCGAACCCCGTTCATCGCCTCAACACCCTGCCAAGCCTGGATATGGTAACGGTGTCAGCGACGCTGCCGCGCCTGAACACGATCGTCGCGTTCGGTAGATCGCAGTCGCCTCGCAACGTGCTCAGCCCCCGGTGGTCGAAGCAGAAGGTGCGCGGCGCAGCCTCGATCCGAACTCCGCCGAAGCGTTCTCCTACGGCCACGACCGGCTGAACCGTGTCCAGCGCGGAACCGCCGCCGGCCGAGCTGGTGTCGATCGTCACCCAGAAGCGGTTCCCAGTCGGGTCGAGATGCAGCTTGCAGACTCGCCCGTATTGCGTCGCCACGTGTCGGGCGAGGGAATGCGTCGCTGCAAACGCTTCCCGCGCCGCAGCGACATCGGCACGCGCCCGTGTCTTGACCAAGCTGGGAAGCGCAATCAACCCCATTACCCCGATAGCCGCCGACACTACGACGGCCTCCGCCAACGAAAACCCAACCTGTGTCACACGAGCCACGCGCGGATCCTCCCTTTGCGCCACCGGACAGGTGGGCGGCCACTCGCTCGCTGAGGATGCGGACGCGCCACACAGCCAACGACCGCTCCCACACGCCGGAACGGGCAACGCCTCTTCGAGCCCATCACCCGGCGAGTCTATCGCCAGAGGATCAACGGATGATCAACGAAAAACGGCGGCGCCTTTGGAAGCGCCGCCGTCAAAGAACGAGCAGCCGGTCGGATTCGCCTCTAGTCCAGACCGTAGTCGCGGATCTTGTAGAGCAACGCCCGATAGCTCAGGTCGAGCAAGTCCGCTGCTTTCGTCCGATTTCCATCGGTGACTTGCAGCGCCCGACTGATCAGGCGCCGCTCGAGGTCGGCCGTCTGCCTCTTGATCGAAAGCTCATCAGCAGGCAGCGCCTCCGACGGACCCTCAACAGCAGTCTCCGGATGGCGGATGAAATCGGGAAGGTCAGCCCCCGTGACGACCGACCCTTCAACGAGCACCATGGCACGTTCCACGACGTTCTCCAGTTGGCGCACGTTACCGTACCACGGGTGGGCAAGCAGCAGTTTCATCGCGGCCGGCTCGAAGCCTGTGACCGAGACACCGAGCTGCTCCGCGAACTTTTCGACGAAATGTCGCGCGAGCGGTGGGATATCCTCCGTCCTGTGTCGCAGGGGCGGCAGATGGATGCGTACGACGTTGATGCGATAGTAGAGATCGGACCGGAAAGTCCCCTCCCTCACCTCCTGTTCCAGGTCTCGCGCCGTCGCCGCGATGATTCGGACATCGACCCTACGAGACTGGCTGTCCCCGACCCGACGTATCTCACCCTCCTGCAGCGCGCGCAGCAGCTTCACCTGCAGCTGCGATGGCAGCTCGCCGATTTCATCCAGGAAGAGGGTCCCTCCGTCGGCTTCCTCGAAGAGTCCGCCCCGATCCACGTGCGCCCCCGTGAACGCGCCTTTCACGTGACCGAATAGCTCCGATTCCAGAAGGTTCTCCGGGATCGCGCCGCAGTTGATGGGGACGAACGGCTGCATCGCGCGCGGGCTCGCCTGGTGGGTCAGCCGCGCGATCAGCTCCTTACCGGTGCCGCTCTCTCCCGTGATCAACACGGTCGACGGATGCTGCGCGACCTTCGTGCTCAGCTCCAGCGCCTCTCGCATGCCCGCGCTCTTGGCGACGATCTCCGGGAAGCGCTCGTCGGCCTTTACGCGCTGCCGCAGGCGTGTCACCTCCCGCCGCAGCTTCTCCCGCTCTTCGGCCTTACGGAGCGTCAGCACCACCTCAGCCGTCGTGAACGGCTTAGGCAGGTAGTCATAGGCGCCTTTCTGCATCGCCTCGACGGCCAACTCGTTGCTGCCGTATGCCGTGATGGCGATGACCAACGCCTGTCCGCTTCGCCTCCGATATTCTTCCAAGAACTCCAGCCCGCCCAAGCGAGGCATTCGAATATCGCAAAGGACGAGGTCCGGCTCCTCCTTCAACGCACGGTCCAGCCCTTCCTTACCATCCGATGCGGAAAGGACCTGATAGCCTTCGTCCTCGAGAATCATCGAGAGTGTGCGGCGCACACCCGCTTCGTCGTCAATGACCAGTACTTTCACTTACGATCCCCTCGGTTCTTGCGGCCGGAAGATAGACGGAGAAACAGGCACCGCCTCCTTCCGGGTTCTCGATCTGGATGGTCCCTCCCATGGCCTCGATCAGCCTGGCCGACACGGCCAGCCCCAGGCCAGTGCCGTGTCCCGTTTCCTTCGTGCTGAAAAACGGATCGAAGACCCGGTCACCGATCTCGGGCGGGACGCCGGGCCCGCTGTCCCTCACCGAGATTCGCACGACCCGCGCTCCCTTGGTCAACGGCGGGGGCGTCAGTCCTTCGCGCCGGGCTTGCAGACGCCTGAGGTGCGAGTAGTCGATTCCCGGCGGGTCGTCGCGACGCCTGGCCGGCGGTAGCGTAGCCTCGAAGGGCACCGTTTCCGTGCCGACCCGGATCCATCGCCTGTCGCTGCTGTCAACCGCTTGCGCCGCATTCAGCAACAGGTTGACCATGATCTGCTCGAGCTGATGCACATCGGCGCGTACCGGTGGTACCTCGTTTCCCAAGCTGAGAATCAACTCGATCTCCTTGAAGTGGCCCTGTGCTTCGACCAGCTCCAGAGCTCCGCTCACAACTTCGTTCACCTCGATCGAGCGGGGAGCTGGCTGTCGCGGGCGGGCATAGTCGAGCAGACCCTTCACGATCCTGTCGATCCGGCGCGCCTCGCGACGCATGTCCTCGACGATGTCCCCGCCAATCGTCGGCCGCCGCTCCACAACCTCCAGGTAGCCCAAAATTGCGCCCAAAGGGTTGCCGATCTCGTGTGCGATGCCCGCAGCCAACTGCCCGGCCGACGCCAACTTCTCGGCTCGCACCAACTCGTCGCGTGCCTCGGTCAGAGCGCGATTCACTTCGTTCAACGAACGGATGTTGTCGCTCAATCGTTTCTGGTTCTGAATCAGCTTGACGGCAACCTCGTTGACGTTAGCCGACAGCCGCCGGAACTCCTTCGCCCCCTCGACCTCGATCCGCTGCGTGTAATCGTCGCGGGCGATAGCCTCCGCACCGTACTGAATCGAGCGTATCGGATTCAGCACAACTTGCCGCAACAGGTAGTCGCCGACGATCAGAACGAGGGCTACGTCGAGAACGAAGAGCACGACCAGAAAGAGGACGACGGTCTTGGTCGAGCTGCCAACCGGCAGCCACAACAAGACCCCCACACCCGCCAGGACGAGAGCCGCGGCGATCAGCAGAGCCAGTGCGACGAGCAGTTCACGACGTAGCGACGCCACCGCTATCCGAGTTCTTGAGGTTCAGTGTGAATTCGCAGTGCGGGGGACCTTCTTTCCGGAACCACGCAGGCAGGGGGTACCCCTAAAAGAATAGCGCGGAGATGGTCTCCGCGCTACCCTCGTTCTCACTGTCTCAGTCTGATCGTGCCACCTACTGGCACCTAACGACACCTTCCTGCTGTGCCGTCGTCCCGCTCTTGTTACCGTAGTACAGCTCGCAGTTGATGCCGGTGCCGGTGTGCGTCGCCGCCGCCACCCAGCCGATGCCGTCACCGTCGGTAATGTTGACGGTCACGCCCTGACTGGCGTTGTAGTCGAGCGAACCCAGCGTCTGCGTGTAGGTCAAGTAGTCGGCAAAATAGGCTTCCTCAGCAGCCGCGAGATTGCGGAGGTCCGACTTCATGGCCGACACGTACGCCTTTTCCTTGGTGTTGGCGAACTTGGGGATCGCGATCGCGGCAAGAATGCCGATAATTACGACCACGATCAGCAGCTCGATCAGCGTGAAACCCTTGCGATTCATTCTCTCCTCCTCCTTGCTTCAACCGATCGTCCTACGACGATATTCCTTCCGGCCGAGGTATTGGCAAGCTTGGGGCCAGATTCGGGAACAGAGGTATAAGTAACATAACCACTTATAGTTACATTATCCAGCAAGTCCTACAGAACCGG
>JBDHAS010000018.1:0-31975 GCA_039588015.1 Gemmatimonadota bacterium | reverse complement strand
CCGAATCACATCGTTGATGCCGGGGCAGAGCCCGCCGCAAGTGACGATTCCGCAAGCAGTATCTTCGGGGTCGAAGGCGATCATCGCTCGCGGGCCAGCTTGCTCGAAGGAGGAGAGTTCTTGGCCGGAGCCCGCCTTCTGGCGGATCTGACGCGTACGGGCCGCTACCAGAACTCGATCGGACTCGTCGACGAACCGCTCGCCGCGGGCGGCGAGCGGCGATGGGTATGTGGCTGGACGCAACTGGGAGACCAAAAGCTCATCGGCCTCTGGTAGCCGTTCGGTGGCGCCGCTATGCAGGGTGGCCTTTGACATGTCGGTCCTAGTACCCCGCTCCTATTCTCGCCAACGCTTGCGAACGGCGAGTTGCGCGTCCGATGGATCTTCGACCTCGACGACCCGGTACACCGGCGCGCTGCGCACACCTAGGGTCACGGCGACGGTCTGCTCCCTGCCTAGCCTGTGGACCCGGACATGGATCGTGTCACCCGGCGCGTGTTGTTGGAGTACCTCAACGAACGCCTGGTACCCCGTTATCGTGGTGCCGTCGATGGCGAGGATGGCATCACCATAGTTGAGACCGTCACGCCAGGCAGGCGAACCGCTCACCACGGCAACGATTTGCAGGCGGCCGTCGAGTTCTTGGGTACCGACACCCAGGAACCCGGTGCTATTCCTCTGTCGCGTCGCAGCGTCATCGATTGTCAGTGTAAACCCGGCCAATTCGAAGAACTCTTCGAACGGTATTTCATCGGTGCCGTGTACGTACTTGTCAAAGAAGGCTTGGAACGAGCCGCCGGCAACAACCTCGCAAACCTCGCGTATTCGCTCCGAATCGAACGCGGCGTTATCATCGCGCGTCCTCTGCCACATCAAGCGGAGAACATCATCGACACCTTTGGCGCCATCAGTACGGTTCGCCAACTCGATCTCCAACAGGTTACCGATGACCCTGCCCTTGAAGTAGTAGTCGGTCCGGTAGTTCTCGGTGCTCTCGTCGCCGCGGTAGAGGTGGATCCAGGCGTTGAAGCTGGCATCGGCTGCGCTCTGGTTGTAGTGGCCCGGTGTGCTCCTGTAACGCGCGACCAGATTGGCGGGATCTTCGTACGAGTCAATGAGTCCGGCGCGATAGAGGATACGGTCACCGTAGTAGGAGGTGAAACCCTCGTAGAACCAGAGCGCATCCGTGTAGTTCTCCTCCTCGTAGTTGTAGGGTCGGAAAGCAGGAGGTTGGATGCGTTTCACGTTCCAGGCGTGGAAGAATTCGTGCGCAGTCACGCCCAGTACCGCTCTCCGGCCGGGCTCGCTCTGAAAATCCAGGCCTGCCAGCCCGATGGTCGTGCCGTTGGCGTGCTCTATTCCACCACCGCCCGTAAGCGTAGTGAACACGAAGGCATATCTCTCGTAGGGAAGTCCGCCGAACATCTCCGCGCAGACCTCGACGATCTTAGCGAAATCTCTGGCCAACTCTTCGAGGTCGGCGTTGTTCGGCCCCAAGATGGCTATGACGTGCGGGATTCCCGCCACCTCGAACTCGATGTCCGCGAACTGGCCGATGAGCATGGGCGTGTCGATCAGCTCATGGTACGAGTGGGCGGAAACGACAAATGGATTGTCGCCCGTCGGAGCGATGCCACCGTCGAGCCGCCAGCCTTGCGGTAACTCGAACGTGGCGGATGTGGGCCCGTCGGTCGCGCCAACCACGTGCATGAACAGACTGGGGCCGAGTATGTGACCTCCGCCCTCGTACACAAACGACCAGCGAATGCCGGGTTCGCGGGCGTAGACCGCGTATTCGATCACCGTGCCTGGCGACCCCGCGGTGGCTATCCGCCACGTGTTCTTGTCGAGTTTGCGCCAGGGCAGCTCGTGTCCTGATTCGTCGGTAGCGGCGAATCGAATGACGTGACGTTCGTACTCGCGCACCAGATAGGATCCCGGAGTCCACACCGGCATCGATACGTCGAAAGTCTCACCGGCTAGACCGGCGACCTTCATCTCCACCACGAATACATGTGTGTGCGGCTGCGGAATAGCGACTGTGTAGCTGACTGACGGCGCTACATCGTCGGCTACTGCAAATGGAACCGTGGCGGTCAGCGACGCAATAGAGAATGCCACGGCGGATCGATTGATTCGAGAGTTCATTCCCTGCCTCCCGCGTGTGTTCCGCGTCTCCCATAAGTTGCTGGCGGCGACCGCGCAAGTTCATGAGCCGGCAGCCGGCCTCGGTTCGCCGGGATTAGGTCAGGCACGACCAGATTGGAGGCGCGAGCGGTCTGCCAAGCCAGGGCTTACGAGGTAGGGCCGAGCGGTGAATGCCGCTCTCACCCGGCTTAGACTACTGGCCAAGGACGAGGGTTGGCAGGTTGGGATGGAGATGATCTGTCGAATGTGGGTCAGATGCCAAGAGGGGCGCTCTTGATAGCGCCCCTCTTGGCATCTGCTTCTTGTCTGATGGGCCGCGCTCAGGCAGCGGCAAAGCTGGCGAGAGCCGTACCCTTGTCGCCCTCGCGAAGCTCCTTCAGCGCCCTATCGCGCAGCTGTCGCACGCGCTCGCGCGTGATGCCCAGCTGCTGCCCGATCTCTTCCAGCGTGTGTTCGCGGCCATCGCCAAGTCCATAGTAAAGCCTGAGAACGAGGGCATCACGCTCCCTCAGCGTGCTCAGGGCCTCATCGATCTGTTCCTGCAGCAAGCGATCCTCGACCTCCGTCACTGCTGTGGTCGTCTCCTCGCTCACGAAGCGTTCTACGAGACTGCTGTCCTCGCTATCACCGATCGGCGCATCGAGGCGAACCTCGCCGGCGTTGAGCGCTTCGAGCATCTCAACGGTCTGCGGGTTCATGCTAAGGTGCCGGGCGATCTCCTCGCTCGTAGGCTCGCGATCCAGCGTGACCTTCAAAGTCTGGCGTGCCTTCAGGATCTTCGAGAGCTCGGCGGCACGGTTCAACGGCACGCGAACCGATCGACCATGGTGAGCCAGCGCCGACAGAATGGCCTGGCGGATCCACCAAACGGCGTAGCTGATGAACTTCACGCCTTGGTCCGGATCGAACTTGATGGCAGCCGTCACCAAGCCGAGGTTCCCCTGCTGAATCAGGTCGCTGAGAGGCAGCCCCCGGCCCTGGTACTTCTTGGCCACCGAGATGACGAAGCGGAGGTTGGCCTTGCACAAAGCCTGGATGGCCCGCGTGTCACCCTTCTGGGCCTTGCGAGCAAGCCGGATTTCCTCGTCCGGAGTGATCAGCTCATGCTGGCTGACGTCCTGCAGATACTGATCGAGAGCGGAATCCTCCCCCGCCACCCTGCTCTTCAGGGCCTGGCTAGCCAAGCGCTTTGCCCTGGACGACTCCCGTTCCATGATCATAGCTCTCTACCAGTTGTTGACCGATCCACCCGTCCCCTGCCGTGCCGAAACTCAGGTCCCCAGGGAGAACCAACGGTCCGCCCGGGATGCGACCTGGCCCTACAATCAGGCCTCGCCGCCACCGCCATGACACGGCGGCAGTAATAACACTTCTGAGGCCAAAAGGTTTCACTTCCAACCCAGGGGGTGGGCAGCCATCTATTATAGGGGGTAATCTCGATATGTCAAGCGGTTCTTTTGCCGCCCCGCTCTGGGGACCGTGGCTAGCTCCAGCGGAAGACCTTGAGTGCGGCCGCGAAGCTGAGGCCGCCCCACAGGCCGACGACGGCGAGCCGTCCTAGATTGGCCGTCAGTGGCGCCCCATCGATCATCACAGAGCGCAAGGCGTCCAGCAGCGGTGTTAGCGGCAGGGCTTTGATGACGGGCTGCAGCGCGTCGGGGAAGCGGGTGTACGAGAAGAAGACGCCGGAGAAGATCCACATCGGCATCATCACCAGGTTCATGATACCGGATACGCCTTCCAGGGTCTTAGCCCGGCTGGCGGTTAGCATTCCCAAGCCCGCGAAGGCCAATGCACCGACCACGGATACTATTAGCAGATCTAGGATTGAACCGTGGACTCTGACGTCGAACACCAACCAGCCGAAGCCCACGAGCGCCGCGACCTCGAGGATCATGAACACGAAGCGGGAGAGCACGTAGGACAATAGATACTCGCTCTTGCGCATGGGCGTGGCCAGAAGCCGCTTGAGCAGTTTCTTGCGCCGGGCCTGCACGATATTGAAACCGATCCCCCACATCCCGCTGCCCATCAAGTTCAGGCCCAGCAGTCCGGGGATCAGGAAATCGATGTAGCGTGAGCCGGGATCGGTCAGATGGCGCTCGCCGGCGGCGACTGGATCAGCGCGGCCGGCCGTGCGCTGGACCGCGTCGTCCACAGCCCTTCGGGCCAGCTGGCTCTCACTGCGAGTCGGGTCGAGCACGTACGTCAGCGAGTCGCCGGGGATGACGACGAGGGCAATCTTGCCCGTGCGCAGTTCGTTATGCGCTCTCTCCGGCTCGAGGACGAGCGCTCGCAGTTCAGGGAAGCTGTCCAAGCTCGCAGCCAACTCGACGGCGCCGCGACCCTCCTGAACCGCGACACGCAACGATTCTACGGGGCGATTGCGAAACGCGATGCCGAGGCCTAGCGCCATGAGCACGGGGAACACGAACACCCAGAAGATCGCCTCGGGTTCGCGAATGAACTCCAGCACTCGGGCCCGGGTCAGCTGCCAGAGAGGACGAGAGCGCCTACTCATCTCTGAGATGTCGGCCCGTGAGAGACACGAACACATCCTCTAGGGTGGCATGATGGGTGGTGAGGTTGGAGAGCTCGACCTGCCGTTCCTGGAGAGCGGCCATTAGAGCAGGAACCGTCCTGTGCACTTCGCTAACGGTCAGGAAGATCCCGTCACGCTCACGCCTCACGTCCTGGACTCCCGAGACTTCACGCAGCCAGGCGTCGAATCCTGGGTCGTCGTCTTGGACTGCGATCTCCACCACGTGCTCCGCGCCCAACGCGGCGATAAGCTCGCTCGGGGTGCCCAAGGCGATAACCCGCCCGCGGTCAACCACCGCTACGCGGTCGCATAGCCTATGGGCCTCCTCCATGTAGTGAGTGGTGAGGAGCACCGTGCCGCCCCTGGTCTTGAAGCCGTGGACGAGGTCCCACAGCTGCCGCCGGGATTGAGGGTCGAGTCCCGTCGTCGGCTCGTCGAGAAAAAGAAGCTCCGGCTGACAGATCAGCGCGCAGGCGACTGCCAGCCGTTGCTGTTGGCCACCGGAAAGGCGCGATACCCACGCCTTCCGCTTCTCTTCCAGCCCAACGGTCCGCATGACGGCGTCCGGGCTGGGTCCCTGGTGGTAGAAGCTCCGAAACAGCTGAAGCGTCTCCTCCACCGAGAGCTTCTCGGCAAGCTGAGTCTCTTGAAGCTGAACGCCGAGTCGCTGCCTGAGGGCTCGGTCGTCGCGCCCCCAGCGCATTCCCAGGATCTCGAGCTCACCGACATCGGGCTGGAGCAGGCCCTCGAGGATCTCGACCGTCGTCGTCTTTCCGGCGCCGTTGGGCCCGAGCAGGCCGAAGCACTCTCCGACGTATACCTCTAGGTCGAGCCCGTCCACGGCGACGACATCTCCGTAGCTCTTCTTGAGCCCTTGGCAGCGGACTGCGACCTCGACAGCGTCCTGCATCAGACTGCCCGATATCAGCTTGCGACCACTCCGGTGACCGGTCGACGCAGCAACGCGACTATTCCACTCCGACCAGCTCAACGTCGAAGAGTAGAGTCGAGTTGGGCGGAATACCCGCCGGGTGGCCTCGTTCTCCGTACGCTAGATGCGGTGGCAGGACGATCCGCCATTTGTCTCCAACCTTCATCATCGCGAGGGCCTCATCCCAACCTGGGATCACTTCCCCGGCTCCGAGCGGGAAGGCGTATGGCGCGTTGCGATCGAATGAACTGTCGAACTTGCGGCCGTCTGTGAACCAGCCCGTGTAGTGAACTCTGACCAACTTGCCGGGCTCCGCCATCGGCCCGTCGCCGGATTGGATCACGATGTAGCGAAGGCCGCTATCCGTGCTGATCGTGTCGCCCGTAACCTCTGGCGGGCCCACTGGTTCGCTCATGCTAGCTGCCCCCGTTTCAACTGCTTCCCCCTCCTGCGCCGCGCCGCCCGAACCGGACTCGCCCACGCAGCCCAAGGCGAAGAACAGCGCCGGCACGAAAATGAACACTCTCTTGCTCATTCGTCCTCCATGGTACTGCCAGGAAAGGTGAGAACTGTCGCTGGTGAGGGCGGCCGGACGTCGCGCTCGGCGACGAAAGCTGCGCCCGAGTTCCCAGCGTAACTGGTGGGCGGAGACTACAGGAGAGCGGGCACGCCCGCAACCGGCCGCTTGACACGAGCGGTCGCGCCTGCGTCGATTGGGATACACGTCGAAGTTGGGACCGCCGCTGCTGTATCGGTGTAGCAGTAGGCTCTGTTCCGCGCACGAACCGATCACAGCAGCGTTTCGAGGTGCCCGCCAAGGGAGTCGGAAGCATGAGTGTCGCATTCACCGTCAGCAAAATTTTCGCTGTGGCTCTGGCCCTATCAGGCGCCAGCGCCGCTCAAGAAGAGGACGGTCTAGGTTGGCCAAGGGAGTTCACACACGACGGCCACGTGATCGTCATCTACCAGCCCCAGCCGGAAGGATTCGAGGGAGATAGGCTGACCGCCCGTTCGGCGATTTCGGTGACCCCGGCGGGCCGAACGGAACCGGTCTTCGGCGCGGTCTGGTACGAGTCCTTTGTAGAGACCGACCGAGACAATCGTCTGGTCACGATCAACCAGGTCACGGTCCCGCGCGTGAGGTTTCCGAGCGCGACCGATGAACAGGCAAGCCAGGTAATCGAGATCCTCGAGCGTGAGATCGCGACGTGGGACCTGGTGATCTCGCTGGATCGCCTTCTGGCCAGCTTGGAGACGGCAGAGCGAGAACGGCTCGCATCAGAGGACTTCGTCAACGACCCTCCGAAGATTCTCGTCAGCACCGAGCCTGCCATGCTGGTCGTCCTGGACGGCGATCCCGTAGTGCATGATATAGAAGACTCGGATCTCGAGCGGGTCGTCAACACGCCGTTCATCCTCATCCAGGATCCGTCCGACGACTCCCACTACCTGTACGCCGGTGAGGATGTCTGGTTTACCGCCCGCGATGTGATGGGCCCGTGGGAGGTCTCGGAGAGTACCCCAGAGAATGTGCGCTCGTTGATTCCGCCGGACACGGCTACGGTTGAACCGGAAGCCGATGCAGAGCCGGGCGCTGAGGGTGAGGTTCCCGCCGACGTCGCCATCGAGGACGTGAAGATCATCGTTGTTACCGAGCCGACCGAGTTGATCATACTAGACGGTCCGCCGCGCTACGCATCAATCGATGGGACGGACCTGCTGTATGTGGCCAATACGGACAGCGACGTCTTCTTGGAGATAGAGGGTCAACAGTACTTCTTGGTCCTCTCCGGCCGCTGGTACTCCACCCCGGGCCTGGAGGGCCCATTCACCTACGTCCCTTCGGACTCGTTGCCCGAGGACTTTTCACGCATCCCTCCCGAGTCGGCGCGAGGTGGAGTCTTGGTCTATGTGGCGGGCACGGATGAGGCGCTCGACGCCGTGCTCGACAACTCGATCCCCCAGACGTCGGCCGTGAAGCGAGACGCCACGCTCGATGTGACCTACGACGGAGATCCTGAGTACGAGTCGATCGAGGGCACCGACATGAAGTATGCCGTGAACACCGAGTATCAGGTGCTCGAGATCGACGGCAGGTATTACGCGTGTCACGAAGCCGTGTGGTACGAGGCTGATAACCCGATGGGGCCCTTCAGTGTGGCGGTAGCCGTTCCCGACGATGTGCAGGATATCCCGCCGGACAACGCCAACTACAACGTCAAGTACGTCTACGTGTATGACAGCACGCCTGAAGTGGTCTACGTCGGATACACGCCGGGTTACACATGGAGCTACATCTACGGGCCTACGATCGTCTACGGCACCGGCTACTGGTACCGACCTTGGGTCAGCCCCTACTACTACTATCCGCGGCCGGTGACATGGGGTTTTCGCATCTCCTACAATCCGTGGTACGGCTGGAGCTTTGGCTTCGGCTTCAGCTACGGGCCTTTCCACTTCGGCTTCAGGACGGCGCCCTCGTACTGGTATCGCCCTCGTGGCTATTGGGGACCGGCAGGCTATCGCCACGGATATCGTTATGGCTACCACCGCGGCTACGGAGCGGGTTACCGCGCGGGGTATCGAGCGGGTCGTTACGCCAGCCAGCAACCGGCGAGCATCTACAACAGGCAAGCGAATCGATCGCGCAACGTAGACCGCGCAACGGCGCGCGCGCAGATGCCGCAGAGGAGCCGTGCAGGCGCGCAGCCGGCTCGGCAGCCCGATGTGGCACGGACCCAAGCAGGTCAGCGGAGTCAGGTCTCGCGGACTCGCGAGAACAACGTATACACCGACCGCAGCGGCAACGTCTATCGGCGCAACCAGGACGGGAACTGGCAGCAGCGCGACAGGGACGGTTGGAAGCAGGCGGATCGTTCAGCAATCGAGGGCCGCGGCCAGACCCAGCAGCGCCAACGTACGCAGCCGTCGACGAGCAGCCGCGGTCAATCGAACCTCAACCGCGACTATCAGGCGCGTCAGCGGGGAACGCAGCGAACGCAGAGCTATCAGAGTAGCCGCAGCTCCGCGGGGGCTCGACGTGGCGGCAGACGGCGTTAGTAGCGGCCGCTGAAGATCGCCGATCAAGAGCAAGATCTTGATTAGTGAGCCTTCGTGACCGACTTTACGCGGGGCTGGGAGAGGCCCCTACATACCTATTCGTCCTCGTGCGGGGATTACATATGGGGCGGTGATGATGGGCGGCGGTCCCGCGCGACCGGTCGGTCTACTCCTTACATGGCCTTACAAGGTCCCATCGCCGCGGGTCGGTCGTGGCGGTTGCAGACGGGCTGTCCAAGCTTAATGGGCGGCAACTAGGGGGCGTTTCCGTTGCGGGAGGGGGGCTTGATCCTTCGGGCGGAGCCCGCAAGTTGTCTGCAGCCATACCCGGGCCATAACGTGTTCAGGCAGGCCTGAGCACGGCCGTGCGCTGGTGAGACCCCCGACGCCAGCGGCTTGGCAACGCGGCGTGGCAATCCGGCGCCCGATTGACTAGTTTTCGCCCCCGAGCGTATGGGCGGAGGTCAAATGAAGTGGATTTACGCAGGTAGGAGCGACGTCGGCAAAGTCCGGCCGGGCAACGAGGATGCGCTCTTCGCCGATGTGGAACGAGGAGTGTTCATCGTCGCCGATGGTATGGGCGGGCACGTAGCCGGCGAAGTCGCCAGCAAAATCGTTACCGAAACGGTCGGTCCTGGGGTCGGTGAGGCCATCGAAGACGGCCTGAGCGGCACGGAATTGGAGGTCCGGATTCTCGATCTCATCGAGGAAGCGAACCGAGCCATTCTGAAGCGAGCTGACAGCGAACCCGAGAAGAGGGGGATGGGGACGACGCTGACACTGCTCGTTCTGGTGCCGGGATCATCCTACTTGATCGATCAGGTCGGCGATAGTCGCGGCTACCTGCTGCGCGATGGTGTGCTCAGCCAGGTCACGCGTGACCACACGGTCGTGCAGCAACAAGTGGATCGAGGGGCGCTGACACCGGAGCAAGCCAGAGACCACCCTCTCTCGCATATTCTGACCCGAGCGCTGGGAACCGAGGCCGACGTAGAAGCCGACTCGTACGGCGACACAGTCCAGCCGGGCGATACGTTCCTTCTCTGTTCGGACGGACTCAGCGGCATGCTGGGCGACGACGCGATCCAGGCCATCCTCACGATGCCGTCAGAGGATCCACAAGAAGTTGCCGACGCTCTGGTGGACGCCGCCAACGATGCTGGGGGACTGGACAACATCACCGCCGTTGTCGTTTCGGTGACCGAGTAGACGGTCAACGCCAGCTGTGTAGCCTGCCAAGCGCGACTCGAAACAGCTTCACGATGTCCCGTAGCCGGTGAGCGAGGCCACCTCCTCTTCCGGCGCGGTCACGAGTTCGAGCACTCGCTCCGGTCCCTCGAGTTCGACTCTGGGCCAGGTGAACACGCGGAGGACGCGGGCGGCGTGGTAGAGGTCGCGGCCAAGACGCGGAAGGTCGATCAGTCCGGCGCGACCCGCCGGCGTCAACCTCTGGATCTGTTGGTCACGTCCCAGCATCAGAATGTCAAGTTCCAGCATTCCTGGTTTGGCCGGGTAGTCGATGAAGAAGCAGCCCGGCTCTATTCCATATTCGCCTGCAAGGTGGTCTTCGAGCGCCGCCCGCAGTTCGGGACGCGCGTGGAACCAGGGTTCCACGACGCGCTGGATGTCCGTGAGGGCCTTGGTCAAGGCATCACCGGACCATTCCGCAGCTCGCTTTGGCAAACGGCGATGCTTCAAGGCCGGCAGGTACCGTTGGCGCGCGCGTCGGGCGCTCTCCGCATCGGCATCCGCTGCCAGCACTTCCAGGAAGCTGAGCAGCTCTTCATCGCCGATCCCGACCAGCTGCTCGAGTGATGCCCACTTGTCCCTGAGTGCGTCCCGAACGAGTCGCTGGAACGTGACAGACGCGGCGCGCACCGCGTGGTGCCAGTAGACATTTCTGAACATCTGATACTTGGCAAAGAGCAGCGACTCCAGTGCAGAAAGTCCTTGCGCAGCCACGCCGACCTCGAGCTGGCCGGTTTCCGGAGCGCGAAGCAGTCGCAGCGAGTCGAGCAGCCGATCTACATCGATATCGCCGTACGGCACCCCGCAGAAGTGAGCGTCCCGCGTCAGGTACTCTATCTTGTCGAGGTCCAGTGATCCCGAGACCAAACCCTGCAAAGGGCTGTTGGAACGCCCGAGTATGAGTTGATGAATCTCCTCCGACGTATCAGAGCCGATGGCCAGCAGCGCCTCGGCGACCTCTGGGTCATTGAGGAACTCGCCGGCCAGCTGCTCATGGTCGTGGGGGACGAGAGTGACCTCGAGCTCTTCGAGTGCGTGACTGAACGGGTAATGCCCGATGTCGTGCAATAGACCGGCCAGGCGCAGAATCGTGCGGTCGCGATCCGTCACGCCGGTCAGCTGATCAGCTCGGTCCAGCAGCTGCAGTGCGCTCCCTGTCAGATGGTAAACGCCCAGGGCGTGATCGAATCGTGTGTGGACAGCTCCCGGATAGACTAGGTAGGCTAGGCCCAGCTGTTTCACCCGTCGCAGCCGTTGGAAGGAGCTTGTATCGATCAGGCGCAAGGCCTCTGGCTCGATCCGGACGTTGTTCCAGATGGGGTCGCGGATGACGGTCATGACTCTATGACTCTCCTCACCGACTCATCATAAAGCGACTCGCCATTGCTGGCGAGTCGCAGTCGCAACCGGAAATGTGTGCTTGGCAAGGTCGTCTCAGTGAAGGCGCTCGTATCTTGCCAGTAGCTCGTCGTGTGTCTCGGGGTAGTCGGGGTTGGGGACGATACACTCCATTGGACAGACTTCCTGGCACTGCTGCTCGTCGTGCGCTCCTACGCACTCGGTGCACCGTGCCGCGTCGATCCAGTAGACCGGTACGTCTGACGCGACCCCCTCGTTCACCGCATCGTTGGGGCAGACCGGCACGCAGGCGCCGCAGTCGATGCACTCGTCTGTGATCATCATTGCCATAGAGCTCGACCTCCGCATCGAAAGGGTAACGCAACAATACTCTGTTCGCCCGCTGCCACTAAAAGGCCGTCCAGCATAGTTGTACTTTCGTGGCGTCGATGTCAAATGGGCTACCAGGCCGGCCGCTCGTAGCGGATCGGCCGATACTCCGGAAACCACATCGCATTCTCGATGCGCTCCTCGATGTTCTCTTGCGCATCCTTCTCCGCATGCCCTTCCTCGACTGCGCGCCTGACGACGGCGCAAGCCACCGCGTGCGAGCATTCACGGATCCGCGTCAGTTGTGGGTAAACGGCCACCTCGGCCAGGTCCGCCTCCGTAACCTGATCGGCCAAGGCCTTGGCGGCGGCCAGGAACATCCCGTCGGTGACCCGCATAGCCTTCCCGACCCAGACGCCAAGGCCTACGCCGGGGAAGATGAACGCGTTGTTGCCCTGCCCGATGCGGTACCGTCTGCCTCCGTATTCCACGGGATCGAACGGACTGCCCGTTGCCACGATCGCTCTTCCATCGGACCACTGGATGGCCTGCTCGGCCGTGCACTCGCTCTTGCTGGTCGGATTGGAGAGCGGGAAGACCATCGGTCGCTGGTTGAGTTCGGCCATCGCGCTTACCACAGGTTGGGTGAACATCCCGGGCGTTCCCGATGTCCCGATCAGGATTGTCGGCTTTGCGCCCCAGACCGTCTCCTCGAGCGTGACCCGGGACCGGTCCTCACACTCGTATGACTCGAGCTCTGCGACGTCCCGGGCATACGTCGCCTTGAAGTCCTCCAGGCCCTGGCGGTCCTTGGTGACCAGCCCCCGGCTGTCTACCATCCAGATCCGCTCGCGCGCCTCTTCCAGCGTCAGGCCCTCTTCCAGCATCGCCGAGACCAGCAAATCGGAGATCCCCTGCGCCGACGCACCCGCCCCGGCGAACAGGATCCTCTGGTCTTTCATCGCCTGGCCGGTAATGCGCAATCCACAGAAGACGCCTGCCACCACGACGCCCGCCGTGCCCTGGATATCGTCGTTGAAGGTGCAGAGCTTGTCGCGAAATCGGTTCAGCTGGAAGATCGCGTTGCCCTTCAGGAAGTCCTCCCACTGGAGCAACGCGTCGGGGTACACCTTCTGGACAGCTTCCACGAACCTGTCGATGAAATCTTGATACTCCTTGCCGCGGATTCGCTTGTGGCGGAGGCCGACGTAGAGAGGATCGTTCAGGCGATCCTCGTTGTCCGTGCCGACGTCCAGCGTGATTGGCAGAGTAAGGTGCGGCGGAATGCCCGCGCAAAGCGTGTATAGACATAGCTTGCCGATCGGGATTCCCATTCCGCCTGCGCCCTGGTCACCCAGACCCAAGATTCGTTCACCGTCCGTTACCACGATGACGGCTGGAGGTCGCGGGTGGTTCGCAAGGACCTTCTCGATGTCGTTTCGCTGCTCGTAGCTGATGTACAGCCCGCGGGCTCGCCGCCAGATATGCGAGAAGTTCTGGCATGCTTCGCCGACCACCGGTGTGTACACGATCGGCATCATCTCATCGATATGCTCGTGAACCAGCCTGAAGAACAGGGTCTCGTTTCTATCCTGAAGGCTGGCCAGGTGAATGAAGCGCTCGAGGCTGGTGCTTTTCGCCAGGTGATTCTCGTACACTCGGTTCAACTGCTCCTCGATCGTGAAGACCGCTGGAGGGACGAGTCCAGAGATTCCCAGCGACTCCCTCTCTTCAGCTGTATACGCTGTGCCTTTGTTGGTGAAAGGGTTGAGCAGAACGGGTCGACCGGTATGGTGGACGGCTAGGTACTCCTCACCCGTTCGCAAATCCGTCTTCACAGACCACATCATGTCCTCCTATGCAATTGCCGCCCTGGCCCGCAGCCCGGCGGCTGAAAATGGCTACTCCAATTTGGCCATCGGTCCCAGCCGACGGCTCACCCTGTCCCACAGTGTCCCAGTTGGGCGTTCTCCGGGCCACGTATGCAGAGTTGGCAGGCCGTAAGGCGCAAGAAGCGTTCCCCGTGTTGGTCAGGGGCTTGTGGGCTGTGGGGAGGTGAATCGGGCGATTCGGGGATTGGGGCAACCGCCTATGCGGCGATCCCCCAGACCCCGAACTGCCAGTTCTCGAACCCTACATCAGGAGGGAGAGGAAGACTCCTGCGGCCACGGCGGACCCGATCACTCCCGCAACGTTGGGTCCCATAGCCGGCATCAGTGGGTTGACACGTCCATCCGTCTGATCCGAGACGAACTGCTGAACCACGCGTGCCGACATCGGAACCGCGGAAACACCAGCCGCTCCGACGCACGGGTTGATCTTATTGCGCAGGAACAAGTTCATCAGCTTAGCAAACATGATGCCGCCCGCCGTGCTGAACGAGAAGGCGACGGCGCCCAAGATCAGGATCATTATGGTGCGATAGGTGAGGAAGTTGGGCGCGTCCATCGTAGCGCCCACGCTGACCCCGAGCAGCAGGGTCACTATGTCGATCAGCGCGCCACCGGCCGTCTTCCGAAGCCGATCCGTGACGCCGGACTCGCGCAGCAGGTTGCCGAGCATCAGCATGCCGATAAGCGGGGCGCTGGACGGTATAGCCAGCGATGCGGTGAGGCCGGTGATGATTGGGAACAGGATCGCCGCCCTCTTCGACACCGGTATCGCCTGCGGCATGTCTATCGCCCGCTCTTTCTTGGTCGTGAGCAGACGCATGATCGGCGGCTGTATGATGGGCACCAGGGACATGTAGCTGTAAGCTGCTACCGCGATTGGCCCTAGCAGGTGCGGCGCCAGCTGGCTGGCGAGAAAGATGGACGTCGGGCCGTCGGCGCCACCGATGATGCCGATCGATGCGGCCTCCTGTGGGGTGAAGTCCAACAGATAACCGGCGGACAACGCGGCGACGAAGATGCCGACTTGGGCGGCCGCGCCCAGCAGGAACGTAAGCGGACGGCCCAGCAGGGGTCGAAAGTCCGTTAGAGCGCCAACACCGAGAAAGATGAGTGGCGGCAGAAGCTCCGTCCTGATCCCGGCCTCGTAGATGAGCGCGATGATCCCGTCGCCGTATGACCCGAGATTGGCCTCGGGCAAGTTGGCGAGGATCGCTCCGAAACCTATGGGAATCAGGAGCAGCGGCTCGTAGTTCTTGGCAATAGCCAGGTAAATAAGAACACCGGCGATGATGAACATCGCGACGTTGCCGATGCTCAGATTGGCGATGCCCGACTGCCGGATCAGCTCCAGCGCTGTTTCCATCGGCCGCTCCTTAGGCGATCGTCATGATCGGATTCGACGAGTCGATCTCGTCACCAATCTTCACATGAATCGCGGTTACCTTTCCGGCGACCGGTGATTTGATGTCGTGCTTTGCCTTCATCGCCTCGACGGCGGCCACCACGACCCCAACGCCGACCTGGTCGCCTTCCTTCACCAGGATATCGACGACTTCCACAGAGCCGGCGAACGTCGAGTGCACCGTCGTTCCGCCTGCGGGAGCGGCGGGCGCGGCAGCAGGAGCAGCGGCCGCGTCCTTCGCCGCCGTTGCGGGCTCGAGCGTCACAACGAACGTCCGCATCGTTCCGTTCTCCTCGACCGTGCATCGCGTCGTCGTCGGACCCGTAATCGCCGGTGCGGCAGCGGCGACGGGCGCCGCGGGTGCTGCTGGCGCTTCCTCCTTTTTCTTCTTGAGCGGTATGTCGATCTTGGAGTTCCCGGTCAGGAGCCGGATACCTTCGTTCAACTCCATCTTCTTACCTGGGACCATTGCGGCCATCACCAGGAAGGTGTTCTCTTCGGTGGTAGGCAGCCCCCGCTCCTCAAGCGCCTGCTTCGCCGGCTCGATGTTGTTGGGAGCGGCTTCGAGGGGATCGCCCTCGAACACCGGCATCTCCAGCTGCTCGGACGCGACCTTCACGACCTCGGGGTCGGAAGGCAGCGGGGTCTTCCCGAAGTAGCCGAGCACCGAGCGGCCGTAGCCGGGATCGATCTTCTTCCAGCGCCCGTACATCACGTTGTTGAAAGCCTGCAGCCAGTACTGCTGACTGCCCGGAGTCACGCTGGTCCAGGCGCCGCCCGCCTCCACGACCACCGGGAACTCTGCCAGGACCTCACCGTACTTCTCCAGGATTCCGGCCTTAACCATCATGTGCACGTTCGGCCCGATGGCGCCGCCGGGCATCGGGAAGCCTAGAACGCGGGCGTCCGCCGTGGTCGTCGTCGGATTGAAGTCGTAACCCTCCATGAGTTCCTGCAGCATGCTCTCGATCTCGGGCACCTTCGAGACGTCGATGTCCAGCGAGTAACCGGTTCCCTTGAGGGCGTGAGCCAAGGAGCGGGAGTCGGGCTGCACGGTTCCGCTGGCCATCGGCCGGCACGAGAGGTCGACACCGTCGGCTCCCCCATGGACCGCCGCCATGTAGCAGGCAACGGCCGTGCTGGCCGTGTCGTGGGTGTGCATCCAGAGCGGCATCTCGGGCGGCATGATCTTCTTCATCCCTACCGCCGTCTCGTATATCGTCATCGGGTCCGTGGTACCGCTGGCATCCTTGAGGCAGATGCTGTCAATGTGTACGTCGCTGTCCAGCAGCTTCTTCCCGATGTTGATGTAGAATTCCGGCGTATGGACGGTCTTCGACTCGAACGGCAGCCCCATCAGCGCGATGCAGACCTGATGATGCATGCCGGCATCGACGATCGGCTTGCCCGTCTTTATCAGGTTGGCCGTGTCGTTCATGAAGTCGAAGTTCCGGTCCCACGTGGTGCCCGACTCCTGCATCAGTTTCCCCTGCAGCTGCAGAGCCTCTATCGACTGCGTTGTCAGCGTCACACCGGATACCGAACGCGTCAGGATCTGCAGGTCGACGTCGGGTCCGACCGCGGCGCGCATCTTCCTCATATCTTCGAACGGATTCTCGCCGAGGTAGAAATAGGGCGCCTGGTAGCGTGCGCCGCCCCCGAACTCGAAGTGTTTGATTCCCGCTTCGGCAGAGGCCTGCATCGCCGGGAGGAAGTCGGTCAGGCGGACCTTACCACCGAACGAGCTCTGCAGCCCGTCTCGAAACGGTGTAAACATCACGCGAATCTCCTTGGGACTCTTCGCGAAGATCATTTTTCCTCCTCGACTCTGGTGACCGTCATTCCTGGATATAGGCTTGCAGCGGCCGTTGTGACCGCGGCTATCAACGCGGCGTCGCTTTTGGCTAGCCTCTCGAGCGTCTCAGGGAAGAGCGCGACGAGAATTCGCATCATGATGGCCAGAATGGTCAGCAGAACGAACACGGCGAGCAGCGCTGACAAGCAGATGAACAAGAGCTGCAACGATTCCATACTTACCTCTTCTTGCGCGAAACGGATCACTCAAGGGTTCCGCTTACGAGCCTACCCTTCGTAAACGGCTGCTGGTAACCTTCGATCGCTAGCTCTAGGCCGTCGCCTATGTGGGTGACTCGACCTTGGGCGATCACATCTAGCTCCGCCCCCGGCTTGTCGGAACAGAGCGTAACCTCGCGGCCGATGACCAGCGAACGTTGGCGGTACCGTTCTAGCAGCGCGTCATACTCACCGGCGACCAGCTGGCGGTAGTTCGTGTCCAGCGCGGCCGCAAGAGCTGTGAAGAAGCTTTGCTGGTTGCAAGCATCGGGCCTGAGAGCCTTGCTTCTCAGCGCACAGGCTCGTGGCACGAAAGGCGTGGGCTCAACGTCAGGTTCGGTCTCGACGTTGACGCCGATTCCCAGTACCGCGCTGCCAATGGCTCCACCCACGCTCTGTGTGTATGCCAGCACTCCGCCTACTTTGGCACCGTCGATGAGGATATCATTCACCCACTTGATGCCGGCTGATTTCTCGAGTCCGGGTATCGCGTCAATCGCGTCCACGACGGAAATCGCTGCAAGAACCGTGAAGCTGGTAGCCGGGAGCGTGACGACGCGAGTCGGTCTCAGGTATACCGAGAGGTAGATGTTGCCCTGCGGTGCAGACCAGGCGCGGCCTTTGAAGCCGTGGAAGCCCTCTCCTTCCCCGGCGAGGCACAGGACGCGGTCTGGCAGGCGAACCCCCGCTCGGCTGAGTTCGATCAGTAGGTCGTAATGGGACCGATCGGCTACCTCCACCAGAATCAGGTGGTGCCACAGCGAGCCGCCCTGTACCGTGGACTCGCGGATCTCCCTGGCGCCGTAGGCGCCCTCTAACAGGCTTCGGAGGTCGTCGGAGAGCTCCGAAGTCGGCGCCGACCAGAGATCGACGCTTCGCCCGAGCACAGTTCGGGCGTATTCGACGCTATCGGTGTAGACTAACATCGCCCTCTGGCACGAGCGAGGTTCGGTGGGGCCGGAAGAGGCTTCTATACTTTGAGGATCGGGCCGGGATTTGTCAAATAGAACCGAGGCAATAACGGATAGGCCATTCTTGGCGGATAGAGCGAAGGCGCGGGGCCAACGGTGATTGATGGGGTCATAGTCGCAACTTACCTCGCTGTGATGCTTTCTGTCGGCTGGCGCTCGCGCCGACAGTCCCCTGAATCGTACTGGGTGGCGGATCGGCGCTACGCGGCGGGTACCGTCGCCGTGTCGCTGGTTGCCACGATCTTCGGGGCGTCGTCGACGATCGGCATCATTGGGCTGGGTTACGCTCGGGGCTTGACCGGTGCCTGGTGGTCGCTCATCGGGGCAGTCGCTCTCCTGCCGTTCGGGCTCTTTCTCGCCGGGCGCGTCAGAGGCCTCGAGGTTTTTACCCTTCCGGACATCTTAAAGAGGGCGTATGGCAACAGCGTGGCGGTACCCGCCGCGGTGATGATCGCCGTAGCCTGGTGCGGAGTCGTTGCCGCTCAGATGACCGCGGGGGCGCTCTTGATGAGTGGCATCTTGCAGTTGGAGTACGCGTGGGCGCTTGCGATCGTCGCGGTAGCCTTCGTTCTCTACACCTACTGGGGCGGCCAGTTGTCGGTCATTCGGACGGACTCGTGGCAGTTCGCTCTGTTCGTCGGAGGACTGCTCGTCTGCGCGACTCTTTTGTATGTCTCATCGCAGGGCCAGGCAGCATCACTGGGGCATGGCATCCCGGCAGGACATTTCCGGTTTCCGGTCTCCGAGGGCTTCGCGTGGTATGACCTTATCGTCTTCTACCCGTTGATCGTCGGCCTGCCGTACTTGGCGGGCCCGGATATCTACTCGCGCGTCTTGTGCGCCAAAGACACGGCGGCAGCTCGCAGGGCCGCGCTTGTGGCGGCCGCCGCGGTCGTGCCGATCTCATTCCTGTTAGCTGCCTTGGGCATGCTCATCCGGGCCAGATTCCCGGATATCGCCGCGGAGGCGGCACTACCCACAGCCGTGAGCCAGCTGGTGCCGGCGGGACTCGCTGGCTTGATCGTGACGGGCTTCCTTGCTGCGATCATGTCGTCGGCTGATACGACCCTGATATCGGCTTCCACGATCCTCTCGCTCAACGTGTTCGGTGCCGGCCGCGACCTGTCTCGAGAACGGCAACTTAGATTGACACGCTTGGCTCTCGTCGCCGTAGGCGCTGCCGCTTGGGCGATTGCCGGCCTCGAGCGCGGCATCATCTCGGCGCTCCTCTTGGGCTACACGGTCTTCGTGGGAGGCGTCGTGTTTCCGACCTTGGCGGGCTTCCTGAAAGGCCGCGCGAGGGTCACGCCTCGGGTTGCGATGACCGCAGTGATAGTGGGTGGGACGACTGCGGTGTTGGGGGCCATACAGGACGGTGCGTTGCTGGCTTCCGTACTGGGCGATGGCGACGCTACGCTGGCCTGGTTGTTGGGGCCTCGCTATCCGGCCCTCCTTCCGGTGCTCTTGAGCTTGGGGATTCTCGTTCTCGGGACTGCGTCAGGCCGGATGTTCGCCAAGCGGATTCGAGAGGTGGGGGAATAGAGATTTAGGGAAGGCCAAGACGCTTACTACATCCTCTCCGCTCTTCCCTATCACTCCGATTTGCTCAATGCCCTAACCCCATAGCAAGATTCTCCGTTCCCGCTACTGCGATGTCGAACTCTTCTCCCGATGTATCCCAGACCAGCGCAGGATGTCCTCCATCAGACACCACTTGCTGGCGGAAGACTGGACTAGGTTGAGCCCGACAAAGGCCGTAAACAGGTACCAGTAGGGGCTGACCCACGAGCCCAGGGCTAGGCTGGCCAAGATGAATAGCCCGGCGATAAAGCGGATCTTGTGGTGCAGTGACATTCTCGTCTCCTATGTTCGTGGTTGCTAAGGTTGTCCAAGACTACAACAGCTGAATTTCTCGACGCTCATCAGCGCCGCACGGATCGGGTGACGCGGGTCCTCGACGCCTGTACACGTATCGACCGCCTGCATCAGCGAGGAGGCCTGGTCATCCGGCAGAATGGACATCACGATCTGCGACTTGTACGGCTGTATCTGCCCGCTCCAACCGGCCGAACTACCGGGGCCGTGTCCTTCGACAGCGAGACGACTGAACGCCTCGACTTGGAGCTCGCCGAGGAGTCGGTTGACGCACTCCGCGTCCTCCTCCAGAAACATCAACAGCACGAGTTTCATGTCAGATCATCTCCGTTTCAGCATTGGCGCTGGCCGCGGGCTCTTCCGTTCCTCCGCGCCTATGCACGAGATAGTAGATACTGGGCACGACGATCAGCGTCAGCAGCGTCGAGGCCAGCGCGCCAGTGATCAGCGCAACTGCCAACCCTTCGAAGATTGGGTCGAAGAGTATGACGATGGCGCCGATCACCACGGTTCCTGCGGTGAGAGCGATGGGCCGCGTGCGCACTGCGCCCGCTTCTATGACCGCTTGCTCCAGCGGGATCCCCGCCGATCGACGCGCTTCGAGATAGTCGATCAATAGGATTCCGTTACGAACCATGATACCGGCCAGAGCGATCATCCCAATCATCGACGTCGCTGTGAAGAACGCGCCAAAGATCCAATGGCCGGGAGCAATGCCCACCAGGGTAAGCGGAATTGCGGTCATCATCACCAGCGGCGCCACGAACGAACCGAACCACGCGACGATGAGCACGTAGATCAGGAGTAGGGCCCCTGCGAACGCGATGCCGAGATCGCGGAAGACCTCGTAGGTCACCTGCCACTCGCCGTCCCATTTCATCACCGGGCGCTCGACCGTGCTAGGCTGTCGTGTGTATAGCTGGCCGAGACTCGTCCCGGATGGCAGCTCGGTGTCCGCGATCTGCTTCTTGAGGTCGAGGATAGCATAGACGGGGCTCTCCGCCTCGCCCGCGACTTCAGCGGTGACGTAGACGACCCGTTGCCCGTTCTTGCGGTCTATGACCTGTTGCGTCGCTTTGAATTCTGGGTGAACTAATTCGCTCAGCGGCACTAGACCGCCGGTCGTCGATGCGACGTGGATGTTCCCCAAACGGTCGACGCCCGACCGTTCGCTCTCCTTCACGCGCAGGCGAACGGGGACGAGCGTCCGGGCTTCCGGCTGAGAAAGGTGCGTGACCACAGCACCGCCCAGTGCCATCTGTAGCGAGTGGGCCACCGAAGCCTTGGCCACTCCGCTAAGAGCCGCTTTCTCTTCGTCGATGAAGAGCCGGACCTCCCGTTGCGGTTCCGTCAGTGACCAGTCGACGTCGACCACGCTCGGGTGTTCTTCAAAGAGATCGCGGACGAGCCGGGCCGTCTCCGTCTGCGACTCGCTGTTGGGCCCGTAGACCTCTGCGACGAGCGTCGAGAGGACCGGTGGGCCAGGCGGGACTTCGACGACCTTCACGCGGGCTCCCGTGCCCGACTCGAACGCGGCCCGCTCGACCAGAGGCCGGACCCTCTTCGCAACGTCGTGGCTCTGATCGCCTCGCTCGCCCTTGTCGATCAAGTTCACCTGGATGTCGGCGACGTTGGCGCCACGCCGCAGGTAGTAGTGACGGATCATCCCATTGAAGTTGAACGGCGCCGCGGTGCCGGCGTAAATCTGGATGTCCGCGATTTCCGGAACATCGGCCAGTGACCGTGCGATGTCCTCCGCCAATGCAGTCGTTATCTCGAGCGGCGTCCGTTCCGGCAGGTCCACAATGATCTGCATCTCGTTCTTGTCGTCGAACGGGAGCATCTTCACCGATACTGCTCGCGTGAAGAACATCGCCGTGGCGCCCAGCAACAGCACCGTGACCGTCCCAAGCATCGCCCACATCCAGGTCGGGTGCCGCAGCAGTGGGTCCATCAGCTTGCGGTAGACTCGGTAGATTCTGGTCTCTTCCAGCACGTAGGCAGGCTCTTCCTGCTTGGCGTGAGAGCTTCTCAGCAGCCTGAAGGCCAGCCAGGGTGTGCCGATGAGCGCCACGCCGAGGGAAAACAGCATGGCCACCGTGGCGCCGATGGGCATGGGGCTCATGTACGGCCCCATCAACCCCGACACGAACAACATGGGGAGCACGGCGGCGATGACCGTCAAAGTCGCCAGGATCGTCGGGTTGCCGACCTCGTCTACCGCCGCACGCGCCGCGGCTCGCAGCGGTCGATCCCGCATCGCGAAGTGTCGCTCCATGTTCTCCGCCACGATGATCGAGTCGTCGATCACGATTCCCGTCACGAAGATCAACGCGAAGAGCGTGACGCGGTTCAGCGTATAACCGAAGAATTGATACACGAACAGCGTTAGCGCGAACGTGATCGGGACGGAGATCATCACGATCACGGCACTGCGCCACCCCATCGCGAACGCCACTACCAGGCCGACGGCCACGATCGCCAACGCCAGGTGTTCTTTGAGAGTGGCCACTTTCTCCCTGGCGGTCTCACCGTAGTTGCGTGTGATCTGCGCGTGGACGTCTTCAGGAAGCAAGTGGCCATGGAGGCCCTCTATCTTCGTCTCTAGCGCCTGACCAAGCATGGTCGCATCCGCACCCGAGCGCTTGGAGACCGCGAGCGTGACCATCGGCTCCATGGCACCGCCCGGGATGCCGGTGAACGTGTAGTTGGACACCTCTTCCGGCCCGTCGATGACGTCCGCTACGTCCGACACCTGGATCAAGGCACCATCCCTGACGTCGAGGACGACGGCCCCGACATCACGGGCGGATGTCAAGAATGGACCGGCGGTAACCCTGACTACCTCGTCGCCTCTCGTATACTGGCCGGCCTGGACGTTGACGTTGGCCATACGCAGACGTTCGGCGATCACGGTGGGATCGACCCCGTAGGCGGCCATGCGGTCGGGTGACAGCTCCACGCGTATTTCCCGCGGGTAGCCGCCAATCACCTGCACATCACGTACTTCGGGAACGGCCTCGAGAGCTACGCGCAGTTCGTCCGCCATCGCGCGTAGGCTCGCATGATCATGGCCGCCACCCGATAGAGTCACGCTGAAGAACGGTACGTCGTCGATCGTGACCGTCTTGACCAGCGGCATGCTGAAACCGGGCGGCATACGGTCCGCATACTTCATCATGGTGGTGAAGAGTTGCACGAGGCTCTCTTCCATGTCGCGTCCCACCTCGTAGCGTACCGTAACCAGGCCGATGCCCGTCTCCGCGTGGCTATAGATATATTCCACTCCTTCGATCCCGGAGATCACGTTCTCCATCGGGATGAGCAATCGGTTCTCTACTTCCTCGGGGGAAGCGCCCGGCAGCGGCATGTAGATGTCGGCCAGCGGGACGATTATCTGCGGCTCCTCCTCGCTGGGTAACGTCACTACCGTGTACACTCCCAGAGCCAATGCCCCGGCCAGCAGAAGCGGCGTAAGCTTCGATGTCAGGAACGCATCGGCCAGCTTACCCGCGAGCTCACTTCTCATCAGACGCCCTCCTGTCTCGCAGCCTGCTGTGCAGGAAACGGTGGGGTCCAATCGATCCGGCGCACCGTTCCAACCGGTTGCCCGTCTTTGAAACCAGGGTTCGGCTGCCGCACCAGCAGTGCTTGGTTCGGAGGTCCGGCGAGCAGTTCGATCGTCTCATCGATCTGCTGGCCCAGCCGGACCCAGCGTAGGCGCAGGTATTCCGCCTCCACGACGAAGACGCCCCTGAGTTGGCCGCGCTTGACCACGGCGTCTGCTGGGATCCAGCGAGTCGAAGCCGTTGGCTGGTCAAGCTCCATCCTCACGAACGTGCCGGGCGGAATGTCGGGAAGTCCCGCAGGCGTCGGCTCGAATCGAGCCTCGATTCGAAAACGCCGGTTACTAGGTTCGATTGCCGGGACTACGCCGGTTATGCGGGCGGTATGGCGCTTCGCGGTCTCGAGCCGCAGCACTGTGACATCGGTGCCGACTGCAAGGTGGCCGGCCAGATCAGCCGGTAGGTCGGCCTCGATTTTCAGGCCCTCGGTCCCGATCATTCTCAAGACCGGCACACCGGGCACTGCCAAATCACCTGGATCCGCCGTTCGTCCGGTGACGATCCCGGCGAAAGGCGCACGCAGGACCACGTAGTCGCGTTGCGCGCGGGCGTCTATCAAAGCCGCTTCCGCCATCTCCAGCCGCGCTTCCGCATTGTCCAGCTCTTGAGCCGTTGCGGCTCCGTCGGCAGCGAGCGATGCGATCCGCTCGTGCCATTGACGAGCGAGCTGTTCACCGGCTTCGGCGCTGCTGATCCTGGCGTTGATTTCCTTGGTGTCCAGTTCAGCCAATAGCTGCCCGGAAGACACATTCGAGCCAATGTCGACCAACACGCGGCGAATCGTGCCGCTTATTCTGGTTGCCAGTGCCGCTTCCTCCGTCGCCACCACCGTCGCCGGTATGGCCTTTACGGCGTGGGACGCAACGGCCGTCGATACGGCTACATCCACCGGCTCCTCGCCGGCAGACAACGCGCCGGATTCACCGCCGCATCCAGTTCCAGCGGCTGCCGCCAAGACTGCTAGTGCTACTTTGGTCCACTTCATGATCAGCTCTCTTGGTTGGACTGCGATCGAACGAAATCGAGGCGTGCAACCGCCATGTGATATGCTGCCAGCGAGTCGATGGCGCGTTGGCGCATGGACGTCGCGCGAGATTCCGCTTGGAGTAGATCGGCCGCCGTCGCCAGCCCTTCGTCGAAGCGCCGGCGCATGAGACTGTGGCCCGAATCCGCCGCCTCCGCAGCCGTCCGAGTCGCGTCGACTTGTTGCAGGGCACTGGCGACGGCGCGCTCCGCCTGATCGATCTCGGCCTCGGCATCCCGTAAGGCCTGTTCGTACTCGATGCGCGCTATCCGCTGTTCGAGGTTCGCGCGCTGCACATCTGCCGTCCGGCTGAATCCGGTGAACAGCGGCCAGCGCAGCATGACTCCTACCGTCCAGTTGTCCTCGTCAAACGAAAGCGGATCCTTGCTGTGGGTTGCATAGCGGGCAAAAGCATCGACGGCAGGTATGAGCGAAAGTTTCGCCCGTGTAGATGTGGCGCCTGCCGCGTCCGCCGCCGCAGCCATAGCCTGCAGATCCGCCCGCGCTCTGGGGTCTGAAGCTTCATCACGCATCGGCTGCGGTATGGTGAGGGTGTCCGAAGGAACTGGGAGTGCCTCCGGCCCCCAGCCAAGTTGCCGGCCGAGGTCTTGGAGAGCGTCCAGGCGAACGCGCTCGGCCTCCACTTGCTGAGCTAAAGCCGCAGCATATTCGGCTCGAGCCTGAAGCAGGTCCGCTTCGGTCAACAGGCCTCGTTCGCGCCGCTTTTGAAATGAGTCTAGGGTAGCTTCCGCCGCGTTCACCGCTGCCTGCGAGGCCTCTAGCTGGGCTGCTGCCGTCTGAGCCCTATAGTACAGCGTACGCGTAATGAGTACGGTCGCTTCTCGCGTTCGCACCGCGGACCAGCCAGCCGCGTCAGCTTGGTGCTGCGCGCTGGAACGTCCGGACCATAGCGTTGGGTCCAGGATGCTCCAGCGCAGACCGATTGCGGTGGACCAGTCATCGACGGCGTCCGGGTGGTTTAGCGCTTCGAAATCGAGGTCCTCGGGACCGAAACGCCCTTGCCGGAGTTTGGTGCCGAAGACCATCACCGGATCCACGGAGCGCACCCAACCGCTCTCTAGAGAGATCTGCGGCCATAGCGGGCTGGCGGCCTTGCGCCTCTGGCTTCCGGCGATGTCGCGACGGGCTTCCGCGACGGCCAACGAGGCGTTCCCGTCCAGCGCGACTTCGATGGCCTCCGCGAGGGAAAGCGCCCGAATGGCAACGCCCGGGTCCTGAGCGGAGGCTTGGGGCGCCCAGGAAAAGGCGAACATGAGGACGAGCAGGGGAGCTGCCAGGCGCCTATACATATTATTATAGTTATTATTGCATGTTTGGGGCATAAAGAAACCTCACATCTGGCAGTGATCGTGAATGCACTCGATCACCCGAGTTACCCTGGCGTCGCTTATGCTGTAGTAGACGTTTACCCCCTCACGCCTGCTGTTGAGGATCCCCTTGTCGCGCATGAGGCTCAGGTGTTGGGACGCGACGGCCTGCTCGATGCCCAGTGCCTCGTGAATGGCCGTCACGTTCTGCTCGCCGTCTCGGTCGAGCAGTTCTATGATTTGCAGGCGGATCGGGTGTCCGATGCACCTGAGCATGACTGCCGCCTGTTGGACCGCTTCAGCGTTGAGTTCGTCGTTTCTTGGTTGCACAGCGCTCTCTCCGGTGGAGGATGGGCTCAATATATAGATATATATCTATATGTCAACAGAACCCCAAAGACTCGTAGGGTCTGGGGCTGAGTTGCGGCACACGCTTGCCGGGCTCAAGTTGCTGACGAAGTTACGCTGCTCCAGCCGAGGTAGCTCAGACGGAGGCGATTGTGGAGATAAAGCCGAACCGGCTCGTCTATCTGGGGTACGGCAAGTACTGGCGCTCTGACCAGATCGTTGGGCTTGTTCCGATCGAGGATGAGCGGGGGCCCGGCCGGCGGACGCTGGTGTACGTGGCCACACTCTCGGACCCGATCGTCGCATCCCGGTCTCAGGAGACGATTCGGAGTGAAATGGCGGCGGCGAGCAACGAGGAGTTCAGGGTGGGTGAACTGCGTACCGCCTTCACAGACCTGCTCGAAGATCTGTCCTCACTGTCCCCCGTCTTGAGGCGCATGCTTCTGAACGAGGGCGGCATCGACGTGCGTCGCTGGGAAGACCGCCTGCGCAGCCTGGTGGCTGAAGAGGAAGGGCCATCGGCCCAGGAGGATCTGTTCTCGCCGGCGGACTAGCTGTCCAGGCGTGACCCTCCTCGCAGCAAAAGTCTGGAAGTGTTGCTGCAGCCGACGCGGGAGCCAACGCGACCGCTGCTCGACAGCTCGGTGGTATTTCTTGCTGTGATCGATCGAATTCTTCTCATCGCGGCTCTGACTCTCCTCTTCGTGGCACCTGATCTCGCTGCGCAAGATCAGGTGCGCTGCGAGGCCGGGCGTATTGCCACCATCAACATCGTGAGACGTCCCGTCTTCGACGAGAGCTCGAATGGCACGCTCTCTAAGTTCTACACAGCAGCGAACTGGCTTCACACGGACACGCGCGAGAGAGTGATTCGGCGCGAGCTCCTGTTCCAGGAGGGCGATTGTGTAGATGCGTTGCGGCTCAGCGAGAGCGAGCGACTCTTGCGGAGATTCCGTTTTCTCGAGTCGGCCAGCGTCGTCACGGCTCGGCGAGACGACGGAGATGTAGATGTAACGGTCGTGACTCAGGATGATTGGACGATACGCTTCGAGCCGCGCTTCAGCTTGGGTGGCGGACTAAACGTCACCGGCATCGTTCTCGCGGAACGGAACCTCGCGGGACGGGGCAGCACGCTCGAGTTCTTGTACATCGACCGTTCGGGGCGGGACGATGTGGGCGGCGGATTCTTCGACCCCCAGTTCTTGGGAAGCCGCTGGGACCTTGCTATCAGCGCGGTGCGCATAGATCCCGGATGGACGGTGGACGTGTCCCTGGCTTACCCGTTCCTGGGGCTTGTTGGTCGCCGGGCGGCCTTTCAGAACACGTTCTACAGCGATAGGTGGTTCCCCTACGTGGTCCCCGACAGTTCGGGCAGTAATCCCGAACTGAGCCTGCCCACAACCCAGAAGCTGATCGAGATCGGTGGGGCCAGGCGCAGGGCAGCAGGCCGGCGGAACATTTCCATTAAGCAGGCCACGTATGGCCTGACGCTGTCGTACGAGCAGTTCGGCTACGGTACGAGCTTCTACAGTGATTCACTCGCGGAGGCGACGCTCGACCCTATTGAGGCTTTGGCCGACAGCCTGCCGTCAGGATTCCTCCGGCCGCGGAAGACGTTGCGGTTGAACCTGGTGCTTGGTTTCGAGGGCCTCAGGTATGTTCAGCGGCGAGGAGTGAGCACCTTGCGCAGTAGGGAGGACGTGGCCATAGGGGGGTCGGCCGATGTAATCCTGGGCCTTGCCGGCAAGGCCTTTGGTACGACGGATTCCCACTTGTTGATCGGAGTCGATCTGTACAGCGGCGCCAGGATAAGGGGTGATTGGTTCTCGCTGCTTCGGATGAACGGTGAAGTGCGCCAGGACTTCGATGCGCAGGAATGGCGTGATGCGTTCGCGACCCTCGAGTGGACGAACTTCTTCCTGATGGGCTCGAGTGGCGTGACTGAGGTCACGGCTCGATTCAGCGGGGGTTGGGAGACGTCGGTGCCATTCCAGCTAACGCTCGGGGGCCCGTGGGGATTGACCGGTTTCGCGCCCGACCGATTCCCAGGTGGCGCGCGACTGGCCGTCAGCATCGAGAACAGATACCACCTGTTTGAGATTGGCAAGCTTCTCGACCTTGGCAGTGCTGCTTTCGTTGAAGCGGGCGAGATGTGGGCCAACGGGGCTGCGTTCGGCGTCGATTCGGGCTTGCAGGCCTCGGCCGGGTTAGGGTTAAGGCTGGCGACACCCACCGGCAGTCGCACGACGTACCGCCTCCAGGCGGGCGTACCGATCACGTCCGGCGTAGGTCTTAACGACGTCGTCTTCACGCTACGCATCGATCGTCTGTTGAGGTTGGAGGACCGACCCACCGATCCCCAGGTCGCTCGCAGCCGCGATCCGGCGATTCGTTCCGCGGGCCGCTATTTCAAGTGAGCGAGAGCGCCGTATACCGAGCAGCATGGGTTCTCCCCGTCACGGCCCAGCCAATTGCCGCCGGGGCTGTGCGCGTCGATGCGCGAGGGCGCATCGAGTCCGTCGGGCCGACCGATCGAGTGCCCGTAGCCGGCGCGCGAGTCGTAGAATTGGGAGAAGCGGTCATCCTCCCCGGCCTCGTGAACGTGCATGGGCATCCGGAACTCACCGTACTGCGGGGGCGGATCGAGGAGGGCGAGTTCACGGAGTGGATCGTGCGGCTGGTCGAGTTCAAGTACGAATCCCTCTCGCCGGAAGCGCTAAGAGTCTCGACGTGGTTGGGTGTGGCTGAAGCGATAGCTGCTGGGATCACCTGCCTAGCTGCGCCTGACGATGCCGGCTTTCTGCTGGAGGCTCTGCGCGAGAGCGGGCTTCGAGGGAGGGTCTATCGAGAAGTGTTCGGGCCGTCGCCGGATCAGGCCCGCGAAGCGCTCGCCGAGCTACGCGCCAAGACCGAGAAGGCCTTGCCGCTTGCCACCGAACGCGTGGATGTCGGGGTGTCGCCCCATGCTCCGTTTTCGGTATCCCAGAGACTGTTCGGTCTCGTGGCTGAATACGCGTCGGCCGAGGGCCTACCCGTTTGCATCCATGCGGCCGAGTCGGAAGCCGAAGAGGCGTACACGCGCCTGGGACGTGGTACCTTTGCGGAGCGCCTGCGTGAGAGGGGGATAGACGTTCATACGGTTGGTAAGTCACCGATCGGGTGGCTCGCTGAGACCGGGATCCTGGGAACGCACCCACTGCTCGTGCACTGCGTCCGCGTTGAACTGGAAGACATCGCGCGCATTGCGGCTGCCGGTGCCTCGATCGCGCACTGTCCGATCTCCAATGGCAAGTTCGGTCACGGGGTGGCGCCGTTGCCGGATTTCATCTCCGCCTCGATCTCGGTAGGGCTGGGCAGCGACTCGGTCGCCAGCAACAATCGCGTGGATATCTTCGCGGAGGCTCGCTTCGCTGCGCTGGCTCAGAGGTCTGTGCGGCGCGATTCCCAATTGCTGAGGCCCGAGGAGCTGCTGAGGTTGGCGACGCTCGACGGTGCCGACGCACTGGGGCTCGCGCATAGGATTGGATCGCTGGAGCCCGGCAAGCAAGGGGACATCATTGCCGTCAGACTGCGGAAGGCTCACTCGACGCCGCCCGGCGATCCAGTTGCCGCCCTGTTCCACTCCGCTCACGCCAGTGATGTCGTGCTCACGATGGTGGGGGGGCGCGTTCTTTACAGTGATGGAGCCTTTACCACGCTTGACTGGCCGGCGCTCGCGCAGGCGACAGGCGATTTCGACCTCGACCACCGGGAGGCGCCGTGATTGCGGGAACCGCGGCATGCCGGCCAGGTTGTAGCGTGTTAGGCGCTCACGGCGCGCCGGCTGCCTGAAGTGCGTTTGCTGCAAGGATGTGGAGGATGATAGCCAGAGAAGGTACGCTTGTTGTGGCGTTGGCATGGCTGGCCGTGGCAGCGGCTCCGGAACCGGCCTCGGGGCAGGGTATCGACCACGCCGCGTTCGACTCGGTTCTGCAGCGGTTCGTTCAGGACGGCCGGGTCGATTACGCGGCGCTAAAGGTCGGGCGCGAAGGGCTGGACGATTACTTGAGCCAGGTGGCCGCGGTTACGGCACATGAGTTCGAAAGCTGGCCGGTCAATGAACGGGTCGCGTACTTGATCAACGCGTACAACGCGTACGTTCTCCAGACGATCGTTGATCACTACCCTATCACGGGTAGCGGCTTCTTCAGGAAGCTCACCTCGCCGAAACGGTTCTCCCTTCCTGCAAATTCGATCCGCCACATCGACGGCGCCTTTGATGGCATTGTCCATGAGGTGGCGGGGAAGGAGATGACGCTTGACGATATCCAACATGGTGCCCTCCGTACAGACTATGCTGAGCCACGCCTACACTTCGCGCTTGTCAGCTCCGCTGTGAGCTGCCCCCCGCTTCGTGAGGAAGCTTTTCGAGCTGATCGACTAGACGAACAACTCGATGACCAGGCACGGCTCTTTCTGAACGATCCACGCCAAAACCGTTTCGAGGTGGAGCGAGGCCAAGTGCACCTCTCGCAGATCTTCGAGTGGTTCGGCGATGATTTCCGCGGCTTCGCGAGCGAGTCAGGCTATCAGGGCAATGAGAAGATCAAAGGGGTGCTGGCTTTCGCAACACGTTACCTTCGCGAACGTGTTGCGAGTTTTCTCGAAACGGGCGAGTACCGAGTCCGCTTCCTGAGCTACGATTGGACTCTGAACGACCAGGCGGTCGCTGCCGCCACACAATAGCCGGGCGAGCATCAGCCGGTTTGGTTCATGCCGCGTTGGCCGTTGGGCTGCTTCCGCTCGCGGCGTTGGCGGAGAGCGCGCAAGACATATCCGGCCGCCCGGAAACGTTCGAGCAGCCTCGGGTAGTCCAGGGCGACCAGCGGGAGTGGAATGGCCCCCGCGTCCGTGAGTTGGTGCTCCGCGCCATAGCGCGGCGGGCCAGCTGGCTGGCGGACGGGCATCTTCAGGACTATCGCGCGTACGCAAGTGGGCACATCTACTTCCTCTACGACCTGGGGAGGTCGACCGAGCGCCACCTGGTCAAGGCCGATCAGCTAGCCCTTGATCTGTACTGGCGTACCCCCGATCTGGCACGCCAGGTCATCGTGGGGAGACACGAGGAGAAGACTCTACCGACTAACATCCGCTACCACCTCGATCACCTCACCGTCGTGATGGACAACCTCGGTGATCGGATCCACCTGGGCGAAGGCTCCGAAGTGCGCGACGCCCTCCATCCGGCGGCGGCCGGGGCCTTGGAGTTCTACGAATTTCGCCTGGCTGATTCTCTCACGTTGGTGCTGCCGGATCGTGACGTCCACGTGTACAAGGCGGAGGTGCGCCCGCAGAATCCAGAAGCGGCGGGTGTGGTCGGCGCCATCTACTTGGATCGCGGCACTGCGGACATCGTTCGCATGGAGTTGACCTTCACTGCCGCATCCTACTTGGATGACACGCTGGATTACTTCAACATCCGGCTCGAGAACGCGCTCTGGGAGGGTAAGTACTGGCTTCCGCATCGTCAGGGGATCGAACTCCGACGCGGGGTCAACTTCGTAAACTTCCCCGCCGGCGGTATCATTCGTGCCGAGTTCAGGATCGGCGCTTACGAGTTCAACGTCGGCACACCGCCCCGGTTCTTCAGAGGGCCGAGCGTTGCATCGTTGCCAGCCGCTGTGCGCGAGGCCTACGAATTCGAGTCCGGCCTCTACGACGCCCTCGACCCAGCGGTAGCCGTTTCGCCTCCTTCGCTGGAGGAGATACGCGAGGAAGCTACGCGCATCATCGCGCAATCCTATTTACAGCCTGCCCAGGGGCTGCAGTTGGCGGTGCCTGGCATCTCATCGGTGATTCG